>DASYBY010000087.1:0-3585 GCA_036500525.1 Baekduia sp. | reverse complement strand
GGTAGGGCGCTAGACCGCCGTCGCGACCAGGTTCAGTCGCACGTAGTCGTGGACCGGGTCGGGCCCGAGCTCGGCGACCACCGCGTCGAGGTAGGCGTCCTGCAGGTCGGCCGGCAGCCGGTCGACGTGCGCGCCCAGCGTCACGGTCTGCAGGAAGCCGCGCAGGGGATCGGGCCACTGCGGGGAGTCGGTCAGCCAGCACCGCTCCACGGCGAACCCCGCGCGCTGCAGCCGCTGCTCGGTCTCCTCGGGGCCGGCGAAGTTGAACGGACCCGCCCAGCCGGCGAAGGACGGCGCGAACGGCTCGCGGGCGCCGACGGCGTCGGCGGCGCGCAGGACCGCGGCGACGTTGCCGCGCCCGCCGCACTGCGCGACGAACGGCGCGCCCGGCTTCAGCGCCGCCCGCACCCGCGCGAAGAGCGCGTCGTGATCGGCGATCCAGTGGAAGGTCGCGCTCGACACGGCGGCGTCGGCCGGCTCGTCGACGGTGAAGACGGTCAGGTCGGACTGCAGGAACGTCGTGCGGTCGCCGCCGAGGCGCTGCTCGGCCTCCGCCAGCATCGTCGCGGAGGCGTCGATCCCGATCACGTGCCCGTCGGGCAGGCGCTCCAGCAGCTGCTCGGTCACGCGGCCGGTCCCGCAGCCGAGGTCGAGCACCGTCTCACCGCCGCGCAGGGGCAGGCGGTCGAGGATCTCGGCGCCCCAGCTCTGGTGCGGGGTCGACACCTGCTGGTAGGTCGTGGCGTCCCACTCGTGCGGCAGCTCAGAGGAGGTCATGGCCTTCACTGTACGTGACCACGTACAAGCGTGCAAGATCGCGTACAGGCGGCTGTTCGTCCGCGGCGCGCCCTCCATACACTGCGACGCTCCATGAGCCTGAAGGATCGCAAGCGCTTCGAGCCCTCGGAGGTGGAGCCGCGCATCGTGCAGCGCTGGCTCGACTCGGGGCTGTTCCATCCCGACCCCGAGGGGACGGCGCAGGAGAACTTCTCGATCGCGATCCCGCCGCCGAACGTCACCGGCGCGCTGCACATGGGCCACGCGCTCAACGGGTCGATCCAGGACACGCTGATCCGCTACCACCGCCAGAACGGGCGGCGGGCGAAGTGGATCCTCGGCACCGACCACGCGGGCATCGCCACGCAGACGCAGGTCGAGAAGCGCCTCGTCGAGCAGGGCACGTCGCGCGAGGCGATCGGCCGCGCCGCGTTCATCGAGAAGACGTGGGAGTGGCGCGAGGAGTTCGGCGGCACGATCGTCGAGCAGTTCAAGCGCCTCGGCGCCTCCCTCGACTACGAGGAGGAGCGCTTCACGCTCGACGAGGGCTACGTCGAGGCCGTGTTGAAGGTCTTCGTCGACCTGTACAACAAGGGCTGGATCTACCGCGACAACTACATGGTCAACTGGGATCCGGGCTCCGGCTCGGCGATCAGCGACCTGGAGGTCGAGGAGCGCGAGGCCCACGACACGCTCTTTCACATCGCCTACCCGCTGACCGACGGCAGCGGCGAGGTCGTCGTCGCGACCGTGCGCCCGGAGACGATGCTGGCCGACGTCGCCGTCGCCGTGCACCCCGACGACGAGCGCTACAAGCACCTCATCGGCCAGACCGTGACGCTGCCGCTGGTCGGGCGCGAGCTGCCGATCATCGCCGACGAGTACGTCAAGACCGACTTCGGCACCGGCTGCCTGAAGATCACGCCCGGGCATGACCCCAACGACTTCGAGATCGGGCGCCGCCACGGCCTGCCCGAGCTCAGCGCGATCGGCGAGGACGGGCTCATGACGAGCCTCGTCGCCGAGTACGCGGGGATGACGGTCGCCGAGGCCCAGGAGGCGGTCGTCGCCGCGCTCGACGCCCAGGGGCTCCTGCGCGCCCGCGATCCCTACACGCACACCGTGCCGTTCAGCCAGCGCAGCGGCCGGCGCATCGAGCCGCTGATCTCGCTGCAGTGGTTCATGAAGATGGACGAGCTGGCCGCGCCGGCGATCGCGGCGGTCAAGGACGGCCGCGTCAAGATCCACCCCGAGTCGCAGTCGCGCCGCTACATCGACTGGCTGGAGAACATCCGGCCGTGGTGCATCTCGCGCCAGCTGTGGTGGGGCCACCAGCTGCCCGTCTGGTATCGCGGCGACGAGACCTACGTGGGGGAGACCGCGCCCGAGGGCGAGGGCTGGGAGCGCGAGTCCGACGTCCTGGACACGTGGTTCAGCTCGGCGCTGTGGCCGTTCGCCACGCTCGGCTGGCCGCGGGAGACCCCGGATCTGCGGGCGTTCTACCGCACCGACGTGCTCTCCACAGCGCGCGACATCCTCTTCCTGTGGGTCGCCCGCATGGTGATGATGGGCCTGGAGTTCACCGGCGACGTGCCGTTCGAGCACGTCTACATCCACTCGGTGATCCAGGCGCCCGACGGCCGGCGCATGTCCAAGTCCTTGGGCACGGGCATCGACCCGTTGACGCTCATCGACGGCGGCCCGCGCCCGCCCGTCTTCACGCAGGGCGGCACGTTCCCGTCCTACGGCACCGACGGCGTGCGGTTCGGCCTGTTGGCCATGTCCTCGACGCAGGACGTGCGGTTCAGCGAGGAGAAGGTCGCCCAGGGCCAGGCGCTGGCCAACAAGCTGTTCCACGCCACGCGCTTCTTGTTGATGAACATCGCCGAGGGCGCGGCGCCGGCCCCGGCGGGCCCCGGCGCGCCGGTCGAGGACCGCTGGATCCTGTCGCGGCTGGAGGCGGCCAAGGCCGACTTCGCGGCGCGCATCGACACCTTCGACTTCTCCAAGGCCGCGCTCGGGTTGTATGACTTCGTCTACGGCGAGCTGTGCGACTGGTACCTGGAGCTCATCAAGGGCCGCGAGTTCGACGAGGCCTTGAGCGGCCACCTGCTGCACGTCGTGCGCGAGACGCTGATCCTGGCCCACCCGATCATCCCGTTCGTGACCGAGGAGCTGTGGGAGCACGGCGTCGGCGGGCCGGACGCCGGCCTGCTGGCCGCCTACGTGCGCGCCGACGGCGAGGCGCTGGAGCGCGACACCGCGGCGGAGGGCGACATCGAGCGCGTCATCGCGACCGTGCAGGCGGTGCGCTCGTGGCGCGACGCCGGCGGCGTCAAGCCGGGCGCGTTCCTGGAGGCCCGGCTCGACGGCCTCGACGGCCTCGTCCCGCTGGTCGCCCGCCTCGCGCGGCTGACGCCGACCGACGACGCCGGGCGCGAGCCGGTCGCCGTGATCCCCGTGGCGGGCTCCGAGGTCTTCCTGCTGGAGGGCGTCGACCCGGCCGAGGCCGCCGCCAAGATCGAGGTCGCGCGCCGCACGCTGCAGGCCGAGATCAAGCGGGCCGAGGGCAAGCTGTCGAACCCGGGCTTCGTCGACAAGGCGCCCGACGCGGTCGTCGCGGCCGAGCGCGAGAAGCTGGAGCGCCTCCGGGTGGAGCTGGAGGCCCTCTAGTGGCGCCGGCGGCGATGACGATCGCCGAGGCGGAGCGGCTGCTGAGATCGCTGGAGCTGTTCGGCATGCGGTTCGGCCTGGACCGCATGCGGCGGCTGCTGACCGCGCTCGGCTCGCCACAGGAGCGCTTCGCGG
>DASYBY010000086.1:0-6310 GCA_036500525.1 Baekduia sp. | reverse complement strand
CCGTTCATCCACATCCTCAACGCGGCCTCGAACGGGATCCTGCGGATGATCGGCGTGCGCACGTCCGGCCAGCTCGACGAGGCCGAGTCGCCGGAGGAGCTGCGCGTGCTGATCCAGGTGTCGCTGACCGGCGGCAAGCTCGACCCGGGCGAGGCGGGGATGCTGACCGGCGTCTTCCACCTGCACGAGCAGCAGGCGCGCCAGGTGATGACGCCCGCGCCGGCGGTCGTGACCGTGGACACCTCAGAGGACGTCGAGACGGCGCTGCGACGGTGCGTGTCCTCCGGGCACACGCGCCTGGTCGTGACCGAGGACGACAACCGCGACCGCGTGAAGGGCATCGTCCACACCAACGCGCTCGCGCAGCTGCTGCTCGTCGAAGGCCCGAACGCGTCGCTGGAGTCGCTCGTGCGCGAGGTCCCGATCGTGCCCGAGACCAAGCCGCTGGACGACCTGCTCGCCGACCTCCAGCGCCAGCGGTCCTCGCTGGCCGTGGTCATCGACGAATACGGTCGCACCGCGGGGATCGTCACGGTCGAGGACATCATCGAGGAGGTCGTCGGCGAGATCGACGACGAGACCGACCCGCAGGGCGGCGAGGTCCGCCGGCTCGCGAACGGCGACTGGTTCGTCCGCGGCCACGTGGCGATCACCGACCTCGTCGACTACGGCGTCGACCTGCCGGTCGACAGTGACGCCTACAACAGCGTGGGCGGCTTCGTCTTCGGCGAGCTGGGGCGCCTGCCCAAGCGCGGCGACACCATCACCGCCGACGGCTACTCGATCCGCGTGGAGTCGGTGCGGGAGAACCGCATCGAGGCCGTGCGGATCCGCGAGCGCCGGGCTCAGCAGAGCTCGACGTCAGGCAACGAACAGCGTTCCGGTTGATCCAACCGCCAGTTCCCGGCGAACTCACCGTTTGAGCCCTCGAACGACGGCTCCGCGAAGTGGACGGACGGAGCGGAGCCGTGTCGCTGCGCTGGTGGGACGGCGCCGCGGCAAGTCGGGTGGCTCGGCGGTGCCGGGGCGGTGCCGCCCAGCAACACGCTCTTCGTGGCGGTCGGTCTGGTCTCCTGGACCGGCCGCCCGAAGTGGCCTGCCCGCCCATGTGGCACGCATCTCAACCTGTGCGTAACACGCTGGCCCTTTAATCAACCCGACCCGCCTGATGAGCGGGTCGGGTTGTGCTTCTGGGAGGAGGTGCACGTGCGAGTACGTTCGCAAAAGCGATTGTCTGCCTCCTTCCTGAAGCGTCCCTAAAAACTCCCCGGTCCAGGATCAGCCGGGCCGGGGAGGGTTGGCGAGAGCTGGGGAGGCTCGGCCATGCGCTCGATCCACGCGGCGAGGTTCTCGTGCTCGCCGGCGTGCTGGGCGAGGTGCTCGCGCAGCACGTGGTGGAACGGATCGTCGTCGTCGCCGGGGTCGGCGGAGCGGGCGAAGTGCAGGAACGGGTAGGCGCAGACGTCGGCCGCGCCCGGCGTGTCGCCGAAGAGGTAGGGCCGCCCGTGCAGCAGCGCGTCGAACCCGTGCTGCCAGCCGCGCAGCTGCGCGGCCCAGGCGGCGATCCGCGCCTCGTCGGGCTCCGGTCGCGCCCGCTCGCCGGCGATCGCGTTGGGCGCGACCTTCCACACCGTGTTGAAGAAGGTGATGAACCCGTCGACCTCGCGGCGCCGCGCCGGGTCGGCGGGGTAGAGCGGGTGCGGCTGCGGCCACGTCCGATCGATCCACTCGACGATCGGCATCGAGTCGGTGAGGACCTGGCCGTCGCCGGTCTCCAGCACCGGCACGAGCGGCTGGCGGGAGAGCGCGATGAGCGCGGCGCGGTCGCCTGGGGCGTGCTGGACGATCTCGTCGGGCACGCGGCCCTTGAGCCCCAGCGCGATGGTCACCCGGGCGACGTTGGTGGAGTACGGGATGCTGTGGAGCCTCATGGGCTCCACAGCCTGCCGCACCGCTCAGTCGTACGTGTAGAAGCCGCGCCCGCTCTTGCGGCCCAGCGCGCCCTCGGCGACCAGCGCGTTCAGCGACGCGGGGACCGAGGCGCCGATGGCCTCGCCGATGGCCTTGGAGACGTCGAGGCCGACGAAGTCCAGCAGCGCGAGCGGGCCCATCGGGTGGCCGGCGCCCAGCTGCATGCAGGTGTCGATCGCCTCGGCGGTCAGCCCGCTCTCCTCCTGGTAGGCCACCGCGGAGAAGAGGTAGGGGAAGAGCAGGCGGTTGACGACGAAGCCGGGCGTGTCGGGGACGATCACCGCGGTCTTGTCGAGGTCCTCGCAGAGGCCGGTGGCGCGCGCCCGCGTGGCGGCGGACGCCTCGACCGGGAACGCCAGCTCGACGAGCTTCATCCGCGGCACGGGGTTGAAGACGTGCAGGCCGACGAAGCGCTCGGGCGCGCCGCTGGCCGCGGCGAGCGTCTGGACCGAGAGCGACGAGGTCGTCGAGCCCAGCAGCGCGTCGCCGTCGACGACCTTCGCGAGGTCGGCCCAGATGGCGGCCTTGGTGGCCGGCTCCTCGACGACGGCCTCGATGACCGCGGTGGCGGCGCCGAGGGCGTCGAGGTCGATGCCGACCTTGACGTTGCCGGCGTCGACGTCGTCGCCCAGCCGGCCGCAGGCCTTCTCGACGGTTTTGCGCGCGCGGTCGGCCGAGCCGTCCGAGCGCGCCCAGAGGACGACCTCACCGTGGCGTGCGGCGGCCGCAGCCAGCCCGCAGGCGATCGCGCCGCTTCCGACGATCCCGAGACGCTCGTTCATGGGCGGGAGTTCTAACCGATCCGAGGCCTGCCGTGGCGCGACCCTCCCTTCGGACACACTCCTATCCCCAGCGGAACCCCGTGGCGCTCGCCGCGACCGGCAGCGGGCTCACCGGCAGGCCCGGCTCGGGCTCGGCGTCGTTGTAGCCGCCGGGCGCCGTGTCGTTGGGGCCGTCGGCGTGGAAGAGCGAGGCCAGGTGCTGGATCTGCCCGCGGCCGACGCCCAGCTCGAACTGGCCGCCGCCGTACATGCGGATCCCGTGCTGGTCGCAGTACTCGTAGGCGGTCAGCAGTGGCCGCAGGCCACCGAGGCGCGAGGGCTTGATGTTCACCATCTTGGGCGCGAACGGCAGGCCGATCACATCGTCGACGCTGTGGATGTTGGCGTCCCAGGTGATCCGGTCCTGGTGGGGCTCGAGGACCGGCCACGTGTCGTCGGTGATCGCCGGGTCCTCGATCCAGGCGTCGGGGAACGCCTCGACGACGCGGCGGTAGAGCACCGGGTCGGCGGGGTTGTCGACGACGGAGCCGACGTAGAGCCCCTTGAGGTCGACGCTGTCGACGGCGCCCGTGGCGACCAGGTCGGCGACCAGCGCGTCGTCCCAGGAGACCGTCGGGTCGAGCTTGAAGCGCAGGGTGGGGTAGCGGTCCAGCCGCACGCGGATCGGCTCCATCGTCGCCGGCTCGCCGAGGCGCAGCGACGCGACGAACCGCACGGGCTGCAGGGTGCGCCCGAGCGCCTCGTGCAGCGGGACGCCGGCCTGGCGCAGCGCCAGGTCCAGCGCCGCCGACTCGTAGGCCCACACGCGGTACTGGCGCGAGGCCTCGTGGCGCGGGGGCTCGGGCCAGAGGTCGAGCGTCGCGAGGTGGTCGCAGAACGACTCGAGCGTCCACGAGCCGGCCAGCGGGAGCGTCGCGCCCGCGGCCTGCAGCGCGGCCTGGTCCTCGCTGTCGTAGCTGACGTCCTCGCCGAGGCCCTCGTGCCCGTCGCCGCCGCGGAAGCGCAGCACGGTCGAGACGCGCGTGAAGTCCGAGGACACGTCGCGCTGCAGCCGCTCCAGGGCGTAGTCCTCGATCTCCAGCGCCAGGCCGGAGATGCGCTCCCAGAGCGCGCTCACGAAGCCGCCGGCGCGTCCGGGACCGGCGCTCCGCCGGGGCGCTGCTCCAGCCGCGCGACGAGCTCGTCGAGGCGCAGCTCCTCCAGCCCGCGGCCGACGGCGTCCAGCTCGCCGGCGCAGAACTCGACCAGCCCGCGGCCCTCCTGGCAGAGGTCGAGCGTCTCGCGCAGGCCCGCCTCGCCGGAGTCGAGCCGCTTGATGATCTCCTCGAGCCGCCCGGTGGCGGCCTCATAGGTCTGGGTCTGGGTGCTCACGCGCCCTCCTCCGGATGGTCCTGGGTGTCCTGAATGTGGGCGGCGACGTCGCCGTCGCCGAAGAAGAGCCGGACGTCGCCGAGCGCGCGCGCCTGCGCGGCCGAGGTGACGATGGCGCCCGCGCCGTCGTCGACGATCGCGTAGCCGCGCGCCACCGTGCGCTCGGGGTCGTGCGCGGCCAGCGCGCTGGCGAGCGAGTCCAGCGCGGTGCGGCGGGCGCGGCCCTCGGGGCCGGCCGCGGCGTCGGCCTTGCGGGAGAGGACGAGCGCGCGGCGCTGCACGCGCTCGCGGTCGTCGTCGACGCGCCGCCGGGCCGACGCGCGCAGCTCGCGCAGCCGCTGGTGCAGCGCGCGCCGGTGGCGCTCGATCGCCTGGGCCGGTGCACGGGAGAGCTGGGCGAGGTGGCGCGCGCGGCCGACGACCGCGCGGCGCCCGTGGCCCTCCAGGGCCGCGGCGGAGCGGGCCAGCGCGGCGCGGGCCTCGACGGGATGGCGCGGCACCGCGGACTCCGCGGCGTGCGTCGGCGTCGAGCAGCTCACGGCCGCGACGTCGTCGATCAGCGTGCGGTCGGTGTGGTGGCCGACCGAGGCGATCACCGGCACGCGCAGCAGCGCGACCGTGCGGCAGAGCGTCTCGTCGCAGAACGCGAACAAGTCGGCCAGCGAGCCGCCGCCGCGCGCGACGATCACGACCTCGATCTCCTCGATCGCGGCGAGGTCCTGCAGCGCCTGGGTGATCCGCGGCGCCGCGTGGCGATCCTGCACCGGCGCGAACGCCCACACCAGCCGGCCCGCCCAGCCGCGGCGGCGCAGCCCGGCCAGCACGTCGTCGCGCGCCTTGCCGCCCTCGCCGGTGACGACGCCGATGCACCGCGGCAGCTCGGGCCGCTCCAGCGCCTTCTGCGGCTCGAACAGCCCCTCGGCGCCGAGCGCGCGGCGCAGCGCCTCCATCTGCGCGAGCAGGTCGCCCTCGCCGGCGATCCGCAGGCCGCTGACGTCGAACGAGAACGACGGCGACGACGTGCGCGAGCCGGGGTAGTAGCCGGGACCGCCGGCCACGACGACCTGCGCGCCGTCGACGAACGTGCCCGTCGTGAAGCCGAGGCGCTCGAACTCGTTGCGCCACATCGAGCAGGGCACCGCGCCGTCGCCGTCGCGCAGCTCGAAGTAGACCTTGGCCTTGGAGTGGCGGAAGTTCCACACCTCGCCGAAGAGCTGGACCCGCGCGCGCTTGCGCAGCTCGTCGCGCAGCTTCTCCGCGTAGGCGCCGACGGGGAACGGCCCGGCCAGCGAGGAGCCGGCGATGCCGTCGGGGCGGGGCTGGACGCTCACGCCGACAGCTCCCCGGCCGCGGGAGCGAGCCCCTGGGCGAGCTGCCGCCCGGAAACGAGCCCTCTGGGCGAGGCTTCCGCTCTCATCGCGTCACCGTCGCCGCGGCCAGGGCGCGCACGACGCCGCTGCGGTCCTCGCCGCAGGGGACCGCGACGAGCGTGTTCACGCCGGCGCGCTCGTAGGCCGCCAGCTGCGCGTCGAGTCCCGAGGGCGTCGTGGCGATCGTGCTCGCGTCGACCAGCGCGTCCGTCACCGCCGCGGCCGAGCCCGCGCGGTCGCCGGCCAGCGCCAGCCGCTGGACCTCGCGCGCCGAGTCGCCGTGGCCGTGCAGGGCAGCGAGGTCGACGTAGAAGTTCTTCTCCTTCGCGCCCATCGACCCAAGGTAGAAGGCGAGCCACGGGCGGACCGCGTCGCGCGCCGCGGCCAAGTCCTCGTCGATGGCGACCGGCACGACCGGCGAGACGTCGATGTCGGCCAGCGATCGGCCGACCTCCTCGGCGCCCTCGCGCAGCCCGTCCATCAGCACCTCGGGCTCGGCCGGGTTGAGCAGGAAGGGCAGCCAGCCGTCGGCGATCGCGCCGGCCTGGCGGACTGCGCGCGGGCCGATCGCGCCGAGGTAGATCGGCAGCCGGTCCTGGACCGGGCGCGTCAGCAGCTTCAGCGGCTTGCCGAGGCCCATGCCCTCGGCTCCGCCGTCCAACGGCATCAGGATCTTCTCGCGCCCCAGCGCCCGGCGGACGGTGTCGACGTACTCCCGCGTGCGGGTCAGGTTGCGCACGTAGGGCACGCCGTACCAGCCCTCGCTGACCTGCGGGCCCGACAGCCCGAGCCCGAGCCGGAAGCGGCCCTCGCTGA
>DASYBY010000085.1:0-9442 GCA_036500525.1 Baekduia sp. | reverse complement strand
GCCGTTCATGACGCCGTGGTCGGTCAGGCTGAGCGCGGGCTGGCCGAACTCCGCGGCGCGCTTGGCGAGCGCCTTGATGTTGCAGGCGCCATCGAGCAGCGAGTACTCGGAGTGGACGTGGAGATGGACGGCAGAAGGCTGACTCACGGGCGAGGATCGAGGTTAGGGGTCGGATCGGACGGCGGGAGAGCCCGCGTCAGGGCATGCCGCACGCTGCGGGGATCGACGGTCACGCGCGGCCCTACCGCTTGCCGCGCTGGGCGTGGTCGAGCCACGAGAGCAGCTTCTGCACCGACTCCAGATCGCCGTCGACGCGCGCGTCGCCGACCTGCGCGGTGCCCGCCAGGACCGCCGGCAGACGCCCGGACGCGATGCGCAGCGTCGCCGGCGCGGGCTGGTCGTGATCGGTCGGCAGGATGACCAGCGGTCCGTGGCCGGACGCGACGATGCGCCAGGCATCGCCGCCCTCGGGGACGATGTCGACGCTGAGCGGGCGGTCGTAGGTCCACGCCGGGGGCACGGTGCGGGCGAGCACGGTGAGCAGAAGCCCGGGCGACGGCGCCACGCCGGCGGCGGCGAGGTCGGCGAGGCCCAGCGGCGCGCGGCGAGCCTTGAGCAGCCGCCGCAGCGACCGGCGGCCGTCGACGTGGGTGCCCGCCAGGCGACGGGTCGCGCCGCCGGTGGCGAGCGGGACGAGCGCCGTCAGCGGACCGGAGATCCGCCCCTCCGCGACGCCGTGACCCGGCAGCTCGATGCGCGCGGCATCGGCGTCCACGGCGACGTGATGGGTCGTCCCGCCCTCGACCGCCAGCTCGTAGACGACCGGCCGCTTGACGGTGCCCGCCTGCGCGGGCAGCAGCGCCAGGAAGAGCAGCTCGGCGATGTCGGGCTCGTCGATCGCCAGGCTGATCAGCGCGTCGCGCAGCCACGGACCGGACCGATCTACCCCCGCCCGGGGCGGCAGCGGCACCCCGACGGGCGCGGGCGCGGGCGGAGGAACCGAGCGCACGGGCTCGACGGCGGGCGGCTCCGGCGCCGGCGCGACGACGAGCCGCGCGGGCTCGACGGGCTCCGGGGCGACGGCGAACGGTTCGGCCTCCGGCTCCGGCTCGACCGCGAAGGGCTCCGGCTCGCGGGCCTCCGGCTCCGGCTCGACGACTGAGGGTTCGGCTTCGGCAGGCTCCGGCGCGGCGGCGAAGGGTTCGGCCTCCGGCTCCGGCTCAACCGCGAAGGGTTCAGCCTCCGGCTCGGGCGTGACGGCGAAGGGTTCGGCGTCCGGTTCTGGCTCGACGGCGAAGGCTTCGGCCTCCGGCTCCGGCTCCGGCGCGACCGCGAAGGGTTCAACCTCCGGCTCGGGCTCGACGGCGAGCGGCTCGGGCTCGACGGCGAAGGGCTCAGCCTCCGGCGCCGGCTCCGGCTCGACCGCGAGCTGCTCAGCCTCCGGCTCGCGCGGCGCCGGCTCGGCCGCCGCCGCGACGACCTCCGCCTCCGCCTCCAGGCCCGTCGACCGCAGCCGCGCGGCGGCTGCGGCGAGATCGACGCCCAGCGAGGATGGTTCGCGGTCCCCGCCGGTGGGGGTCTCCGTGCGCAGGTGCGCCAGGGCTTCGCGTAGTGACGCCAGCGCTGCCGGGTCGGGCGGCGATGGCCGGCTGGTCGCCCGCAGGTCGTCGAGCTCCGCCTCGACCTCGGCCAGCCGCGACTCCGCGAAGGTCCGGGCGGCGCGGTCGGCGTCGCCGCGGCGGCGCTCGGCGTCGAGCTCCGCCTCGGCGACCCAGCGCGCCGCGCGTTCGGCCTCCAGGTCCTCGGCTCCCGCCTGTAGCTCGGCCACGCGCGCCTGCATCGCGGCCAGCGACGCGGCGAAGGCCTCCTGCTCGGCGCTCAGCTCGCGGCGCACGCCGTCGCGCAGCCCCGCGGCGATCGCCAGGACCGCCTCGACCTGCGTCGCCAACCGGGCCGACCGCGCGCCGTCGCCGGCGCGCACGGCCTCCAGCTCGCCGTGCAGCCCGTCGAGCGCCGTGCGCAGCTGCGCCTCGACCTCGTCGCGCCGCTCCAGCTCCCGCTCCAGGTCGGCGGCGCGCTCCTCGGCCGCGACCCGCCCCTCGCGCTCCACCGCCAGCCGCTCCCGCAGCACGCCCGCGGCCTCGCCGAGGCGCTCGCGCACCGCCGCGACCGCGCCCTCGACCGCCGCCACGCGGGCGACGAACTGCTGCCGCTCGGAAGTCAGGCGTCGCTGCAGCCCGGCGACGTCGACCCGCGCCGCGCGCTCCCGCGCCAGCTCGCGCCGCGCCTCGGCGACCGCCTCGGCCGCGGCGCCCGACAACGCCTCGCGCCGCTCCAGCTCGGCCCGCAGCCGCGCGTGCTCGCCCTCCAGCGCCGACCGCCGGGCGCGCTCCACGCGCTCGCTCTCGCGCGCGTCCCGCAGCGCCGCACGCGCCCGGTCGCGCTCGGCCACCAGCACCGCGACCTCCGCCTCGGTCTCGGCCAGCCGCTCGCGCAGCTCCGCGACCTGACTGCCCGCCAGCTCGCGCGTCGCCGCCGCGTCACCCTGCGCCTCCAGGCGCTGCTGCTGCTCGGCCCACTCGCGCTGGCGCGCCGCGCGCAGCTCGCGCTCGTGCGCCTCGACCGCCGCCCGCAGCGCATCGCGCTCGGCCGCGACCTCGCCCAGCCGGCGCTCCAGCTCGAACAGCCGCTGCTCCGGCGAGAGCTCCTCGCCGCCCTCGGCGCGTGCCGCCCGGCGCTCGGCGAGCACCTTGGGGTCGACGACGTTGCCGTGATCAGGCGGAGGCGGCTGGGACATCCGGCTGGGAGCCTAAGCCCCCACCCGGATGTATTCGGTACCGAACTATCGCTCCTAGCGAGACTTTCTACGAACTGGGCGAGCGCTTGCTGCCGACCGCGAGCGCGACGACCGCCACACCCACGACGCCGACCGCCATCGCCCGCCGCGACGCCAGCACGCCGTAGCGCCGGCGCAGGTACCACTTGGCGCCGTTCCACACCGCGAAGCCGAGGATCTTGTAGCCCATAGGCCCTGGGTCCTACCCGCGGTCCTCGTTGCGCAGCCGCCACGCCATCCGCGACTGCAGCGACCACAGCTCGATGAAGCCCGGCGACGCCTGCTGGCTGAACAGCCCGCCCGACTGGTTGAACGACGCCAGCTGCGCGTCGTAGACCGCGTTGGGCGACTCGCGCGTCACGACGCGGGCCATGCCCTTGTAGAGCTTCATCCCGATCTTGCCCGTGACGAAGCGGTTGACCTCGTCGATGTAGGCGTCGAGGTCGGTGCGCAGCGGCTCCCACCACAGGCCCGCGTAGACGAGGTAGGCCCACTGCTGGTCGAGCGTCGGCTTGAAGCGGTTCTGGTGGATCGTGCCGACCAGGCGCTCCAGCTCGGCGTGCGCCGGCAGCAGGATCGCGGCGGCCGGGACCTCGTAGATGTCGCGGACCTTCAGGCCGACGATCCGGTCCTCGATGTGGTCGACGATGCCGACGCCGTGCTTCATGCCCAGCGCGCCGACACGCTCCAGCAGCTCGACGATCTCCAGCTCCTCGCCGTCGAGCGCGACCGGCACGCCCTCCTCGAAGGTGATGGTGATGGTCTCGGCCTCGTCGGGCGCGTCCTCGGGACGCGTGACCAGCTGGAAGACGTCGTCGTCGGGCGCGTGGTCGAGGTCCTCGATCCACTTGCCCTCCGAGGAGCGGCCCCAGATGTTGTCGTCGATCGAGTACGGCGCCGACTCGGTGCCGCCCTTCACGGGGATGTTGTGCTCGCGCGCGTAGGCGATCTCCTCCTCGCGGCCCATCTTCCAGTCGCGGACCGGGGCGATGATCTTCAGCTCGGGCGCCAGCGTGGCGACCGTGCCGTCGATGCGCACCTGGTCGTTGCCCTTGCCGGTGCAGCCGTGGGCGATCGTGTCGCAGCCGGTCTCGCGCGCGACGTCGACGGCGAGCTTGGCGATCAGCGGCCGGCCCAGCGCGGTGAAGAGCGGGTAGTTGAGGCCGTAGATGGCATTGGCCTTGATCGCCGGGACGATGAAGTCCTGGGCGAACTCCTCGCGCGCGTCGATCACGCGGGCGTCGACGGCGCCGAGTCGCAGCGCCTTCTCGCGGACCACGTCGTAGTCCTCGCCCGGCTGGCCGAGGTTGATCGTCAGGGCGACGACCTCGCACTTGTACTGGTCCTGGATCCACTTGAGCATCACGCTCGTGTCGAGGCCGCCCGAGTACAGGAGGCAGACGCGATGCACGTCTTCGGGCCGCGCGAGGTAGGACGCGGCGGGCTCGTGGGGCTGGAGGACTTCGTCGGTCATCGGCTCACTTGGTGGGTTGCAGGAGACGCGCGAGCCGGGCGAGGGCCTCGTCCAGCTCGGCGTCCGTGATGGTCAAAGGCGGCAGCAGCCGCAAGGTCGTCGGCCCGGTGGCGTTGACCACCAGGCGCTCGTCGCGCAGGGCGCGCCCGACGAGGTCGGTCGCCGGCTCGGCGCGCGCCGGGTCCAGCTCGGCGGCGAGCATGAAGCCGCGCCCGCGCACCTCGATGACGCCGGGCAGCTCGGCGAGCACGTGGCGCACGCGCTCCCCGGTCTCCCGCACGCGCGCGAGGAGCGCCGGGTCCTCGAGGATGTCGAGGACCGCCAGGGCCGCGCTGCACACCAGCGGGCCGCCGGCGAAGGTCGAGCCGTGGTCGCCGGGCTCGAAGCCGGCGGCGAAGCGCTCGTTGGTGATGACCGCGCCGATCGGCAGGCCGCCGCCCAGCGGCTTGGCGACCGTCATCAGGTCGGGGACGACGCCCGCGTGCTCGTAGGCCCAGAGCGTGCCGGTGCGCCCGAGGCCGCACTGCACCTCGTCGAAGATCAGCGCGGCGCCGTGGGCGTCGCAGGCCTCGCGCGCCGCCCGCAGGACCTCGGGCGCCAGCTCGTAGACGCCGCTCTCGCCCTGCACCGGCTCGAGGATCACGGCGGCGGTCTCGTCGTCGATCGTGGCGCGCAGCGCCTCGGCGGTCGGCGCGACGGCCACGAACCCGGGGACCAGCGGCGCGAACGGCGCCTGCTTGGACTCCTGTGGCGTGGCGCTCAGCGAGCCGTAGGTGCGACCGTGGAAGCCGCGGTGCGCCGAGACGATCGTGCCGCCGCGCTTGGCCTTGCGGGCCATCTTCAGCGCGGCCTCGTTGGCCTCGGTCCCGGAGTTGGCGAAGTGCACGCGGCCGCCGAGCGACGACTGCGCCAGCCGCCGCGCCAGCTCTTCGCCGGGGGCGGTGTGGAAGAGGTTGCCGACGTGGATCAGCCGCGCCGCCTGCTCCTGGATCGCGGCGACGACCTTGGGGTGCGAGTGGCCGACGGCGTTGACCGCCAAGCCGGTCTGCACGTCGAGGTACTCGACGCCGTCGGCGTCCCAGAGCCTCGCGCCCTCGCCGCGGACGAACTCGACCGGCTGGCGCGCGTAGGCGGGGACGAGGAAGGCGTCGGAGGCGACGGTCGCCTCGCTCACGACGCCGCCCGGATCTTCGTGCCGATGCCCTCGTCGGTGAACAGCTCCAACATGAGCGAGTGCGGGACGCGGCCGTCGACGATGTGCGCCGCGGTCACGCCGCCGTGGATCGCGTTGACGCACGCGGCGAGCTTGGGGCGCATGCCGCCGGCGACGCCGTCCAGCGCCTCCTCGACCTCGTCGGACGAGGCCTCCGAGATCCGCGACAGCGGGTTGGACGGATCGCGCAGCCAGCCCGAGACGTCGGTGAGGAACAGCACCTTGTAGGCCTTGGTCGCGCGGGCCACCGCGCCCGCGGCCTCGTCGGCGTTCACGTTGTAGGAATTGCCGTCGCGGTCGGAGCCGACCGAGGCGATCACCGGGATGTAGTCGGTGGCGATGTGGCGCAGCACGTCGACGTTGACGCGCGCGATGCGCCCGACGAAGCCGACGTCCTGCCCGTCGGGCGCCGCCGTGCGCTCGCACTGGAACAGCCGGCCGTCGTCGCCGCACAGGCCGATCGCCGACTGGCCGTGGCGGTTGAGGCGCAACACGATGTCCTTGTTGACCTTGCCGACCAACACCATCTTGGCGACCTCGACGGTCTGCGGATCGGAGACGCGCAGCCCGCCGACGAACTCCACCGGGATGTTGAGCCGCTCCATGTAGGAGGTGATCTCCGGGCCGCCGCCGTGCACGACGACCGGGTTCATCCCCACGTACTTCAACAACACGACGTCGCGCGCGAAGTCCTCGCGCAGCTCCGGATCCTCCATCGCCGCCCCGCCGTACTTGATGACGACCGTTCGCCCGTGGAACTCGCGGATGTAGGGCAGCGCTTCGAGGAGGGTGCTGACGTCGCGCATCAGATGCCGGGCTCCGCGGCCCGCGCGTTCGGATGGTGCCGGCCCGTGGATGCCGGGCGCCGCGGGCCGATGGGGGATAGTGACGGAGTCACAGACCCTTGAGGTCCGTGGTGATCCGGCGCCGCGGGACGGTGCCAGACGAGCGTGTGGGCCGTGGAGTCCGGCATCAGGTTGTGTACTCCGCGTTGATCTTGATGTAGTCGTGGCTCAGGTCCGAGAAGAAGACCTCGGTCTCGAAGCCGTCGCCGGGCAACCCGATGGTGTACTCGACCTCGTCGCCCGCCACGCGCTCGGTCAGCGCGGCGACGTCGTGGTCGACCGCCATCCCGGCGACGCAGACCTGCACGCCCTCGATCGAGACATCGACCGGCAGCGGCGCGGTCTCGGGCAGCGCCATCCCGACGGCCTGGACGATGCGCCCCCAGTTGGGGTCGCCGCCGTAGAGCGCGGTCTTGACCAGCGGCGAGTTGGCGACGGCGCGCGCGACCCGCTCGACGTTCGGGCCGTGCCCGCCCCGGACGGTGACGCGGCCGACGCGCTTGGCGCCCTCACCGTCGCGCGCGATGTCGATGGCCAGCTGGCGCAGCAGCGCGTCGAGCGCCTGGCCGAAGATCAGCTCGCCGGCGGACTCGGGCTCGACCTCGATGCCCGACGCCCCGCCGCACATGAGGATCGCGGTGTCGTTGGTCGAGAGCTGGCCGTCGACCGTGATGCGGTCGAACGAGCGCTTGACGCACACGCCGAGCAGCAGGTCGGCGGTCGCGGCCGAGACGATGGCGTCGGTCTCGACGAAGCACAACATGGTGGCGAACGAGGGCTGGATCATCCCGGCGCCCTTGCACTGCGCGGCGAGGCGGACGGTGCCGCCGGGCAGGTCGACCTCGACCGTCGCGCGCTTCTCGAACAGGTCGGTGGTCATGATCGACCGCTGGAAGTCGCCGACGCCCTCGGCGCTCAGCGTCTTGCCCGCCTCCAGCAGCCCGCGGACGACCGTGTGGCCGTCGAGCTGCACGCCGATCACGCCGGTCGAGCAGACCGCGACGCGATCCTCACTGGTCTGCCCCATCATCGCGCCGGCGCCCTGCATCCGCGCGGCCTCGTCCATCCCGGGGCGGCCGGTCGCTGCGTTGGCGTTGCCGGAGTTGACGGCGATCGCCTTGATCGCGTCCAAGCGCGCGCGCTCGCGGGTGACGAGCACCGGCGGGGCCGCGGTCCCGGAGCGCGTGAAGCGCGCGGCCGACGTCGTCTCCTCGGAGTCGCTGACCAGCAGCCCCACATCGAGCTCGCCGGAGGGCTTGATGCCCGCCGCGACGCCCGCGGCGCGGAAGCCCTGCGGCAGCGGCGCGCCCGGCACCTCGCGCACGCCATCGGGCAGGTCGACCCAGCGGGAGCGGAAGAACGGCACGGTGTCGGTCATGCGATGCCCTCGGTCTCGTGGCGGCCGAACATGAGGTTCAACGACTGCACGGCCTGCGAGGACGTGCCCTTCCACAGGTTGTCGATCGCGCCGAAGGCCAGGACCTTGCCCGTGCGCGGGTCGATCTGGACGTTGATGGCGCAGATGTTGGTGTCGCGCACGTCGCGCACGCCCGGCGGGCGGCTGACGACCTCGACGAACGGCTCGTCCGCGTAAGCGTCCTCGTAGAGCGCGACGACGTCGCCGGGCTCGGCGGTCGCCGTCGCGTAGCAGGACACCAACTCGCCCTGGTCCAGCGGGACGAGGTGCGGCGTGAAGGTGACGGTCAGGCCGTCGGCGCCGAGCGCGCTCAGCTCCTGGTCGATCTCCGGCGCGTGGCGGTGCGTGCCGACGCCGTAGGGCGTGACGTTCTCGTCGACCGTCACGAAGTGCGTCTTGTCGGTCGCCGCGCGCCCCGCCCCGCTGACGCCGGACTTGGCGTCGATGACCACGTCGGCGAGCAGCCCGGCGCGCGCCAGCGGCGCCAGCGTCAGGATCGCCGCCGTCGGGTAGCAGCCGGGGCCGGCGACCAGCGAGGTCTCGCGGATCGCGTCGCGGTACAGCTCGGGCAGCCCGTAGACGGCCTCGCCGAGCAGCTCGGGATGGCGATGCTCGACGTAGTACTCCTCGTAGACCGCGAGGTCGCGCAGGCGGAAGTCGGCGCTCAAGTCCACCACCTTGATCCCGCGGGCGCGCAGCTGCGCGACGACCGGCGCCGAGGCGCCGTGCGGGTAGGCGACGATCGCGGCGTCGACCTCGCCGTGCGGCCCGTCGAGGTCCAGCGCTTCGAGCACGGCCCGCACGCGGTGGCGCGGGTACAACACGTTCAACGGCGTGCCCGCGTCGCTGCGCGAGGTGATCCCCGCCAGCGTGAAGAACGGATGGCGGTCGACGATCCGCGCCGCCAGCGCGCCCGCGTAGCCCGACGCGCCCGCGACCAGGACCGATGCGCCCGCGCCGCCCGCCTCAGCCACGCAGCTCACCGCCGACCTTCTCGGTGAGCGCCGCCACGATCTTCTTGCGCGCGGGCGCCACGTCGTCGTCGCTCAGCGTGCGGTCGGGCGCCTGGAACGTGAGCGCCAGCGCCAGGGACTTGCGCCCCTCGCCGACCTGCGCGCCGCGGTAGACGTCGAAGACCCGCACGTCCTGCAGCAGCTTGCCGCCGGCGGCGCGCACGGCGTCCACGGCATCGGCCGCCGCGACGTCGTCGGCGACCACGACCGCGAGATCCAGCCGGACCGGCGGGAAGCTCGTGACGTCCTGGAAGTACGGCACCGCGACCCCGTGGGCCACCGCGCGATCGAGGTCGATCTCGAAGCCCGCGACCGTGCCTTCGAGATCCCAGGCGCGCGCGACCAGCGGGTGCAGCTCGCCGACCCAGCCGATCGGCTCGTGGGGTGGGCGGGCCGTAATCACCCGCGCGCTGCGGCCCGGATGCAGGAACGGCTCGGCCTCGGCGGCCACGGTCCATTCGACCCGCAGCGTGTCGAGCACCGCGGCCAGCAGGCCCTTGGCTGCGAAGAAGTCCGCGGTGGCGTCGTTGCCCGGGCCCCACGACGGCGGCACGAGCCGGCCGTGCAGCAGCGCGCCGAGGTTGCGGCGCTCGCGCGGCAGCGGCGCGTCGGGATCGGTGAAGTACACGGCGCCCTGCTCGAAC
>DASYBY010000084.1:0-6164 GCA_036500525.1 Baekduia sp. | reverse complement strand
AAGAAGTGCTCGACGGTGGCGTCGAGGAAGGCCGGCAGGCCGAGGTTGCACACGTCGTCGCCCGTGAACAGGACGCCCTCGTCGGGGACGTGGACCATGACCGTGTTGGCGGTGTGGCCCGGAGCGTGGATCAGCTCCAGGCGCCGGTCGCCGACGCACAGCTCCAGCCGCTGCGAGAAGGTGATCTCGGCGAGGCGGACCTCGTAGTCGTCGACCAGCGCGACGGCGTCGGCGTCGATGACGGCGAAGAGGTCCCTCAGGTACTCGCGCGTGGGCGCGGCCTCGACCAGGCGGCTGCGCGTCAGCTCGTGCGAGACGACCGTCCCGCCGAGCCACCGGTTGCCGATCGTGTGGTCGGGATGGTGATCGGTGTTGATGAGGTACTTGGGCGTGCCGAGCTGCGCGACGGTCCCGGCCCAGCGGCGGGCGTCGGTCGGGCGGTGCGGCGCGTCGACGAGCACGAGCTCCCCGGCGCCGCCGTCGACGATGCCGTTGTTGGAGCCGAGGTGCTCGGTCTCGACGTGGACCCGCGCGGTGAGCTGCTGCAGCGCCACGGTCAGTCCTCCGCCGGCGGCAGCGACGGCGCGCCGAGGGCGCCGATCAGGTTCTCGACGCGCAGCGGGCTGAAGACCTCGATGTAGACGGCCTCGCCCTCGATGCTGCGCCCGGAGTGCGGCGTGCCCTTGGGCACGACCGCGACGTCGCCCTCGCGCAGGACCATCGTCTCGCCACCGATGGTCAGCTCGATGCTGCCCTGGATGATGACGTTGGCCTGCTCGTGGTCGTCGTGCTGGTGCTCGGGCAGGACGGTCGGGTGGATCCAGCGGATCCGGTTGAGCCCCATCTGCGCCCCGGCGACCGCCACCCGGAAGTTGTTCGGCAGCCCCTCGACCTCGGGCTGTGCGTCCCAGGACGTGGCGTAGGCCATCAGCCCGTGCTTCCGCCCGAGATGTGCTCGACGACCGCGTCGGTCGTCAGGACGTCGGCGTACTTCTGGCCGAGGTCGAACAGGTTGGCCTGGTGGACCGTGGGGGTCCGGTCGTAGACCGCGTCGTGCGGGACGACGCACTTGAAGTTGTAGGCGAAGCCGTCGACCACGGTCCCGCGCACGCAGCCGCTGGTGGTGCAGCCGGTCGTGACGATCGTGTCGGCGCCGAGGCCGATCAGGTAGCTCGCGAGCGGCGTGCCGAAGAACGCGCTCGGGTGCTTCTTGGGCAGCAGCAGGTCGCCCGGCTGCGGCGCGATCTCGTCGGGGAAGTCGTAGCCGCGGTCCGGCACGTCCATGATCCCGGGGACCTTCGCCCCGAGGGTGCCGCCGCGGTCGGCGTCGGTCTTGGGCGCCACGTGCGGGTAGAGGATCGGCAGGTCGGCCGCGCGGAACGCCGCGATCAGCTTGACGATGCGCTCCATGGCGGCCCAGCCCACGTCGCCGCAGGACGTCGTGTAGTCCTTCAGCGACTCGTAGAACGGCTTGGGGCTGTTGCCGATCGTGCGGTACTGCACGTCGATGATCAGGAGCGCGGGGCGCTTCCCGAAGCCGGACGGGCGGCCGAAGCCGGCGGCCTCGTAGCGCGCCTCGTCGTCGGCGGTGATGACGTCGGACCAGGGACGGTCGGGGGCGTCGCTCATGCTCGTGCTCCTCGGGTCGCGGGGGTGGCGCCGCTGTGGGCGCGCGGCAGGTAGCGGCCGGCGGCCTCGCCGGTCACGGCGCCATCGGCGAAGACGGTGCGGCCGCCGACGATCGTGCGGTCCACGCGGACCCCGACCTCGGTGCCTTCCCAGGGGGTGAAGCCGGCGCCGGCCAGCTCGGTCTCGGCGCTGATGGTGTGCTTGGCGTCCAGGTCGACGACGACGAGGTCGGCGTCGGCGCCCGGGCGGATCGCGCCCTTGCGGTCGCCGAGGCCGAAGTTGGCGGCCGGGCGCGTCGAGACGAGGTCGACCAGGCGCTCCAGCGGGATGCCGCGGCGCAGGTGGCCCTCGGACAGGACGAGCGTCAGCAGGTTCTGCATCCCGGGGAAGCCGGGCGACGCCTTGGCCAGCCCGCCCTCCTTGTACCTGCCGTGGCGCGGCACGTGGTCGGAGCCGATCGTGTCGATCGTGCCGTCGGCGATCGCGGCCCAGAGGGCTTCGAGGTCGCTCGCGTGGCGCAGCGGCGGGTTGACCTTGCCCAGCACGCCGCAGGCGGCGTCGACGTCGAGCGTCAGGTAGTGCGGACAGGTCTCGATCGAGAGCTTGGGGTGGTGCTTGCGCACGTCGCGCAGGACGTGCAGCGAGCGCTCGTTGGTGACGTGCACCGCGTGCAGGTCGGCGTTGGCGACCAGCGCGAGGAAGCTGACGCGCTCCAGCGCCTCGGCCTCGACGTAGTCGGGCCGGCTGGCGTCCCAGAGGCGCAGCGGGTTGGCGCCCGGCGCGTCGGCTTCGCTCAGCGCGCCCTGACGCGCGAGCAGCTTGATCAGGTCGGCGTTCTCGGCGTGCGGGTTGACCATCGCGCCGTGCGCCGCGGCGGCCTGCAGCAGCTCCAGCAGGAAGCCGTCGTCGTTGCCGGGCAGGCCGAGGCGCTCGCCCTCGTCGGTCCGGAAGTTCATGAAGAACTTGAACGAGCTGACGCCGAGGTCGGCGATGTAGCTCGGCACGGCGTCGAGCTGCTCGCGCGTGCCGATGCAGAAGTGGAAGCCGAAGTCGACGTGCGAGTCGGCCTCCATCGCGGCGCGGCCGGCGGCGAAGACGCCCTCGTACGGCTCGGCCGACATCAGGTAGGCGACCAGCGAGGTCACGCCCCCGGCGGCCGCGGCGGCCGTCTCAGGCCCCACGTCCTCCGGGTTGCGCGGCTGCGTGATGTCGGCACCGAGGTGCACGTGGGCGTCGACGACGCCGGGCAGGACGTGGCGGCCGGAGACATCGAGCGTCTCGCGGGCGTCGCCGGCGGCGCCGGGCGCGAGGACGGCGACGATGCGGCCGCCGTCGACGAGGACGTCGGCGAGCTGGGCGCCGGTGCCGGGCAGCACGACGGTGCCGCCGCTGAGGCGGAGATCGACGGCGCTCACGACGCGTACCGCGCTTCGAGCTCGTCGTAGAGCGGCTTGCCGACCGCGGCCTGGCGCTCGTCCCACGTCGCCATCGTGGCCTCCAACTTGGTGCTGATGCCCGAGGCGCGCAGCTCCTCGTAGGCGAGGGTCACGGCGCGCTGAGCCGAGCGCAGGGCGGCGTTGGCGTACAACACGGCCGAGTAGCCGAGCGTGCCGAGCTGCTCGAGGCCGACGATCGGCGTCGAGCCGCCCTCGACCATGTTGGCGACGAGCGGGGCGTCGACCTGGTCGGCGACCATCTGCAGCTCCTCGATGGAGCGCGGGGCCTCGACGAAGATGAGGTCGGCGCCGACCTCGCGGAAGCGGTTGGCGCGCTCGATGGCGACCTCGATGCCGTCGATCGCACGGGCGTCGGTCCGGGCGATGATCAGCGTGTCGGGCGAGCGGCGGCTGTCGAGCGCGGCCTGCAGCTTCCCGCACATCTCGTCGAGCGGGATGATCGCCTTGCCGGCGAAGTGCCCGCACTTCTTGGGGAAGATCTGGTCCTCGAACTGGATGGCGGCGGCGCCGGCGCGCTCCAGCTTGCGGACGGTGTGGGTGACGTTGATCGCGTTGCCGAAGCCGGTGTCGCCGTCGACCACCAGCGGCACCTCGACCCGGTCGCTGATCGCCGCGACGTGGTCGGCCAGCTGGTCGATGGTCGTCAGGCCGATGTCGGGGACGCCGAGGCGCGAGTTGGCCAGACCGGCGCCCGTCACGTAGATCGACTCGAAGCCGGCCGCCACGGCGAGCCGAGCGCTGAGCGCGTCGTAGACCCCCGGGAGGAGCAACGGTCGACCAGCGGCGCGGGCGGCGCCGATCTGGTCCGAGAGGGAGGAGATCTGAGCTTGTGCGTGAGCCACGACACAGAACCCAACCACGCCTCCTGTCAATTGTCAACAGTTGATCGTCGACGGATCTGGAGGATCGAACGAGGTGCGAGCCTCATCCAGCGGAATCCGTAGGCTGGATCCCGTGACGGCCACGCCCCGCAGTCCCATCGCCCGCAGCGGCCACTCCTTCAGCGATCAGGTCGAGCGAACGCTGCGCGAGCAGATCCTCCGCGGCCAGTTCCCGCCCGGCGGCCGGCTCAACGAGGTCGAGATCGCCAACGACCTCGGCGTGAGCCGCGGGCCGGTGCGCGAGGCCATGCAGCGACTGGCCCGCGACGGCCTGGTGGAGCTGCAGGCGCACCGCGGCGCGTTCGTCCGCCAGCTGGGTCCCGGTGAAGTGCGCGATCTCTTCGAAGTAAGGACGGCGCTCGAGCGGACGGTGGCGCGCCTGGCCGCCGAGCGGTGCTCGCCGGCGCAGCGCGAGAAGCTCAAGGCGCTGCGCGAGACGGTGGCCCCCGCGCCGGGCGAGGACGTGCACCCCGACGTGCGGTTCCAGGGCGCCCGCGACATCCACGCGCTGCTGGCCGCGGCGGCCGACAACGCGGCGCTGGCCGCCCACGTGGCGCTGGTCAACCAGGAGCTCCGGCTGCTGCGCACGCAGTCGGGCAAGGTGCCCGATCGCGCGCTCGACGCCATCGCCGAGCACGCCGAGCTGGTCGATGCGGTGCTGTCGGGCGACGGCGCCCGGGCCGCGGCGGCGATGGACGCCCATCTCGCCCACGCGCTGGACCACGCAGTGCGGTCGATGTCGGCCGACGGCTGACCCAGGAACCGTTCGTACGCCAACTGTCGGCTGTTGACAGTTGGCGAGAAGCATGGGTACTGTGGCGCTCCTCACACCTGCCCGTGGCTCGGCCGCGGGCCCGAGCCCTTGGACGCCATGCCCCAGACCTCACGCCCCCCGGCCGCGGACGCGACCCCGTCGGAGGCGGCCGCCGCCGGCTTCGAGGCGCTCGTCCGCTGGGCGATCACCGTCCGCTTCGACGACCTCCCGGAGGACGTCCGGCAGCGCGCGCTGCTCGTCCTGGCCGACGACCTGGCGGCGATGATCGCGGTGCGCGACGACCCGCAGGTCCGCGCCGTGCGCGACTCGCTCGTCTACGCCGGGCAGCCCGGCGAGGCGACGGTCTTCGCCGGCGGTCGGCAGCGCGGCGAGCGCGCCGCGGTGGCCGCGGCCAACGGCTCGGCCGCCGACTGGGCCGAGGTCGACGAGGGCTACCGGCCCGCCACCTGCCACGCCGGGTTGTACGTGTTGCCCGCGCTGCTGGCCGAGGCCGAGCACGCCGACCTCACCGTCGAGCAGCTGCTCGCCGCGCTGGTCGCCGGCTACGAGGTCGTCACCCGGGCGGCCCGCGCCTGGCAGCACGCCGAGATGGTCATCCACCCGCACGCGCTGCTCAGCCCGATCGGCGCCGCCGCCGGCGCCGCGCTCGGGTCCGGACTGGCGCCCGACGCCGCGGTCGCCGCCGTCTCGGCCGGCGCGACGACGGCCATGCTCGGCCCGTTCGACCACGCGCTGACCGGCGCGCTCGTGCGCAACGTCTGGCCCGGCATCGCCGCGTGGACGGGCGTGCAGCTCGCCCGCTGGTCGGCCGCGGGCATCGGCGGCGACCCGACCGCGCCGCACTCGGCCTTCGCCGGCGCGATGGGCGCGACGCTCCACGCCGAGCGCCTGACCGACGGCCTCGGCGAGACGTGGGCGATCCGCGACGGGTACCACAAGCGCTTCGCGTGCTGCCAGTACGCGCACTCCACGGTCGAGGCGCTGCTCGACGCGCGCGGCTCGGTGCCCGACGGCGACGCGCTCGCCGAGGAGATCGCGTCGATCGTCGTCAAGACGCACCCGCTCGCGCTGAAGCTCGACGACGCACGCCCGACCACGAGCCTCGGGGCCAAGTTCTCCGTCCCCCACGCGGCCGCCGCGGCGCTGGTCCTCGGCGCCGTCGACGTCGACGCCTGCGCGCCGGCCGCGGTCACCGATCCGCGGATCGCCCGGCTGCGCGACCTCATCGCGCTGGAGCCGTTCAGCCCCGCGCCCGCGCCGCCGTACGACCGTCCCTCGACGGTCGTCGTCACGCTGCGCGACGGCACGAGCATCGAGCGGACCTGCATGAGCGCGATCGGCTCGCCGGACCGCCCGCTCGGTCTCGCCGCGCTGATCGACGACAAGATCCTCGGCGCCGTCGGCGCCGTCCACCCCGGGTTC
>DASYBY010000083.1:0-18530 GCA_036500525.1 Baekduia sp. | reverse complement strand
GCTGACCGAGACGATCGGGATCGGCAAGGGCTCGGTCACGCTCGACGACGTCGAGACCGCCGACCTGCTGGTCATCGTCGGTCAGAACCCGGGGACCAACCACCCGCGGATGTTGTCCGCGTTGGAGACCGCGAAGAAGCGCGGCGCGAAGATCGTCAGCGTCAACCCGCTGCGCGAGGCGGGGCTGTCGCGCTTCGACAACCCGCAGAAGGTCCTCGGGATGCTCGGGCGCGGGACGCAGCTGAGCAACCTGCACCTCCCGATCCGCATCAACGGCGACCTCGCGCTGTTCTCCGCCGTCAACCGGTTGTTGATAGACAACGGCGCGATCGACCTGGGGTTCATCGCCGGGCACTGCGACGGCCTGGAGGAGCTGACCGCGCACCTGGCCGAGCTGTCGTGGCCGGACGTGGTCGCCGCGACGGGCCTCACGCGCGAGGACGTCGAGGCCTTCGCCTCGCTGGTCGCCGGGTCGCAGCGGACGATCATCTGCTGGGCGATGGGGCTGACCCAGCACCGCAACTCGGTCGCGACGATCCGCGAGGTCGTCAACACGCTGCTGCTGCGCGGGATGATCGGCAAGCCGGGCGCCGGCGTGTGCCCGGTGCGCGGGCACTCCAACGTGCAGGGCGACCGCACGATGGGCATCTACGAGCGACCGACGGAGCACTTCCTCGATCGCATGGAGTCCGCGCTGGGGTTCCCGATGCCGCGCGAGCACGGCGTCGACGTCGTGGGCGCGATCCGCGGGATGCGCGACGGGCACATCAAGGTGCTGATGGCGATGGGCGGCAACTTCCTGTCGGCGACCCCCGACACCGCGGTCACCGACGCGGCGCTGCGGTCCTGCCGGCTGACGGTGCACGTCGCGACCAAGCCGAACCGCTCGCACCTGACCTGCGGCCGCGAGGCGCTGCTGCTGCCGACGCTCGGGCGCACCGACCGCGACGTGCGGGGCGGGGCCGAGCAGGCGGTGACCGTCGAGGACTCGATGAGCGCCGTGCACGCCTCGCGCGGGCGGCTGGAGCCGCCGTCGCCGCTGCTGCGCAGCGAGGTGGCGATCGTGTGCGAGCTGGCGCAGCGGGTGCTGGCGGAGCGCGACGACGTGCCGGTGCCGTGGGCGGCGTGGGCCGACGACTACAACCTGATCCGCGACGCGATCGCGCGGGCGATCCCCGGCTTCGAGAACTTCAACGAGCGCCGCGACGCGGGCTTCGTGCTCCCGCACCCGCCGCGCGACGCGCGCCGCTTCGCCACGCCGTCGGGCCGCGCGCAGCTGAGCGTCAACCACCTCGACGTCGTCGCCGTGCCCGAGGGGCATCTGCTGCTGCAGACCATCCGCTCGCACGACCAGTACAACACCACCATCTACGGGCTCAACGACCGCTACCGCGGCATCAAGGCCGGGCGCCGCGTCGTGCTCGTCCACCCCGACGACCTCGCCGCGCAGGGGCTGGCCGACGGCGCGATCGTCGACCTCGTCGGCGAGGGCGGCCGCCGCGCACCGCGCTTCCGCACGGTCGCCTACGAGACGCCCCGCGGCTGCGCCGCCGCCTACTTCCCCGAGGCCAACGTCCTCGTCCCGCTCGACTCCGTCGCCGAGGGCAGCGGGACGCCGACGTCGAAGTCGATCATCGTGCGGCTCGAAGGGGTCTGACCCCTTTTCGCAGTGGGTGTGCGGATAGGGGTCTGACCCCTTTTCGCAGTGGGTGTGCGGATAGGGGTCTGACCCCTAGGCGGGGGTCGGGCTCGCCGCGCGGGTGCCGCGCGCCGCGGCCTTCACCGCGCGGGTGAGGGTGTCGACGTCGTAGACGCCCTCGTGGCGGCGGCCGTTGATGAAGAACGTCGGCGTGCCGGACACGCCGGAGGCGTCGGCGCTCGCCACGTCCTCGGCGACGCGCGGCGCGAAGTGGCGGTGCTGCAGGTCGTCGTTGAAGCGGTCGAGGTCGAGGCCGACCTCGGTCGCGCGGCGGTAGAGGTCGGAGACCGACACGTCGTCCTGGTCCTCGAGCAGCACGTCGTGCATCGGCCAGAACTTCCCCTGGGCGTGCGCGGCCTCGGCCGCCTCGGCCGCCAGCTGGGCGCCCGGGTGCACGTCGGTCAGCGGCAGGTGGCGGAAGACGTAGCGCAGCTCGTCGCCGAAGTGCTCCATCAACTTGCGGATCACCGGGGCGGCCGCGCCGCAGTACGGGCACTCGAAGTCGCCGTACTCGACGAGCGTCACCGGCGCGTCGACGTTGCCGCGGATGTGGTCGCGCGCCGGGTCGACGTCCTCGGCCAGGTCGATGATCACGTCGGCGGTCGCGCCGAGCTGGCGCCGGCGCACCTCGGCCGGCAGCCGCTGCATGACCTGCAGGGCGCCCCACGTCAGCGCCGGGGAGATCAGCACCGTCGCGAGCACGCCGAGCTTGGCCTCGTCGAGCAGGTCGGGCTCGCCGCGGAACGCGAGCGACGCCACCAGCAGCGACACCGTGAACCCGAGCCCCGCCGACGTCGCGGTGCCGGTCAGCGCCGGCCAGGTGATCGTCAGCCGGGTGCCGCCGAACATCTTGCGCGTCGCCAGCCACGCCGAGGACAGGATGCCGATCGGCTTGCCGAGCGAGTAGGCGGCGATCACGCCGAGCGTCACCGGCGAGGTCAGCGCCGCCGACAGCAGGTCGCCGTCGACGTGGATCCCGGCGTTGGCCAGCGCGAACAGCGGCACGACGACCTGGCTCGTCCACGGGTGCAGGCGGAACTGCAGCCGCTCGTTGAGCGAGATCGCCGACGTCAGGCTCGCCCGCGCCGAGTACGCCAGCTCCGGCGTCGGCTGCTCGCGGAACGAGCGCGCCAGCTCGGTGCTGCGCTCCAGGTCGTCGCGGCCGGGCGGGTAGGCGCTCGTGACCAGGCCGATCGCGAGGCCGGCGATGACCGGATCGATCCCCGACTTGAACAGCGCCAGCCAGATCCCCAGGCCGACCGCGACCGCCGCCGGCCCGCGCCACGGCCCGGCGTAGCGCAGCGCGATCAGCACCGCGAAGAGCCCGAGGGCGATCGCCAGCGCCGTGAACGAGATGTGCTCCGTGTAGGCCAGCGCGATGATGAGCAGCGCGACGAGGTCGTCGATGACGACCAGCGTCAGCAGGAAGACGCGCATCCGGATCGCCCGGCCGCGCGCCACGAGCGCCAGCGCGCCGAGGGCGAGCGCGGTGTCGGTCGAGACCGCGACGCCCCAGCCGCCGGCGCCGTCGCCGCCCGCGTTGATCGCGATGTAGACCAGCGCCGCCGTCGCCATCCCGCCGAGCGCCGCGACGACCGGGACCGCCAGCCGGGTGCGCTCGCGCAGCTCCCCGAGGTCGAGCTCGCGCTTGGCCTCCAGGCCGACCACGAGGAAGAACAGGGTCATGAGCCCCTCGTTGACCCAGCCGCGCAGGTCGATCGACAGGCCGTGGTCGCCGAGGACGATCGCGAGCTTCGTGTGCCAGAGCGAGGTGTAGGAGTCGGGCGCGACGTTGGCCCAGATGAGCGCGGCGACCGCGGCGGCCACGAGCACCACCGCGCCGCCCAGCTCCTCGTGCAGGTAGCCGCGGATCGGCGCCGCGAGGTTCCGGGCCCACGCGGTGCGCCCGCCGGCGGAGGTCGTGTCGGAGGTGGCGGCGATCCCCGCATCCTGACGCAGCGGGCAAGGGCCGTGGGGTACAACCCGGGGCATGACCGACCGCACCGTCCCGTCAGCCCTGCTCGTCATGGACGTGCAGAACGGCATCGTGGAGAACTACGAGCAGACGGGGGTGGTGGAGCGGATCGCGCAGGCGGTGGCCGCGGCGCGCGGGGCGGGCGTGCCGGTGATCTTCGTGCGCGTCGCGTTCCGCCCGGGCGCGCCGGAGGTCAGCCCGCGCAACCGGATCTTCGGGCTGGCGGGCGCGACCGGCGTCGTGTCGGTCGACGAGGCGACGATCGTCATCGACCCGCGCGTCGCGCCGCAGCCCGGCGAGGTCGTCGTGACCAAGCGCCGCGTCAGCGCCTTCACCGGCAGCGACCTGGAGGTGATCCTGCGCGCGGGCGCCGTCGAGGAGCTCGTGCTGTGCGGGATCTCGACCAGCGGCGTCGTGCTCTCGACGCTGCGCCAGGCCGCCGACCAGGACTACGGGCTGACCGTGCTGCGCGACGCCTGCGCCGACGGCGACGACGAGGTCCACCGCGTCCTCACCGAGAAGGTCTTCCCGCGCCAGGCCGAGGTGCTCGACGTGGCGGGGTGGGCCGCGACCCTCTAGGTGCGGTGGTGGTTGACGACCTCGATGTTGTTGCCGTCGGGGTCGAGGACGTAGGCGGCGTAGTAGCCCGGGTGGTACTGCGGGCGCTCGCCGGGGATGCCGTGGCCGGTGTAGCCCGCGGCGACGGCGGCGTCGTGGAAGCGCCGCACCGCCGCGTCGTCGGTGCGGCCGAAGGCCATGTGCACGTTCTCGGACGGCTCGCCGGCCACCAGGCTGAACGAGCTGCCGATCCCGCCCGAGCCGGCCTTCGCGACCGTCGTGCGCTCGGCGTCCTCGTGGCGCAGGACGAGGCCGGCGGGCTCGGCGATCGTGCGGTAGAAGGCCGTCGACGCCGCGAGGTCGGCGACGCGGAGCCACAGGTGGTCGATGACGACCGTGCCGTTGTGCTGCATCCCGCCGTGGTGGACGGCCTCGACGCGGTTGCCGTCGGGGTCGAGCAGGAAGGCGCCGTAGTAGTCATCGCGGTACTGCGGGCGCGGGCCGGGCGCGCCGGCGTCCGCGTAGCCCGCTGCCGTGCCCGCGCGCCAGAACTCGTCGACCTGCGCGCGCGACGGCGCGATGAACCCGGCGTGCAGCCGGCGCGTGACCGGGTGGTCGCGATCGGCCGCGGTCAGCGAGAAGTCGTGCCACTCGGCGAACGCGTCGGTGCTGTAGGTGGTGTCGATGCCGAGCGCGACGAAGACCGTCTCGTAGAACTGCTCGGAGGCGGCCCGGTCGGTGACGCGGATCGTGACGTGGTCGAACACGCGCCAAACGTACCGGCCTGCGCGCCCACGCCCGCTCGCGCGGGCGCTGAGCCCTGGCTTGGAGTTGTCGACAAGGCGCACCCGCACCCGCCCTTCGCGCGCGCGAGAGGATCAGCGGGGATACAGCGCCAAGCGACAGAGGAGACGGGATGGGACGCACTGCCCCTGGCCAGTACTCGATGGGCTGGAAGGCCCCCGACTACGAGGTCGACGACAACGGCAAGATCAAGGGCCTGGTCAACGACCGCCAGCCGAACAACTGGGGGCGGTGGGGCGATCTCGACGAGCGCGGCACCACGAACCTCCTGACGCCCGAGCGCGTCCAGGCCGCCGCCGGCCTCGTGCAGGAGGGCCGCATCATCTCCATGGCCATCCCGCTGGACTCGACCGGCCCGGTGCACCCGTCGCGCCCCGCCGTCCAGCACTGGTACGGCTACAGCGGCTCGGACATGATCGTCGGCACCAAGCTCAACGAGGCCTACCCCGGCTTCCAGGGCACCGACGACTACCTCTCGATGCCGCTGCAGGGCTCCACGCAGTGGGACGGCCTCGCGCACCTCGGCTTCCAGGACAGCCTCTACAACGGCTTCTGGCTCGGCAACGTCGAGCAGTTCGCCGGCGCGCAGAAGTGCTCGATCCACCATCAGAAGGAGAGCCTCTGCGGCCGGGGCGTGCTGCTGGACGTCGCGCGGCTCAAGGGCGTCGACCACCTGGAGCAGGGCTACGCGATCACGCCCGCCGACCTCGACGAGGCGGTCGCGGCCCACGGCGTCGAGGTCCGCCAGGGCGACATCCTCATCGTCCGGACCGGCAACGTCGCCTGGTGGTACACCCTCGAGGACAAGTCGGTGTTCTTCGCCGGCGAGCCCGGCCTGTCGATCGCCTGCGCGGAGTGGCTGGCCGAGAAGGACGTGGCCGCGATCGCGATGGACAACGTCGCCATCGAGGTCGAGCCGTTCGAGGAGCCGTGCCCGCAGCCGTTCCCGCTGCACGCCAAGCTGATCCGCGACATGGGCCTCTCGCTCGGCGAGATCTGGCACCTCGAGGCGATCTCCGAGGCCTGCCACGCCTCGGGCCGCTACGAGTTCTTCGTCGCCGCCCAGCCGTTGAACATCACGAACGCCTCGGGCTCGCCGCTGAACCCGATCGCGATCCTCTAGCGCCATGGCCAAGCCCTTCGACCTGACCGGCCACGTGGCCGTCGTCACCGGCGGCACGAGCGGGATCGGGCTCGGGATGGCCGAGGGGCTGGCTCGCGCCGGCGCCGACGTCGCCGTCTGGGGCCGCAACGAGGAGCGCAACGCGCGGGCGCAGGCGCAGCTCGCCGCCCACGGGACGCGGGTGCTCGCGGTGCGCTGCGACGTCTCGCACCCCGACGACGTCGACGCCGCCTTCGCCGAGACCGTGCGCGAGCTGGGGCGCATCGACTCGTGCTTCGCCAACGCCGGCATCGGGCCTGACCCGGCGCCGTTCTTGGAGAAGTCGCTGGACGACTTCCGCCGCACGATCGCCGTCAACCTGGAGGGCGCGTTCTTGACCTTCCAGGGCGCGGCGCGCCAGATGGTCGCCCAGGGCGAGGGCGGCAGCCTCGTCGGGATCGCCAGCCTGGCCGCGGTCTCGGGCCAGCCGCGCGGCCAGCAGTACGCCGCATCCAAGGGCGGGCTGGTCTCGATGGTGCGCTCGTGCGCGGTCGAGCTGGCGCGCCATCAGATCCGGGCCAACGCGATCCTGCCCGGCTGGATCGACACGCCGTTGGGCGAGAGCTGGTCGAGCTCGCCGGCCTTCCTGGAGCGTGTGCTGCCGCGCGTGCCGATGCGCCGCTGGGGCACCCCGGACGACTTCGCGGGCCTCGCCGTCTACCTCGCCGCGCCCGAGTCCCGGTACCACACGGGCGACGCGATGGTGATGGACGGCGGGTACCGCGTCTTCTGATTGGGAGAACCCCCAGGGGGTGCGCGCGGAATCGCTGACCGGCCCCGCGCGCACCAATAGGTTCGGCTGATCATGGACTTCAGCCTGCCGGAACACCTGACGACGCTGCTCGGCGAGCTCGATGCCTTCATCGAGCGTGAGATCAAGCCCCTGGAGCAGCAAGACGACAACATGCGGTTCTTCGATCATCGGCGCGAGTTCGCCCGCACCGATCTCGAGAACGGCGGCGCGCCCGCCAAGGACTGGGAAGAGCTCCTCGCCGAGATGAAGCGGCGCGCCGACAAGGCGGGCTTCCTGCGCTACGGCCTTCCCGAGGCCATCGGCGGCCGCGGCGGCGGGAACCTCGACATGGCGGTCATCCGCGAGCACCTCGCCCACAAGGGCCTCGGGCTCCACAACGACCTGCAGAACGAGTCGTCGATCGTCGCGAACCTCCCGTTCGCCCTGATCCTCCACGAGTTCGGGACGCCCGAGCAGCGCGAGCTGATCGAGGGCGTCATCACCGGCGAGTACTCGGTGGCCTTCGGCCTCACCGAGCCCGACCACGGCAGCGACGCGACCTGGCTGGAGACCACCGCCGTGCGCGACGGCTCCGACTTCGTCATCAACGGCGGCAAGCGCTTCAACTCCGGCATGCACGAGGCCACGCACGACGTGGTCTTCGCGCGCACGTCGGGCGAGGACGGCAAGCTCAAGGGCATCACCGCGTTCCTCGTCCCGTGCGAGACGCCCGGCCTGACCGTCGACTTCCACTGGTGGACGTTCAACATGCCGTCCGATCACTCGGAGGTGACGCTGAAGGACGTGCGCGTGCCCGAGAGCTGCATCCTCGGCGAGCTCGACGACGGCATGGCCATCGCCATGCGCTTCGTCCATGAGAACCGGATCCGCCAGGCGGCGTCCGGCGTCGGCGCCGGCCAGTACTGCATCGACCAGGCCGCGGCGTACGCCCAGGCGCGCAACACGTTCGGCCGTCCGCTGGCCCAGCGCCAGGCGATCCAGTGGCCGCTGGTGGAGCTGCAGACCGATGCCGCCATGGTCCGCGCGCTCGTGCGCCAGACCGCGTGGCAGATGGACAAGGGCGATCCGGCCGCGGTCAGCGACGCGGTCTCGATGTGCAACTACCGCGGCAACCGCCTGGCCTGCGAGGCCTCGGACCGCGCCATGCAGGTCCACGGCGGCATGGGCTACACCCGCGCCATGCCGTTCGAGCACATCTACCGCCACCACCGCCGCTACCGCATCACCGAGGGCAGCGAGGAGATCCAGATCCGCAACGTCGCCGGCCACCTGTTCGGCTTCGTCGAGACGCGCCGCTCGGCCCCGAAGGCCGCCGCCAGCTGAGCCACCGCAGCACCTGGCGGCGCACGCACAAAGGGCCCCGGCGCACTCCTCCGCGCCGGGGCCCTTTCGCGTTGCGTGGGGCGAGGGGGAACGCCGGCCCAGGGGGCCGGGTTCCCTTGCGGGTGTCGGCCCAGGGGGCCGAACCCGCGCTTGGGGAACGCCGGCCCCGCCTTTACGCGGCGGCGGCCGACCCGACCAGGCTCCCCAGCCGGCCGGTGATGATCTGCTCGGCGTCGCCGACGATGCGCTCGATCAGCTCGGCGCAGCTGGGCACGTCGTGGATCAGGCCCTGGACCATGCCGGCCGACCAGATGCCCGCGTGCTCGTCGCCCTGCTCGTAGACCACGCGCCCGCGCGCGCCCGCGACGAGCTCGCGCACGTCCTCGAAGACGCCGCCCTCGCGCTCGATCCGCAGGACCTCCTGGCTGATCTCGTTGCGCGCCACGCGCGCGGTGTTGCGCATGGTGCGGAAGATCAGGTCGGTCTGGCGCTCGTCGGCGTCGACCAGCTGCTGCTTGATGTTGTCGTGGATCGGCGCCTCCTTGGTGGCGAGGAAGCGCGTGCCCATGTTGATGCCGTCGGCGCCCAACGCCAGCGCCGCGACCAGGCCGCGGCCGTCGCCGAAGCCGCCCGAGGCGATCATCGGGATCGTGATCTTGTCGGCGGCGGCCGGCATGAGGATCAGCCCGGGGATGTCGTCCTCGCCCGGATGGCCGGCGCACTCGAAGCCGTCGATCGACACCGCGTCGACACCGAGCGACTGCGCCTTGAGCGCGTGGCGCACGGCGGTGACCTTGTGCAGGACCTTGACCCCGTGCTCCTTGAAGTCCGGGATGTGCTCGCCGGGGTTGTAGCCGGCGGTCTCGACGATCTTGACGCCGGACTCGATGATCGCCCGCCGGTACTCGGCGTAGGGCGGGGGCTTGATGGCCGGGAGGATCGTCAGGTTGACGCCGAACGGCTTGTCGGTCATCTCGCGCGTGCGGCGGATCTCCTCGGCCAGGGCCTCGGGGGTCGGCTGGGTCAGCGCGGTCAAAAAGCCGAGCGCGCCGGCGTTGGCGACGGCCGCGACGAGCTCGGCCCGCCCGACCCATTGCATGCCGCCCTGCGTGATCGGATGCTCCACACCGAACAGCTCGGTGAACCGGGTCTGCAACACAGAGGCTCCTTGATCGTCTACGGGTGGAGGCGATTGTGGCCCAGCCCCGGCCCCGGCTCATCCCGCTCCGGGCGGGTCTGTGGAGAGGCCTACAGTGCGGCGCGCCGCTCGCCGGCGCCGTCGGGACGGCCGTGCGGCACGCTGGGGACATGGCGATGCCCACTTCGAGTCCGGCCGCGGGAACGGGTCTGGGACTTCCCCGAACGATCTTCGACGACGTCCATCACGACTTCCGCGCGTCCGTGCGGAGCTTCCTCATCGCCGAGGCGCTCCCCCATACCGAGCGCTGGGAGGAGACCGGCCTCGTCGACCGCGAGTTCTTCCGCAAGGCCGCCGCCCAGGGCATGATCGGCTTCATGGCCCCCGAGGAGTACGGGGGGACCGGCGTCGAGGACTTCCGCTTCAACGTGGTCATCGAGGAGGAGTGCTCCTACACGGGCGCGGTGGGGGACAACCTCAACCTCACCAACTCGATCCTCGCGCCGTACATGCTCGACCTCACCACCGACGAGCAGAAGGCCCGCTGGGTCCCGCGCTGGACGACGGGCGACCTCATCCCCGCCGTCTGCATGACCGAGCCGGGCGCCGGGTCGGACCTGCGCGGGATCGCCTCCACCGCCCGGTGGACCGGCGACCACTACGTGCTCAACGGCTCGAAGACCTTCGTCACGAGCGGCATCCAGGCCGACCTGGTGATCGTCGCCGCCAACGTGGTGCAGGAGGGCGTCAAGGGCCTCGGGCTCTTCGCCGTCGAGGCCGGGACCGACGGGTTCACGCGCGGACGCAAGCTCGCCAAGGCCGGCCGCAAGGCCCAGGACACCGCCGAGCTCTTCTTCTCCGACGTGATCGTCCCGCCCGAGAACGTCCTCGGCGTGCCGGGCGAGGGGCTGCGCAACCTGATGGCCAACCTCGCGCAGGAGCGGCTGTCGATGGCCGTCGGCGGCGTCGCGGCCTCCGAGCGCGCGCTGGAGATCACCCTCAACTACGTCCGCGACCGCAAGGCCTTCGGCCAGCCGATCGGGTCGTTCCAGGCCAACAAGTTCGCGCTGGCCGAGCTGGCCGCCGAGATCGGGGTCGGCCGCGTCTACGTCGACCGGTGCATCGAGGAGCACGTCAACGGCCGCCTGAGCGCGACCAACGCCGCCGCCGCGAAGCTGTGGGCCACCGAGCTCCAGGGCCGCGTCATGGACCGCTGCCTCCAGCTGCACGGCGGGTACGGCTACATGGATGAGTACGAGATCAGCCGCCTGTGGCGCGATGCCCGCGTGACACGGATCTACGGTGGCACGAGCGAGATCATGAAGGAGATCGTTGGCCGTTCCCTCTCGCTCTGAGCCGCTCGGCGCAGAGCCCACCACCATGACCCAGGAGCGGCTGGAAGATCGCCTGCGGGCGACCCTGGCCGACGCGCTCGCCGATCCCGGACTCGAGATCCGCGGGCTGCGCCAGCTCACCGGCGGCGCCAGCCTCCAGACGTGGTACCTGGAGGTCGCGCACGCCGACGGCACCTCGCGCCCGCTGATCCTCCGCCGCGATCCGCTGCTGGAGCACGCCGCGAAGGCGAGCTTCGGCATCGAGGCGGCGGTGCTGAAGGCCGCGGCCCGCGCCGGCGTCCCCGAGCCCGAGGTCGTGCTCCACAGCGACGACGTCAACGTGCTCGGCGCGCCGTTCGTGCTGATGGAGTTCGTGGAGGGCGAGACGCTCGCCCCGCGGATCCTGCGCGACGACCGCTACGCCGCGGCCCGCGCCAAGATGGCGGCGCAGTGCGGCGAGATCCTCGCGGCGATCCACAAGATCCCCGTGAGCGAGATCGAGGGCCTGCGCGCGCTGCGCGACCCGCTCGACATCCTGCGCGGCCTGCTCGACATGTACGCCGAGCGGCTCCCGGCGTTCGAGCTGGGCATGCGCTGGCTGAAGGCCAACCGGCCGCCGGCCTCGCCGCCGACCGTCGTCCACGGCGACTTCCGCAACGGCAACCTCATCGTCGGGCCCGACGGCATCCGCGCCGTGCTCGACTGGGAGCTCGTCCACCAGGGCGACCCGATGCAGGACCTCGGCTACCTCTGCGCGCGCGTCTGGCGCTTCGGCGGCGACGGCCCGGTCGGCGGCTTCGGCTCCTACGAGGATCTCTTCACCGCGTACGAGCGCGCCGGCGGCCGACCGATCGACCCCGCCGTCGTGCGGTGGTGGGAGGTCTGGTCGACGCTGCACTGGGGGACCGGCTGCCTGCACATGGGCCGCCGCTACCTCTCCGGCGCCCTGCCGTCGGTCGAGATGGCCGCCATCGGCCCGCGTACGCGCGAGCAGGAATACGACACGCTGCTGCTCATCGAGCAGCAGCTGGGGAGACTGGTGTGACCGACCTGCAGCGCGGCATCCCCACGACCGTCGAGCTGGTCCGCGCGGTCCGGCTCTTCCTCCAGGACGAGGTGCTCCCCGAGGCCGAGGGCAAGCTGCGCTTCCACGCGCGCGTCTCGGCCAACGTCCTGGCCAGCGTCGAGCGCGAGCTCGAGCACGGCGACGGCTACCGCGAGGCGCACGCCCGCCGCCTGGCGACGCTCGGCGCCGCCGACGACGCCGAGCTGGCCGACGCGATCCGCGACGGGCGGCTCGACGACCGGCTCGCCGACGTCGTCGCGCTGCTGCGCGAGAGCACCCGCGAGCGTGTCGCGATCACCAACCCCCGCTATCTGGCGGCTGAGGATGAGCCGCCCAGCTGACTGACATCGATCACCGAGGAGCACCCATGTCCGCACTGCACGGCCGCGAGGTCGTCATCGTCGAAGCCGTCAGGACCGCCATCGGCCGCGGCCACCGGGAGAAGGGCGTCTTCCGCGACGTCCATCCCAACGCGCTGCTCGGCGCCACCTACACCGAGGTCATCAGCCGCGCGGGGATCGACCCGGCGACCGTCGACCAGGTCATCTGCGGCTGCGTCCAGCAGTTCGGCGAGCAGTCCACCAACATCGGCCGCAACGCCTGGCTGCAGGCCGGGCTGCCCGACACCGTCCCGGCCCAGACCGTCGACGCCCAGTGCGGCTCGGCGCAGATGGCCGTCAACAACGCGGCGGCGCTGATCGCCTCCGGCGCGGCCGACATCGTCGTCGGCGCGGGCGTCGAGCACATGGGCCGCATCCCGCTCGGCAGCCAGCAGAAGGTGTCGGAGGACTTCGGCACGCCGCACCCGCCGGAGCTGATGGACCGCTACCAGCTGGTCGGCCAGGGCCTGGCCGCCGAGGCGGTCGCCGCGAAGTGGGAGATCGGCCGCCCCGAGCTCGACGAACTGGCGCTGCGCTCGCACCAGCTCGCCGCGCGCGCCACCGACGAGGGGCGCTTCGACCGCGAGATCGTCGCGGTGCAGACGCCCGACGGCCCGGTCGCGCGCGACCAGGGCATCCGCCCTGACACGAGCCTGGAGGCGCTGGCCGGCCTGCGGTCCGCGTTCGTCGAGGACGGCCGCATCACGGCCGGCAACTCCTCGCAGATCTCCGACGGCGCCGCCTCGGTCCTGCTGATGTCGGCCGACAAGGCCAAGGAGCTGGGGCTCACGGCGCGCGCGCGTATCCTCGATCAGACGATGACGGGGGTGGACCCGGTGCTCATGCTGACCGGGCCGATCACGGCGACCCAGCAGCTGCTGGAGCGCAACAAGATCGGCATCGGCGACGTCGACCTCTTCGAGGTCAACGAGGCGTTCGCGCCCGTGGTCGCCGCCTGGGGCCGCGAGCTGTCGGCCGACATGGGCCGCGTCAACGTCAACGGCGGCGCCATGGCCCTCGGCCACCCGCTGGGCTCGTCGGGCGCCCGCCTGATCGCGACGCTCCTGCACGAGCTGGAGCGCTCCGACCAGGAGACCGGGATCGTGACCATGTGCTGCGCCGGCGGGCTCGGCACCGGCACCCTGATCGGCCGGGTGTAGGACGGCTGTAAGGGCCGACAACGGCCAGGGGACCGGGCCCGCGCAGCGGCGGGCCGGATGTGGTCCGCTGCGCGCGGACCGGAGTACCAATGACGAGGAGACAAGCATGGACGAGTCGATCCGGGCACTGAACGTCGCGCGCCGGCTGTCCTACGGGGAGCAGCTGGCCCGGCGGGCCCGCAAGGAGCCGAACGAGCGCGCGCTGCGCTTCGAGGGCGTGGACCGCAGCGTGGGCGAGCTCGACGAGCGCGTCACGCGCCTGGCCAACGCGCTGGCCGCCCGCGGGGTCGTCAAGGGCGACCGCGTCGCGACGCTGGGCTACAACGCGATGGAGATCATCGAGACCTATCTCGCCTCCAGCCGCCTCGGCGCGATCTGCGTGCCGATCAACTTCCGGCTGGTGCCGACCGAGATCAGCTACATCGCCGAGAACAGCGGCGCCAAGGCGCTGGTCGTCGACGCCCAGATGGCCGAGGCCGCCGGCAAGGTGCGCGAGACGGTCACCGGCATCACCGCGTGCCTCGTGGTCTCCGACGACGCGAGCGCCGCCGGCCCGGGCGCCGAGGTCTACGAGACCGTGCTGGCCGAGGCCTCCACCGAGCCGCCGAACATCGACGTCTCGGAGTTCGACCCGGCGTTCATCATGTACACGTCCGGCACCACCGGGCGGCCGAAGGGGGCGGTGCTCAGCCACTGGAACCTCCTGATGAACACCTTCAACATCATCTCGCTGATGGGGATGTCGTCGGGCGAGACGTTCCTGTCGGGCCTGCCGCTCTTCCACATCGGCGGGCTGAACCTCATCTCGCCGCAGCTGCTGCTGGGTGGCACGAACGTCGTGCTGGCCAACGGCGACTTCAGCGCCGAGAAGGTGGTGGACATGCTCGAGGCCGAGGAGGTCACGGGCTGCTACTTCGTGCCGACGCAGTGGCAGCAGATCTGCGCGGTGCCCGGCATCAAGGACCGCAAGTTCAACCTGCGCCGGATCATGTGGGGCGCCTCGGTCGCGCCGCCGTCGGTCCTGAAGGCGATGGAGGAGACCTTCCCGGGCGTGCCGACCTACAACTGCTTCGGGCAGACCGAGATGAGCTCGGTCACCTGCGTGCTGATGGGCGAGGATGCCATCAGCAAGCAGGGCTCGGTCGGCAAGGCCATCGCCAACGTCGAGGCCCGGCTGGTCGACGAGGACATGAACGACGTCCCGCAGGGCGAGCCCGGCGAGATCGTCTACCGCGGCCCGACGGTCATGCAGGGCTACTGGAACAACCCCGAGGCCACGGCCGACGCGTTCGAGGGCGGCTGGTTCCACTCCGGCGACCTGGTGCGCGAGGACGAGGACGGCTACATGTTCGTCGTCGACCGCAAGAAGGACATGATCATCTCGGGCGGCGAGAACATCTACTGCGCCGAGGTCGAGGCGGTCATCGACGCCCACCCGAAGGTCCGCGAGGTCGCCATCGTCGGCGTGCCGCACGAGAAGTGGGTCGAGACGCCCGTCGCCGTCATCTCGGCGACCGACGCGGCCGACCCGCCGTCCCAGGAGGAGATCATCGCCTGGTGCCGTGAGCGGCTGGCCTCCTACAAGAAGCCGTCGCAGGTGTTCCTGGTCGACGAGCTGCCGCGCAACGCGAGCGGCAAGATCCTCAAGTTCCAGCTGCGGGAGTCGTACTCCGAGCAGCCGGTGGGCCAGGGGTAGGAGCCGGTCATGGATGGGTCGATCCAGGCGCTCGACACGGCGCGCCGGCTGTCCTACGGAGAGCAGCTGGCGCGGCGGGCGCGCAAGGAGCCCGACGAGCGCGCGCTGCTCTTCGAGGGCGAGGCGCGCAGCGTCGGGGTGCTGGACGAGCGCGTGACGCGGCTGGCCAACGCGCTGGCCACGCGCGGGGTGGAGCGCGGCGACCGCGTCGCGACGCTCGGCTACAACGCCATGGAGATCGTGGAGACCTACCTGGCCTCCAGCCGGCTCGGCGCGATCTGCGTCCCGATCAACTTCCGGTTGGTCGCCGACGAGATCACCTACATCGCCGGCGACAGCGGCGCGAAGGCGCTGGTCGTCGACGCGCGGCTGGCCGAGGTGGCCGGGCAGGTGCGGGCGAAGGTCCCCGCACTGAAGACGTGCCTGGTCGTGTCCGACGACGCGAGCCCCGCCGGCCCGGGCGCCGAGGTCTACGAGGCCGTGCTGGCCGAGGCCTCGACCACGCCGCCGAACATCGACGTGCCCGAGTCCGACCCGGCGTTCATCATGTACACGTCGGGGACGACGGGGCGGCCCAAGGGCGCGGTGCTCAGCCACTGGAACCTGCTGGCCAACACGTTCAACACCATCTCGATCATGGGGATCTCCTCGGGCGAGACGTTCCTGTCGGGGCTGCCGCTGTTCCACATCGGTGGCCTCAACCTCCTGTCGCCGCAGCTGCTGCTCGGCGGGACGACGGTCATCCTCGCCACCGGCGACTTCAGCGCGGAGAAGGTGGTGGACATGCTCGAGGCCGAGCAGGTCACCGGCTGCTACTTCGTGCCGACGCAGTGGCAGCAGATCTGCGCGGTGCCGGGGATCGAGGACCGCAACCTGTCGCTGCGGCGCATGATGTGGGGCGCGTCGGTCGCGCCACCGTCGGTGCTCAAGGCCATGGAGAAGACCTTCCCGGGCGTGCCGACCTACAACTGCTTCGGGCAGACCGAGATGAGCTCGCTGACGACGGTGCTCACCGGCGAGGACGCGATCACCAAGCAGGGCTCGGTCGGCAAGGCGCTGGCCAACGTCGAGTGCCGCCTCGTCGACGAGGACATGAACGACGTGCCGGTCGGCGAGCCGGGCGAGATCGTCTACCGCGGCCCGACGGTGATGCAGGGCTACTGGAACAACCCCGACGCCACCGAGGCCGCCTTCGAGGGCGGCTGGTTCCACTCGGGCGATCTCGTCCGCGAGGACGAGGACGGGTTCATGTTCGTGGTGGACCGCAAGAAGGACATGATCATCTCGGGCGGCGAGAACATCTACTGCGCCGAGGTCGAGGCGGTCATCGACGCGCACCCCAAGGTGCGCGAGGTCGCGATCGTCGGCGTGCCGCACGAGAAGTGGGTCGAGACGCCGGTGGCGATCGTCTCCGCGATGGATGAGGCCGATCCGCCGTCGCAAGAGGAGATCATCGCCTGGTGCCGTGAGCGGCTGGCCTCCTACAAGAAGCCGTCGCTCGTGCACCTCGTCGACGCCCTGCCGCGCAACGCCAGCGGCAAGATCCTCAAGTTCCAGCTGCGCGAGACGTACTCGGCGAAATAGCGCCTACGCCGCCGCCGGGATCAGCCGGCGGCGGCGCATCTCGTCGAACAGCTCGACGAACATGTCCTCCGTGTCGATGCAGTCGGTGAAGCCCGCCTGGCGCAGCTTGATGGTGCTGAACAGCGACGGCGGCGGGGTCGACGGCGCGGCGTAGCAGAACACGAAGTCCATGAACTGCCAGTTGGGCGAGATGTCGTCGTACGGCGTGGGGCGCAGGCCGTGGCGGGCGACGATCCGGTCCCAGACCGGCGCCTTGTCGGCCATCATGATCTCCAGCGGCGTCGGCTGCGGGTAGCCGGGCTCGACGCCGAAGTAGTCGCAGATCGCCGGCCACACGTTCTTCCACGCGAAGAAGTCGCCGTTGGTGATGTTGAAGATCTGGTTGGCCGCGGTCGGCGCGTCCATCGCCCAGCGGAAGGCGCGGGCCATCAGCCGCGTGTCGGTCGCCTCCAGGATGTAGTCGGGCCAGCCGGGCAGGCGCGCGGGGACGCCGAGCTCCTTGCAGATCAGCGGATAGAGCGCGAGGCCGCTCATCCCGTTCATCGGGCTGCCGGTCGCGATGCCGCTGACCATCTGCGGGCGCCAGACGCTCCACGTCCAGCCGTCGGCGGCGGCGCGCTCGCGGACCAGGTCCTCCTGGGACCAGTAGAAGTTCGGCGGGATGTGGCGCAGCTCGGTCTCCTTGGCGGGGATCTTGATCGGGCCGAGGTGCAGGCCGTAGGCCTTGGTGCCCTGCAGCAGGCTGAGGTGCGCCAGCTCCGGGCTGGTCTCGCGCAGGACGTCGAGGAGGTTGCCGAGCATGAGCGTGTTGCGCGCGATGTGGTCGGGCTCCAGCCAGCCGGCGGCGAGCTGGGGCTTCTCGTAGAGCGCGGCGTAGACGACGTGCGTGATCGGCCCGGCCTCCTGCAGCCCGGCGCGCAGCGCCTCGCGGTCGGCCAGGTCGGCGGTCACCCAGCGCGCCGTCAGCTCTTCGTCGGGCACGCGCCGCGAGAGGCCGATGACCTCGGTGTCGCCCATCTCGGTCAGCACCTCCACGGTCGCGCGACCCACCAGCCCGAGGCCGCCCACCACCAGCACCCGCTTGCCCGCCATGTCCGTTCCTCCGGTTCGTCGGTGATCGAGGGCCGAGGCTCGCAGCGGGGCCGGGGCCGCCCGCGGGCGGTGCGCCGGCGCGCTGGAGGATCGGACAGTGCCGCCCGGGCGACCGTGCAGATCGACAACCGGCGGGCGGTGCCTTGCGCGCGCGGATCCGCCCGCGCTGGTTGCATGGGCACATGTCCTCCACCCCTGCCGGTCCCCTCGCGGGCGTCCGCGTCGTCGAGCTCGGTGGCATCGGCCCCGCGCAGCTCGGCTGCCTGCTGCTGAGCGACCTCGGCGCCGACGTCGTCCTCGTCGACCGCCCGCCGAGCGGTCCGCAGACCCTCGCCTCGGCCGACCCGCGCAAGGAGGTCCTCAACCGTGGGCGCCGCTCGATCGCGCTGAACCTCAAGGACCCCGACGACCTCGCGATCGCGTGGAAGCTCATTGAGGGCGCCGACGTGCTGGTCGATCCGTACCGCCCGGGCGTCGCCGAGCGCCTCGGCGTGGGGCCTGACGAGGTGCTGGCGCGCAACCCGCGCTGCGTCTACGCGCGGATGACCGGATGGGGGCAGGACGGCCCGATGGCGAACGCCGCCGGACACGACATCAACTACATCGCCTTGGCCGGCGCGCTGGAGCCGATGGGCGAGCCCGGCTCCCCGCCGCCGGTCCCGCTGAACCTCATCGGCGACTTCGGCGGCGGCGGCATGCTGCTGGCCTTCGGGGTCGTGACCGCGCTGCTGGAGCGCGAGCGCTCCGGGCAGGGGCAGGTCGTGGACGCCGCGATGGTCGACGGCGTCGCCTCGCTGATGAACGG
>DASYBY010000082.1:0-4783 GCA_036500525.1 Baekduia sp. | reverse complement strand
CCGCGTCGAGCGCCCGCGTCAGCTGCTTGTGCGTCTCCAGCAGCCCGATCCAGGCGTCGGCCTCGTCGGGGCTCCAGCCGCTCACAGGGTCTCCGCCAGCCACCGGGCCGCCTCCGGGACGTCGGCCGGCTCGATGTGGTGCCCGGCATCCGACTCGTGGTACTCGACGTCCATCCCGCGGGCCTCCAGCAACGCCCGCGCACCCCGCGCGAACGACACGTCGATCACCGGATCCTGCCGCCCATGGGCGATGAACGCGCGCAGGCCCGACTCGGCGCGGCCCGCGACGTCGGGCGTCCACCCGTCGACCGTCGGCACGAAGCCCGAGAAGGCCAGCACCCCGGCCGGGGCCGGGCGCGACCCGTCCAACCCCAAGGCATAGCTCATGACCGACCCCATGGAGAACCCGCCGAAGACGGTGTTCGCCGGCGTCGTGCCGGTCCGCTCCCACAGCTCGTCGTGGAACGCCGCGAGCTTGGCGTGGGCATCGGCGAACGTCTCGGGATCCGGGTAGCCGACGCGCGGCACCAAATACCAATGGTGCCCCGGCCAGCCACCGATCGTCAGCGGCGCGCGCGGCGTCACGACGTGCAGCCGCCGCTCCGGATCCAGCACGTCGGCGAGCCCGAGCAGGTCGTGCTCGTCGGCGCCGCGGCCGTGGTGCAGGACCAGGAGGCCGGCCGCATCCCCCGCGGCCGGACGCTCCCGGTAGACGAGGCTGCTCATGCCGACTGCGCCGACCGCCGCGCGGCGCGCGGGTTGACCACCGGGATCAGCGACGTCTCCAGCTGCGCGCGCAGGTGCTCGTGCTGGGCCGGCAGCCGCAGCGCCTCGCCGAGGTGCTCGGGATCCTCGTCGACCGCGAAGCCCGGCGACATCGTGGCGATCTCGAAGAGCACGCCGCGCGGCTCGCGGAAGTAGATGGACTTGAAGTAGTCGCGGTCGCGGACCTCGGTCACGTAGCCGCCGGCCTCGGCGACCCGCGTCTGCCACGCGACGTGGTCCTCATCCTGCGACGCCCACGCGATGTGGTGCACCGTGCCCGCCCCGGGAACCGGGTTGGTCTCCGGCGCCTGGTCGTAGGCCCAGTGGAAGTGGCGGTGCTCGCCGTCGAGGCGGTACTCGCCGCCGCCGAGGTGCGTGAACCCGAGGACCTCGGTCAGCACGCTCTCGGTCACGGACGCATAGGCGCTGTAGGCGCGCGCGCCCTCCAGCCCGACGATCGCGTGCTCGGCCGGCACCTCGGGGTGCTCGGCGCGCAGCGGCGGGTTGCCGTCGGCGGCGACGACGAGCTCGAGCCCGAGGCCGTCGGGATCCTCGAAGCGCAGCGACGTCTCCTCCCGCCGCGGGCTCGCGCCCTTGGCCTGAAGGCGCGTCTCCCAGAAGTCGAGCGCCTCGGCGGAGGCGACGCCGAGCTGCAGCGTGTGGACCATCCCCATGCCCGGGCGGCCGCGCTCGGCGCCCGCGAACTCGAACCACGTGAGGATCGAGCCGGGCGCGCCGGTCTCGTCGCCGAAGTACAGGTGGTAGGCGCTCGGCTGATCGAAGTTGACGGTCTTCTTGACGAGGCGCAGGCCGAGCACGTCGGCGTAGAAGGCGACGTTGGACTGCGCGTCGCCGGTGATCATGGTGATGTGGTGTAGACCCTCAAGCTTCATATCCGCCCTTCCCTCAAGTTGTTTGCTAGCGCAAGAATAGCAGAACTCGTTGCGGGCGCAAGTACCCGCCGGGCGCGCACCGCGACCGCGCTCGTCTTCGCCGTCCACGGCGCCGTGGCGGGGAGCTTCGCGACCCGGATCCCGTGGATCCGCGACCGGCTCGACCTGGGCGCGGGCGCCCTCGGCCTCGCCCTTCTCGTCCCCGCCGTCGGCGCCCTGCTGGCGATGCCCGCGACCGGCGCGCTGGTCCATCGCGTCCGCGGCCGGACGATCACCCGCGTCCTCATCGGCGGCTTCTGCGTCGCCCTCGCGCTCCCCGCGCTCGCGCCGAGCCTCGGCCGGCTCTGCCTTGCGCTGCTCGTGTTCGGCGCGCTGAGCGGCATGGCCGACATCGCGATGAACACGCAGGGCGTCCTGGTCGAGGAGCGCGTGGGGCGCTCGATCATGTCGGGGCTGCACGGCCTGTGGAGCGTCGGCGGCATCGTCGGCTCGGCGATCGGCGCCCTCGCCGCGCACGCCGACGTCGACGCGCGCGTCCACCTCGGCGCGATGGCCTTCGTGTTGTTGATGGTGTCGCTCATCGCCTGCCGCGGGCTCCTGGAGGCGGCCCCCGACACAGCGCCCGACCCGCCCCGCCTCGCCTGGCCGTCACGCCCGGTCCTCGCGATCGGCGCCGTCGGGTTCGGCGCGGTGTTCGCCGAGGGCGCGAGCGCCGACTGGTGCGCGGTCTACCTCCACGACGTCATGGGCAGCGCGCCGGGCACGGCGGCCGTCGCCTACACGGGCTTCGCCGCCGCGATGGCCGCCGGCCGGCTGCGCGGCGACGCGGCCGTGCGCCGGATCGGCCCGGTGCAGGCGGTGCGGATCGGCGGGCTGCTCGCCGCGGCCGGCGCGCTGCTCGTCGTCCTCGCCCGCACGCCGGCGCTCGGCATCGTGGGCTTCGCGCTCATCGGCCTCGGCATCGCGACCGTCGTGCCGCTGGCCTTCGCCGCCGGCGGGCGCGCGGTCCCGCACGCCGGTCAGGGGATCGCCGCGGTCGCGACGGTCGCCTACGGCGCGGGGCTGGCGGCGCCGGGCGCGATCGGCGCGATCGCCGACGTCGCGTCGCTGCCCGCGGCGTTCGTCGTGGTCGCCGTGCTGACCGGGCTGGTCAGCGCCGGCGCCGGGGCGCTGCGCCCGACCGGCCAGGGTTGAGCCCGGCCGGCCGGGCGGTCGCGCCGCCCCGAAGCCCCCCTACGGCAGGAAGTAGAAGGGGTTGGGCAGCTTGAACGCGCGGTCCTCGTGGCCGCCGGCGAGGTCGCTGTACTGGTCGCCCACCGAGGCGACGATCCGGTAGCCCTGCTGCTCGATCGCGGCGCGGGCGCCCGACTTGTAGGCGACGGTCGTCCCGGTGAAGCCCGCCGGCTTGAGGTCGAGCCCCTGGTAGTCGGTGAAGCCCTCCCGCGTGAGGTTCTCGGCGGTCACGGCGCGCTGGGCCTCGGGCCGGCCGGTGATGAAGAACACGTCGATGCCGCGGGCGCGCGCGAGGTTGACGAGGTCGAGCGTCGGCTTGATCGCGACGCCGATCTCGTCGGTCGCCTCGGCCTGCGACTTGGGGCCGTAGACGAAGCCGTCGGCGACGATCGCGGAGTAGTTCGACAGCGCGGTCTCGTCGATGTCGAGGACGATCGCGAGCTTCTTGTTCCACCAGTTGCCGCCGCCGTGGTGGCCGTCGCCGGGCTTGCCGCCACGGGGCTTGGCGCCGCCGTGCCTGTGGCCCTTGCCGCCGTCGCCGTTCTTGTGCGCGGCGCGGGCGAGCGTGCGGGCCTTCGAGGCGCGCGGCTGCGCGGCGACGGTCCGCTCGTGGCCCTGCTTGGCGATCCACTGCTGGGCGACCGCGTCGATCTGGGCGATCTCGCGGTCGTAGACGCCGGTGTCGTGGTACTGCGCGAGGACCGTGGTGAGCGCCCCTGCGTTGTACGACGTCGACGAGCCGAGGTACGGGAGTCCGCCACCGCCGTCGGACAGCTCGACGAGTGGGGTGGAGCCGATCGTGGTGGTGATCGGCTGCGGCGGCGGGATCTGGTCTGCCGCGTTCTGGGCCACGGCGGCGGGCGCGAAGCTGAGCGCGGCGGCGGCCGTGAGGAGGGCGATGGCGTGACGCATGGCCCTCCTGTTCCCACACTCGTCCAGGCTGAACCCGCGCCGGCGAGGGGCCGGCGCGGGCTGGACGACCGATACCTAGCTACTCGATGCCGGCTGCCTGGCAGGCGGAGGCGTACTTCGCGGTGCAGATCTCTTCCTTGGTGAGGAAGTCGTCGGCGATGATCGTGTCCTTGATGTTGTCCTTGGTGACCGCGATCGGCGCCAGCAGGACCGACGGCACCTGGCCCGCCTCGTTGTCGGTCTTGGCGTTGACCAGGCCGGCCGGGACCGGCTTGCCCTGCGCCAGCGCGACGGCGATCTGCGCCGAGGTCTCGGCCTGCTTCTTGATCGCCAGGTAGATGGTCATGAACTGGTCGCCGGTGAGGATCCGCTGGATCGCCGCGACCTCGGAGTCCTGGCCGGTGGTCGGCAGCGACTTGGGGTCGATGCCGTTGCCCTTCATCGCCGCGATCGCGCCGCTGGCCATGCCGTCGTTGGCGGAGTAGACGCCGACGATCTCGTCCTTGCCGAGCGCCGTGATCGCCTGCTCCATCTCGCGCTGCGCCTTGTCGGGCGACCAGTCTGAGGTGTCGTACTCCTTGCCGATCTTGACGTCGGCGTGGTCGAGCACGGCGTGCGCGCCCTGCTTGTAGTCGCCGGCGCTCGGGTCGGTCGGGGAGCCGTTGATCATGACCACCGACTTGCCCTTGCCCGCGGGGCCGATCTTGTCGATCAGCGTCTGAGCCTGCAGCTTGCCGACCTTCACGTTGTCGAACGACACGTAGTAGCTGATCGGCGCGCCGGTGATCAGCCGGTCGTAGGCGATCACGGGGATGTTGGCCGCCTTGGCGCGGTTGACGGTGGCGACCGCCGCCTGGGCGTCGACCGCGTCGAGGACGATGACCTTCGCGCCCTTGGTGATCGCGGCGTCGGCCTGCTGCTGCTGGCGGACCGGATCCTGGTTGGCGTTGGCGTAGTCGATCGTGCAGTCCGGGCAGAGC
>DASYBY010000081.1:0-8564 GCA_036500525.1 Baekduia sp. | reverse complement strand
GCCGATCGCGCCCTGCTTGCCCTTGGCCGTGAGCTCGGCCCGGGCGAGCTCGAGCTCCTGGCGCACGAGCGTCGAGACCTGGGTCGAGAGATCGCGCACCAGCTCGGCGGCCGGGCGCTGGCGCAGGTCGGCACGCCCGTCAACCGGGGCGGGCGGCGCCGTGGGGACTGCGGGGTTCTCGGGAGTCATCCTGCATGCGAGCTACCCGCCGCCCAGCGGGGTCAACCCGGCGTTGGCGCGCGCGTCGGGGCGGCGGCGAACGCGTCGAACAGCGCCCACGCCCGCCCGCGCGCATCCGGCGCGAACGCCGCGCTGCCCGCCAGCACCGTCTCGACCGTCGTGCCGGCGCGGGCGACCGACTCCGGGTAGCTGCGCGCCCAGTCGGCCACGACCGCCGGCGTCACCTCGGGGTGGAACTGCACGCCGAGGTGCGGACCCTGCCGGAACGCCTGCGCGCTCACGTCCGAGCGCGCGAGCAGCTCGGCGCCGGGCGGCACGGTGAACGCGTCCTGGTGCCACTGCAGCCACGGTCCGGGCGGCACGACGGCGGCGTCGAAGGTCTCGATCTCCAGCCAGCCGACCTCGGGCCGCACCGCGCGGGCGACCGTCCCGCCCAGCGCGCGCGAGAGGTGCTGCGCGCCGAAGCAGATGCCCAGCACCGGCACGCCGGCCGCCAGCGCCTCGTCCAGCGCGCGCCGCTCCGCGGCCAGCCACGGCACGGTGTCGTCGAACGCCGACGCCTCCGAGCCGAGCGTCACCACGAACGGCCGGCCCGCGACGTCGCGGATCGTCGCGCCCGGCGCGACGACCTCGATCGCGACACCGCGCTCCGCGGCCCACTCGGCCAGCAGCGCGGCCGGCGCGTCGGGCTCGTGCTCGAGGACGAGCGCGGGGGGCGGCGTCATGCCGCCGCGGGCAGCACCGCGCCACCCGGGCCGACGACGCTCTGCACGTCGCGCGCCTCCAGCTTGGCGCCGCACTTCTCGCACATGCGCCGGTCGTCCAGCGCGCCGCCGCAGTCGCGGTGGCGCAGGAGCAGCGGCGGGCCGTCGGGTCCCGTGAGGTGCTGGTCGCCGAACTGCACCAGCGCGACGATCGTCGGCCACAGGTCCAGCCCCATCGCGGTGAGCCGGTACTCGTGGCGCAGCGGGCGCTCCTGGTACGGGACCTTGGTCAGCACGCCGGCCTCGACCAGCCGCTCCAGCCGATCCTGCAGGACGTTGCGCGCGATGCCGAGACGGTCGGCGAAGTCGCCGAAGCGGCGGACGCCGAGGAACGCGTCGCGGACGATCAGCAGGGTCCAGCGCTCGCCGACCAGCTCGAGGGTCCGAGCGACCGAGCAGCGCTGGGAGTCATACGTGCGACCGAGCATGGCCACGATGCTAGCGCCACTGGATTGCGTGACGCTACCCACAAGGGCGAACTCGACATCGCGTACACCGGCGGTGCCGCCGTTTCCGACCGCGATCCATAGACCTGCGCGGCGCCCAGCTGGAGGATGACGAGCCTGTCCGACTCCCTGACCCTCCACGACGCGGCCGGCTACCGGCCGCCGCACGGCCACTACGACGAGGTCTTCGGCCCCGGCGGCGTCCCACGCCCGCACGCCCGCTCGCTCACCGACGAGATCGCCCGCCTCGGCCCGCAGCTGCTGAGCGCCGCCGGCCACCGCCGCGACGCGATCTTCATGCAACAGGGCATCACCTTCGACGCCACCGGCGACGACGGCCCGGTCAAGGACCGCCCGTTCCCGCTGGACCTCGTCCCGCGCATCCTGCCCGCGAGCGAGTGGGACCACATCGAGCGCGGCCTCGCCCAGCGCATCCGCGCGCTCAACCGCTTCATCGACGACGTCTACCACGAGCGCGACATCGTCCGCGCGGGGATCGTCCCGTGGCGCCTGATCGTCAGCCGCTCGCACTTCGCCCGCGCGGCCGCCGGCGTGCGCCCGCCCGGCGGCGTCTATTGCCACGTCGCCGGCTGCGACCTCGTGCGCGACGGCGATGGCTCGTGGAAGGTGCTGGAGGACAACGTCCGCACGCCGTCGGGCATCTCCTACGTGTTGGAGAACCGCGTCGCGATGACGCGCCTCGTGCCGCAGTTCTTCCAGCACCACCGCGTCCGGCCCGTCGACCACTACCCGCAGCTGCTGCTCGGCGCGCTGCGCAGCGCCGCTCCGTCGGCCGAGGACGAGGCGACCGTCGTGGTCTGGACGCCCGGTCCGGCGAACTCCGCCTACTTCGAGCACGCCTTCCTCGCGCGGCAGATGGGCGTCGAGCTGGTCGAGGCCTCCGACCTCGTCGTCCGCGACGACGTCCTCTACATGCGCACGACCGCGGGCCTGCGGCGGGTCCACGCCGTCTACCGCCGCCTCGACGACGACTTCGTCGACCCGCTGGAGTTCCGCCCCGACTCGCTGCTCGGCGTCCCGGGCCTGGTGCGCGCCTACCGCGCCGGCACGGTCGCGATCGCCAACGCGCTGGGCACCGGCGTCGCCGACGACAAGGCGATCTACCACTACGTCCCGGAGATGATCCGGTTCTACCTGGGCGAGGAGCCGATCCTCGACAACGTCCCGACCTACCTGATGGCCGACGAGCGTCAGCGCGAGGCCGCCCTGGCGCGCCGCGGCGAGTTGGTGTTCAAGCCGACGGGCGAGTCGGGCGGCAAGGGCGTGTTCATCGGGCCGAGCACGGACGCGGTCACGCTCGACGGCCTCGCCGACGTGATCCGCGCCCAGCCCGAGAAGTGGATCGCCCAGGAGGTCGTGCAGCTCTCGACCGTCCCGACGGCGCTGCCCGACGGCACGCTCGCGCCGCGCCACGTCGACCTGCGTCCGTTCGCCGTCTTCGGCGAGACGATCCGGATCGTGCCCGGCGGCCTGACCCGCGTCGCGCTCGTCGAGGGCTCGATGATCGTCAACTCGTCGCGGGGCGGAGGCTCCAAGGACACGTGGGTGCTGGAGGACGACGGCGGCCGCCGCGACGGCGCGCGCGACGGCGACGCCGGCCTGCACCACGCCATCCCCACGTCGATGCCCGACCTGCGCTACGGCAGCGAGTGGCACAACCAGCAGCAACAGCAACAACAACAGCGGAGCGGCCGCTAGATGCTGTCGCGCATCGCCCAGGAGCTCTTCTGGCTCGGCCGCAACATCGCGCGCGCCGAGCACACCGCGCGCATGCTCGACGGCGTCTTCCAGGCCAGCCTCCAGGGTCGCCCTGACGATCCGGCCGGCGTGCGCCTCGGCTGGGGATCGATCCTCGCGATCATGGGCGCCGAGGCCGGGGGCCTGCCCGCACGGCGCGCCGAGGTGCTCTCGCGGATGACGCTGACCCACGACGAGCCGGCGTCGGTGATCGCCTGCGTCGCCCGGGCCCGCGAGGGCGCGCGCACCGTGCGCGACGTCGTCTCGGCCGAGATGTGGGAGGCGGTCAATACCACGCACCTGGCCCTGAACGCGGGCGACCTCGAAGGCCGGATGCAGATGGGCCCGTACTCGGTCTTCCAGTACGTCAAGGAGCGCAGCGCGCTGTTCTGGGGGCTGACCAGCCGCACCATGCTGCGCGACGAGGCGCGCGCCTTCCTCGTCGCCGGCGGGCGGATCGAGTCGGCCGACATGGTCCTGCGCATGCTGCGTGTCGCGATGCCGGCGCCCGGCGAGCACGTCGACGACCCGGCGCACCCCGACGGCGTCCGCGACGGCCAGGCGCTCGCGCTCCTGCAGGCCGTCGGCGGCTTTCAGGCCTTCCGCCGCGCGGTCCCGGCGCCCGCCAACGCCGGCCCGGTCGCGCGCTTCCTGCTGTACGAGCGCGCCTACCCGGACTCCGTCGCCGCCTCGGTCGACGCCGTCCAGGGCGCGCTGGTCGACGCCGACGCGGCCCCGCGCAGCTCCGAGCCGGTGCTCCGCCTCAGCCGGCTGGCCGCCGACCTGGAGTTCCGCGGCCGGGCGGCGGCGCGGGACGGCAACCTCGCCGACGCCTGCGAGCTGGTGCAGGCCGAGCTCGCGCTGGTCGACGCCGACATCGCCGAGCGCTACTTCGCCGGGGCGGCCGTGTCGGCCGGGACGGTCCTCGCGTGAACTACGACATCCGCTACTGCACGAGCTACCGCTACGGCGGGACCGTGACCGACAACCTCAACGCGCTGCGGGTGCGGCCGGCGACGACGTCGTCGCAGCGCTGCGACGAGTTCCACGTCCGGCTCGACCCCGAGGCGCGCACGACGCGGCACTCCGACTACTTCGGCACCGAGGTCGTCGAGTTCGGCGTCGCGCGCCCGCACGACCACCTGACGATCGACGTCCGCGCCCGGGTCGTGACCTCTCCGCCGGCCGAGCCGCCCGAGGCGCGGTGGGAGGACCTCGAGGGCATCACGTACGCCGAGGCGGCGGGCGAGTTCCTGCTGCCCGCCGACGACGAGCCCGACGACGCGCGGCTCGACGCGCTCATGGAGACCCCGCGGTCCCCGACGCCGCTGGCGACCGTGCTCCGCCTGACCGAGCTGATCCCCCACACCTTCGCCTACGTCCCCGGGGTGACCTACGTCGGCTCGACCGTCACCGACCTGCTCGACCAGGGCGCCGGCGTCTGCCAGGACTTCGTCCACCTCGCGCTGGTCCTGCTGCGCCGCTCCGGGATCGCCGCCCGCTACGTCTCGGGCTACCTGTTCAGCGCGCCCGAGGACGGCGGGTCGGACTCCGTCGAGGTCCAGACGCACGCCTGGCTGGAGGCGCTGCTGCCCGGCACCGGCGGCCGCGGTGAGCCGATCTGGGTCGGCGCCGACCCCACGAACCGCTGCCTGGCCGGCGAGACCCACGTCAAGATCGGACACGGCCGGCGCTACAGCGACGTGCCGCCGATCAAGGGCGTCTACCGTGGTGCGACCGGAGCCGCGCTGGACGCATCGGTCTCGATGGTGCGGCTCGACCCGCAGACGTCCGCCCGACCCTGACAACGAGGCTTGCCCCGGAATCCGTCCAGGGGCGAACCGCGCTATCCTGCGAAGTCGACTCGCTCCGGGGCGAGTCGTTTCTTTGCCCCGGGTCGCTCAGGTCGACAAACTTCCTCAGTACATCCTCGACGGGAGCCTGCCCCATGGCCCGCGGAGACGTGCGCATTGCAGTGACCCTCGCATGCGAGGACTGCAAGCGCCGCAACTATCAGACGAATAAGAGCAAGCGCAACACGCCGGATCGCATCACCCTGCGCAAGTTCTGCAAGTGGTGCCGGTGTCAGACCGCCCACCGGGAGACCCGCTAGGTCCCCCAGCGGCACACGCCAACAACATGGCCCCCGACTCCAAGAGCTCCAACCCCGGCCCTGAGCCGACCGAACCGCACCGGGAGAACGTCCCGGGCGAGCTCGACCACGCCTCCGGCGAGGTCGAGGAGTTCGAGGCGGAGCTGATCAGCGGCGCCAACGGCTCGACCGAGGGCACGCCCAGCGACGCCGAGCTGGAGCGGGAGGCGGCCGCAGCGGTCGGCGATCTCGACGATGACGGTGACGTCGACGAAGAGGACCGGGCCATCGCCCGGCGCGGCGGGCGCGAGCCGGCCAAGACCGGCAGCGGCGGTCCGCGCTTCCTCGTCTTCCTCAAGGCCAGCTGGGCCGAGCTTCAGCGCGTCCAGTGGCCCGATCGTCGTCAGGTCGGTCAGGCCACGGCCGTCGTGGTCGGCTTCGTCATCGTCGCCGGCGCCTATCTCGGCATTGCCGACTGGGTCGCCCAAAGAGTCGTCGACGCCATCCTCTAGTACGGAAACTTCATGTATCGCTGGTACGTCGTCAACACATATTCCGGGCACGAGAACAAGGTCAAGTCCAACCTTGAGCATCGCGCGAGCTCCCTCGGGCAGCGCCGCGCGATCCGTTCCGTGGTGGTCCCCACCGAGACGGTCTCGGAGATGAAGGACGGGCAGAAGGTCTCGCAGGAGAAGCGGACCATGCCCGGCTACGTGCTGGTCAACATGGACCTCAACGAGGACTCGTGGCAGCTCGTCAAGGGCACGCCCGGCGTCACCGGCTTCGTCGGTGCGTCCAACGAGCCCGTTCCGCTCACCCAGCCCGAGGTCGATCGCCTGCTGCACCGCGAGGTCGCGCAGAAGGTCGCCACGAAGGCGCAGTTCTCGATCGGCGAGTCCGTCAAGGTGATCTCGGGCCCGTTGTCCGACTTCTCCGGCGAGATCTCGGAGATCAACCAGGACGCGCAGAAGTTGAAGGTGCTGGTATCCATTTTCGGTCGAGAGACGCCCGTCGAGGTGGGCTTCGACCAGGTCAAGAAGATCTAGTAAGGCTTACTCCGCATGGCCAAGAAGGTTCTCACCCAGATCAAGCTGCAGGCCGTAGGCGGCCAGGCGAGCCCGGCTCCGCCGGTCGGCCCGGCCCTCGGTCAGCACGGCATCAACATCATGGAGTTCTGCAAGGCGTTCAACGCCCAGACCCAGCAGGACTCCGGCACGGTCATCCCGGTCGTGATCACGGTCTACGAGGACCGCTCGTTCACGTTCGTGACCAAGACGCCGCCCGCCGCGGTGCTCATCAAGCAGGCCATCGGCCTCGAGAAGGGCTCCGGCGAGCCGCATCGCGACAAGGTCGGCACGATCACCAAGGACCAGATCCGGGAGATCGCCGAGAAGAAGCTGGCGGACCTGAACGCGCACGACGTCGATCAGGCGAGCAAGATCATCGCGGGCACCGCCCGCAGCATGGGTGTGGAGGTCGTCTGATGGCGAAGCACGGCAAGAACTACGTCGAGGTCAAGGCGAAGGTCGATCGCGAGCATGAGTACCTGCCCGCCGAGGCGATCAAGCTGGTCCGCGAGCTCAAGCGCGCGAAGTTCGACGAGTCCGTCGAGGTCCACATCCGCACGGGCCTGAACGTCCGCCACGCCGACGAGCAGCTGCGCGGCACCATCGCGCTGCCCAACGGCCTCGGCAAGGACGTCAAGATCATCGTCTTCGCCAAGGGCGACAAGGCGCGCGAGGCCGAAGAGGCAGGCGCCGACGTCGTGGGCGCCGACGACCTCGCCAAGAAGATCGAGGACGGCTTCATGGACTTCGACGTCGCCATCGCGACGCCGGACATGATGCCGGTCGTCGGCCGCCTCGGCCGCATCCTCGGCCCGTCGGGCAAGATGCCGAACCCCAAGGTCGGCACGGTCACGATGGATGTGGCCAAGGCCGTCGAGGAGTCCAAGTCCGGCAAGGTCGAGTACCGCACCGACCGCACCGCGATCGTCCACTTGAACATCGGCAAGACCTCCTTCGAGGAGCGCGCCTTGCTCGAGAACTACGCCGCCGTGATCGAGGAGCTCATCCGAGCCAAGCCCTCGGTGGCCAAGGGCCGTTACCTGCACTCGGTGACCATCGCTTCGACGATGGGCCCGGGCATCAAGGTCGACCCGTCCCGTACCCGCGACATCCTCGGACTGGAGAACGCTGAGACCGCGGCTGCTGCCGCGTAATCACGTTCGACACCCGAGGCCGTCCTGAGACCGCCGGCGCGTGGATGCGAATCCACGACAAGCCCGGCAGAGGAGGCCCGTGAACAGGGACCAGAAAGCAGCAGCGGTCGCAGAGATCGCTGAGCAGATCCAGGAGTCAGAGGCGGTCTTCGCCGTCGACTACCGCGGCATCACCGTCGCGCAGGTCGCCGAGCTCCGCACGCGACTCCGGGAGTCCGACGCGACGTTCCGCGTCGTCAAGAACACGCTCACCGAGCGCGCTGCCGATCAGGCCGACGCGGAGGTCCTCAAGGCCCTCCTCGAGGGTCCGACGGCGCTGACGTTCGTGCGTGGGGACGCCGCCGCGGCCGCCAAGGCGATCGCGGACTACCAGCGTTCCACCGGTGGCGAGCTGCTGCCGTTCAAGGGCGGCATGATGAACGGCGAGGCGCTCGACGCCACGCAGATCACCGCCATCTCCCGCCTCCCCTCGCGCCAGGTCCTCTACGGCCAGCTCGTCGGGATGGTCGCCTCGCCGATCACCGGCCTCGCACGGAGCCTCAACGGCCTCGTGTCGGGTCTCGCGATCGCCCTCGGCGGCGTGCTGGAGCAGAAGGAAGCCGGCGCGCCCGCGCCGGTCGCCGCACCCGAAGCACCGGTGGCCGACGCCGCCCCGGAGGAGCCCACCGAGGGCGCCGCCGACACCACCACCGACACCCAGGAGAACTAACACCATGGCTACCACCACCGCTGACTGGATCGAAGAGCTCAAGGGCATCTCCGTGCTCGAGCTGTCCGAGCGCATCAAGGCCCTCGAGGAGGAGTTCGGCGTCTCCGCGACCGCCGTCGCCGCTGCCGCTCCCGCCGCCGGCGGCGACGCCGGCCCGGTCGAGGAGGAGTCGACCACGGTCGACGTCGTCCTCACCGCCTCGGGCGACAAGAAGATCCAGGTCATCAAGGTCGTGCGTGCCGCGACCGGCCTGGGCCTGAAGGAGGCCAAGGCGCTCGTCGACGAGGCTCCCAAGGCCATCAAGGAAGGCCTGGAGCGCGACGAGGCCGACAAGCTCAAGCAGGAGCTCGAAGAGGCCGGCGGGTCGGTCGAGCTCAAGTAGCTCGCGGAGGGC
>DASYBY010000080.1:0-2402 GCA_036500525.1 Baekduia sp. | reverse complement strand
GCCGCGCGGCCCGAGAACAGGCAGCCGCCGAGGAACGTGCCCTCCAGCGAGCGGTAGCCGTGCATGCCGCCGCCGCCGAAGCCGGCGACCTCGCCCGCCGCGAAGAGGCCGGGGACCGGCTGGCCGTCGGCGCCGAGCACGCGCGAGGAGAGGTCGGTCTCCAGCCCGCCGAGCGACTTGCGGGTCAGGATCGACAGGCGCACCGCGATCAGCGGCCCGGCCTTCGGGTCCAGCAGGCGGTGCGGCGAGGCGACGCGGATCACGCGATCGGGCCAGTAGCGGCGGGCGCCGCGCATCGCCGCGACCTGGAGGTCCTTGGTGTAGGGGTTGTCCATCTCGCGGTCGCGCCCCACCACCTCGCGCTGCACCCGCTCCAGCGGCAGGTCGATGTCGGGCTCCAGCGCCTGCATCCGCGCGACGAGCTGGTCGAGCGAGCGCTCGACGATGAAGTCCGAGCCGTGCTCCATGAACGCGGCGACCGGCCCGGGCGCGCCCGAGCCCACCCGCGCCCGCGCGACGGCCAGCAGCGACTTGCTCGTGATGTCGGGGTTCTGCTCGGAGCCCGACAGCGCGAACTCCTTCTCGATCATCTTCTGCGTCAGCACGAACCACGTGTGGTCGTGGCCGGTCGACATGATGTGCTCGAGCGTGCCGAGCGTGTCGAAGCCCGGGTACCACGGCACGGGCAGCCGGTGACCGGTCGCGTCGAGCCACAGCGGCGACGGGCCCGGCAGGATCCGGATCCCGTGCATCGGCCAGATCGGGTTCCAGTTGTTGATGCCCTCGACGTAGTGCCACATGCGGTCGGGTTGACGATCCGGCCGCCGGCGGTCGAGGCGATCTCCAGCATCCGGCCGTCGACGTGCGCGGGCACGCCCGAGATCATGCGCTTGGGCGGCGTGCCCATCCGCGCCGGCCAGTTGGCACGCACCAGGTCGTGGTTACCGCCGATGCCGCCGGAGGTGACGATCACCGCCGGGGCGCTGAGCGTGAACTCGCCGACGACCTCGCGCGACGACGCCTCGCCGCGCGCCACGTCGCTGGGCTCCAGCACCGCGCCGCTGACGCCGTCGACCCAGCCGTCGCTGACCGACAGCGCGTCGACGCGGTGGCGGAAGCGCAGCTCGACGAGCCCGCCCGCGACCGCCTCCTGGACGCGGCGCACGAACGGCGCGATCACGCCCGGCCCGGTGCCCCACGTCACGTGGAAGCGCGGGACCGAGTTGCCGTGGCCCAGCGCGCCCGACCCGCCGCGCTCCGCCCAGCCCGGGTTGGGGAGGAAGCGGATCCCGCGCCCGTGCATCCACGCGCGCTTCTCGCCGGCGGCGAACTGCACGTAGGCCTCGGCCCAGCGGCGCGGCCACTGGTCCTCGGGACGGTCGAAGCCCGCGGAGCCCTGCCAGTCCTGCCAGGCCAGGTCGTAGGAGTCCTTGACCCCCATCCGCCGCTGCTCGGGCGAGTTGACCAGGAAGATCCCACCGAACGACCAGAAGGCCTGGCCGCCGAGCGAGGCGGCGGGCTCCTGGTCGACGAGGATCACCCGGCGGCCGGCGTCGACCAGCTCGGCGGTCGCGACGAGGCCGGCCAGGCCCGCGCCCACGACGATCGCATCAGCGGTCATTGCAGTGCGTCTGCAAGAACATAGACCCACAACTTATCGCGCGAGCGGTCGAGGCGGCCGGCCGAGAGCTGTCCCTCTCCCTGCCGGCCGACCTCGACCTGCCTCACGTCGTCACGAATCCTCAGCGCTGGGTCAGGGCGCCTCGGAGATGTGTGCGTCCAGCGTCCCGACGAGCATCACGGAGGAGAGCCGCTCAACGTTCGCGGTGTTGTTGACGAAGGACACACCGATCAGGCTACGGAGCGGCCCTGCCGTCCACGACCGACATCCGGTCGGGATCGGGACGCCGGTTTTCGCCCGGCGGTCGAGGACGTGCGCAATGGCGCAAGCTCGGTCTCCGGCGCTACTCCCGCGCCGCCGCGCGCCGGTTGACCGCCGGGATGACCTGCTCGCCGTAGCTGCCGAGCGTCGCGTCCTTGGCGTCGTGCTGGAGGTAGACGGCGAACTGGTCGACGCCGAGATCGGCCAGCTCCTGCAGCCGCTCGACCTGCTCGGCGGGCGGGCCGATGAGGCAGAAGCGGTCGACGATCGCGTCGGGCACGAACGCCGTGTGCTCGGCGCCGGCGCGGCCGTGCGCGTTGTAGTCATAGCCCTCGCGGCCCGCGATGTAGTCGGTCAGCGCCTGCGGCACCGCGCTGCCGTCGCCCCCGTAGCGCGCGACGATGTCGGCCACGTGGTTGCCCACCATCCCACCGAACCAGCGGCACTGGTCGCGGCCGTGGGCCAGTCCGGCCGCGGACCCGTCGGTCACGTAGGCGGGCGCCGCGACGCAGATCGTCAC
>DASYBY010000079.1:0-10478 GCA_036500525.1 Baekduia sp. | reverse complement strand
AAGCCCTGGAAGCGCAGCGCCATCGAGATGACGTCGGCGATGTTCGGCTCGTCGTCGACGACGAGGACGCGGTGGCTCTCAGGCGTGGCGGTGGTCATCACACGCTCAGTATCGGTCGACCGCCTGTGAGGTTCCTGGGAGAACCCCAGGAACCTCCTGCGAGGCCGATGCGGCCCCCGTGAGGCTAGTGCCTACGGGCGGTGCGAGCGGTACGCCGACGCGCCGGCCGGCGGGGCCGGCGGCTTGTCGCCGCGCTTGGGCGGCGTGTCGTTCACCAGGTCGTCGAGGTGCGCGTCGAGGCCGGCGAGCTGCTTGGTCCGCTGGTCGGCGGTGATCCGCCCCGCCGTCACGTCGGCGTCGAGCTGCTTGGTGATCGCGGCCTTGATGGCCGCCTTGACGTCGGCGATGTCCTTGTTCTGCGCCTTGGCGACGTCGGCGATGCTCTGGCCGGCGTCGAGCTTGGTGCGCAGCGCGTCGGCGGTCAGGCCGAGGGCGCTCGCGGCGCCGTCGAGCGTCGCCGGACCCCCGGGGCCGCCCGGGCCGCCGTGTCCGGGACCGCCCGGACCGCCGTGCCCCCGGCCGCCGGGACCGCCGCCGGGCCCACCCAGCACCTGCCCGTCCTTGGCCCGCGCGGCCTTGCGCTGGTCGGCCTCGGCCTGGGTGATCTTGCCGTCCTTGACCGCCTGGTCGAGCTGGGCGTCCTCGGCCGTGCCGAGCGCCGACCGGAGCGCGTCGGGCGTGACGTTCAGCTGCTTGGCCGCCGCGTCGAGAACCGACTGCTCGCTCTTCTTGGCGTCGTCGCCGCCGCTCGCGGCGACGGCGCCTCCTGCTCCTGCGCACGCGGCCAGGACGGCGGCGGACACGATGACGTAGCGCTTGATCCTCATGAGCGCCAGCATGTGCCCGCTCCCTGAGCCGCGGCTGAGAACGGGCTGGGAGTTGCTCGGCGCCTACCCGAAGGTGAACGCGTAGGCCGACGTGCCCGCCGCCAGCGACAGCTTGACCCGGTGCTGCCCGTCACCCGGCTCCGAGACCAGCGTGTAGAGCCGCTGGCGGTCGACCGTGATCGACTTGTAGGGCTTGCCGTCCAGCGTGACGTCGATGTGCCCCTTGCGTCCGCCGGGCGGCGGGCTGAGGACCAGGTAGACGAAGCGCGCCTGCACGTTGGCGCTCAGCGTCGCGCCGCGCACCGCGGTCGCCGCCTCGTCGCCGATGCTCCAGGTGCCGCCGAGCGCGAACCGGCTGAGCGGCAGCGCCGAGGACGGCGGCTTGTACGTGTGCGTGCCCTTGGTCGGCGGCGTGCCGACGAAGCCCTGCGTGCGCGCGGTCCCGACGTAGGTCTCCGGCGTCGTCTCCGAGCTGACGGGCGTGATCCCCTTCGGCTTGGCGTGGGCCGCGGTGATCGCCGCGCCGCGCTCGGCCAGCAGCGAGCGGATCGCGTTCTCCGAGCCGTCGTAGTCGCCCTCGCCGAAGTGCGTGTTGCGGACGCGGCCCTGGGCGTCGATCAGGTACTCGGCCGGCCAGTACTGGTTGCCCCAGGCGTCCCAGGTCGCCAAGTTGTTGTCCTGGACGACCGGGTACTTGATGCCGTTGGTCTTGATCGCGCGCTCCACGTTGCCGGCGTCGTGCTCGAAGCCGAACTCCGGCGCGTGGACGCCGACGATCGTCAGCCCCGCCTGGCGGTAGCGCGCGTCCCAGGCCTCCAGGTACGGCAGCGTGCGCAGGCAGTTGATGCAGGTGTAGGTCCAGAAGTCGACGAGCACGACGCGCCCCTTCAGCGACGCCAGCGAGAGCGGCTTGCCGCCGGGCGTGTTGAACCAGCGCTGCGTGCCGGTGAAGTCGGGGGCGTTGCCGAGGACGGGGAGGTCGGACTTGGGGCCGCTCGCGGTCTTCGCGCCGCCGCCGCCCGCTCCGGCCTTGGCCGCCGTCGCCGCGTGCGCCGACGAGTCGAACTTCGCCTTGCCGCGCAGGTCGTCGAGACGGTGCTGCACCGCGCCGGAGCTCTCCAGTCCGGCGGTCAGCGTGATCGACGACGTGTGCCGCGCCAGCGAGCTCTCGAAGTTCTGGTCCAGGTTGAAGGCGAAGACGATCGCGGTGACGATCATCACGCCGCCCAGCACCTGCTGGATCCGCAGCGCGCCGACGCCGCGCACGCGCTCCATCACGCGGCGCCCGCCGAGGGCGATCGCCAGCAGCACGGCCGCGGAGCCGAGCACGTAGGCGATGGCGATCGCGACGGTCTTCCCGCTCGCGGCGGAGATCGAGATGACCGCGGCGAGCACCGGCCCGGCACACGGCGCGTAGACGAAGCCCAGCGCGCCGCCGACCAGCAGGCCGGAGCCGAAGCCGTCGCCGAGCCGGCGTGGACCGAAGCGGCTGAGGCCGGCCAGCGGGCGCTCCAGCCACGTCGCGAGCTTCGGGGCCAGCGCCGCGGCGCCGGCGATCAGCAGCACCGCGATCCCGACCTTGCGCAGCGTGCCGTCGCCCAGGCCGACGTGGCGCAGCAGCTCACCGCCGCCGATGATCGAGATCGCGAAGGTCGCCGAGAGGCCGGTGACGACCCCGATCGGCCGCCGCCGCCCGCCGCCCGCGCCCGCCGACAGCAGCGCGGGCAGGACGGGAAGCGCGCAGGGACTGAGGGCGGTTCCGGCGCCGACGAGGGCGCTCAGGAGGATGAGGATCAGCAAGGAACGTCCATCATGGGGATTGGCATCATCAAAGCGCCGCGGCGCTCCGTCTGCGCCGATGCCCGAGGCGTTACAGACCGCAGCGCCTCGTCAAGGCCCGACGGGCCGCGCGGGATAACCTTCCCGGAGTTGGCGCGCCGCCGCTCGCCCCTCCCCGGTTCGGGGGATGCCTGCCGCCTGGAGGCGGCGAACCGGTACGCATCCGTACGGACATTGGTCGGTACGAGTACGGATACCCGCACGGTGAGACGTCCTGCGGGCGGGCACGCTTGGGGTGTGCGCAAAAGGGTTCTCATCGTCGACGACCACCCGAGCTTCCGCTCGGCCGCTCGCCTCCTGTTGGAAGACGAGGGCTTCGACGTCGTCGGTGAGGCCGAGGACGGCGTCAGCGGCCTGGCGGCCAGCGCGGCGCTCGGCCCGGACGTGGTCCTGCTCGACATCAACCTCCCCGACCTCGACGGCTTCGAGATCGCGACGCGCCTCTGCGTCAACGGCGCCGCGCCGAAGGTCGTGCTGACCTCCAGCCGCGACCCGCGCGAGTTCGGCCCGCTGGTCTCGCGCAGCGGCGCGCAGGGGTTCATCCCGAAGGGTGAGCTGTCGGGCGCGCGGATCGACGCGCTGCTCTGAGGTAGTCGAAAGCCTCGTAGCCGAGCAGGACGATCGCCGGCGGCACCGTCGCCGGGATCGTGTCGACCACGAGGAAGAGCTGGTCCCAGGCGAGGGAGACGATCAGCATCGCGATCGTCGCGACCACCTGGTTGCGCCGCTGCATCGCCAGCAGGCCGCCGAGCACCGCCGCGGCGAAGAAGTCGCCGTAGCCGAGGCTGGAGAAGCCGTAGGCCGACGATTGGAGGTGCGGCAGGCCCGCGCCCGGCGTCGCCGCCTCGAGCACCGCGTTGGGCGCCTGCAGCGTGTTGCCGAAGACGAGGATGCAGTCGCTGATGGCCATCGCCACCAGGCCGAGCTTCAGCAGCACCAGCGGCGCCGCGCCGGCCAGCAGCCGCCCGAGCGTGACGCACGAGCCGAGGATCAGCGCGATCGTCGCCAGCTGGCCGAGCTTGGTGGATTGGTCGGCCCAGGCGATGGCCAGCAGCGGGACGGCGACCGGCGCCAGCCACCAGCGCGCGCCGTGCATCGCCCAGCCGGCCGCCAGCGCGCAGCCGGGCGGGACGAGCAGCAGCGCGACCCACGTGAGGACGTCGGCGCTCTGGGGCAGCAGGTCGATCGCGCCGATGACGAGGCCGATCGACAGCGGCAGCACGAGCGCCCACCAGCCGCCGCGGAAGCGCTGCAGGAAGACGGGGACGCCGGCCGCCGGGAGCAGGACGCAGAGCGCCTGCGCCACGGTCAGGACCATGTTGTTGGACTCGAACCACACGCGGCTCGGACCGTACTGCGCCCAGGTGAAGGCAGGATCAGCGCGGCCGGGCGTCCGTGGCGACGCGCCCAGCCGCTAGCGTCCCGCCGCGATGCCCGCGATGCCCGCGATCCCCGCGTCCCGCCTGCGCACCGTGCACGCCACGCGCTACGTGCTGCCCCTGCGCGAGGGCGGCTCGATGCCGGGGCTCGTCGAGGCCGACGACGACGGCCTGTACGTCGTGAAGTTCCGCGGCGCGGGCCAGGGGCTCAAGGCACTGGTCGCCGAGGTGATCGTCGGCGAGCTGGCGCGGGCGATCGGCCTGGCGGTCCCCGAGATCGTGCTGGTCGACGTCGATCCGCTGCTGGCCGCGGCCGAGCCCGACCCCGAGATCCAGGAGCTGGTCGAGGCCAGCGGCGGCGGCAACGCCGCGCTGGACTTCCTGCCCGGGTCGCTGCCCTTCTCCCCCGCCGCGCCGGTCGGCGTCACGCCCGAGATCGCGGCCGACGTCGTCTGGCTCGACGCGCTGAGCGCCAACGTCGACCGCACGCCCCGCAACCCCAACATGTTGATCTGGCACGGGCGCCTGTGGCTGATCGACCACGGCGCCGCGCTGTACCGCCACCACGCGCCGACGTGGCCCGCGGGCGCGGCGACCGCCGGGTTCCCGCTCATCGCCGACCACGTCCTGCTGCCGTTCGCCGGCTCGATCCTCGACGCCGACGCGCGCCTGGCGCCGCGGCTCGACGCGGCGACGATCGAGCAGATCGTGGCGTCGGTGCCCGACGACTGGCTCGGGGACGATCCGGGCGCGGCACGTGCCGCCTACGTCGAGCATCTCGTGGAGCGCCTGCGCCCGCCGCGGGCCTTCGCGGCCGAGGCCGAGGAGGCCCGCCGTGCCGCCGCCTGACGCCTTCCAGTACGCGATCTGGCGCGTGGTGCCCGACGTCGAGCGCGGCGAGGCGATCAACGTCGGCGTCGTCGTCTACTGCCGGCGCCGCTCGTTCCTGGCCGCGCGCGTGGAGATCGACGAGGCGCGCCTGCACGCGCTGGCGCCGTCGCTGGACGTCGACGCGCTGCGCCACCACGTCGACGGGCTCGTCCGCGTCGCGACGGGCGACCCCGAGGCGGGCGCCGTCGCGGCGCTCCCGCAGTCGGAGCGCTTCGGATGGCTCACCGCCACGTCGAGCACGATCGTCCAGTCCTCGCCGATCCACACCGGTCTGTCGGACCGCCCGGACGAGCTGCTGGACCGGCTGTTCGCGCGGCTCGTGGCGACGCCCCGGTAGGGCGCCGCCACGGCGGTCGTCGGTCTCCGCGCTACCGCGCGGCGGGCGCGATCGGGTGGTTGGCGTGGATGATGTCGTAGGGGTCGTACTCGGCCTTGACGGCCTGCAGCGCGGCGAAGGCGTCGGTGCTGAACGCCGTGCCGGTGTCGGTGGGGTGCTCGGCGAAGTTGAGGTACGGCACCGGGCACTTCCACGGGGCGAGCGCCGCCATGACCTGGGACAGGCGGGGCGGGATCGCGGCCGCGAGCTCGGGCGTGACCGGCATCCCGAGGGCGAACGCGATGTAAGCGCCCGGCAGGCGCCCGCACGCGCCGGCGCCGGCGGGGAGGCGGGACAGCGCGCCGCCGAGGTGGCGGAGCTCGACGAGCAGCAGCGGCGAGCCCGACTCGTGGCCGGCGACCGCGATCAGCTCGTCGATCGCCTCGGCCGGCAGCTCGTCGAGCATCTGGTGGTCGCCGAGGCCGGGGACCGGGTGCTCGGGGTCCATGTGCAGGTGGCTGAGAGCGACCGGCGGGGCCACGGCGAACAGGTCGATCTCGGGGCCGAGCGCCCGCAGCGGCGCGAGGATCGCCTCGGCGTCGGGGGCCGAGCCGAGGACGGCGCCGTCGATCACGACGAACTGGCGGCCGCGGACGAGCTCGGGGATGTCGTCCAGCGGCGGGACCTGGAGGATGCGGGCCGACGTGGTCACCGACTCGGGCGCGTCGAGCGTCCAGGTGCGCCAGGCGTGCAGGACCTCGCTCGCACGCTCCCACGGCCACAGCATCGCGCCGGCGTAGAGCTCGGGCACGGCGAACAGCTGCAGCTCCATCGCGGTGATGATCGCGGCGCTGCCGGTGCCGCCGCGCAGCGCCCAGAACAGCTCGGGGTGGTGGTCGTGGTCGCAGGTCAGGTGCTCGCCGGCGGCGGTCACGACCTCGATCGAGACGATGCTGTTGCAGCACAACCCGAGCTCCCGGGCCAGCCAGCCGATGCCGCCGCCGAGGCAGTAGCCGACGAGGCCGACGTCGGGCGACGAGCCGGCCAGCGCGGCCAGGCCCAGCGCTGACGCGGGCACGGTGAGGTCGCCACAGAGCGCGCCGGCCTCGACGCGGGCGACACGGCGCTCGGCGTCGATCTCCACGCCGCGCATGTGCTTGGTGTTGAGCAGGATGCTGTCCTCCAGACCGCTGCGGGCCGAGGCGTTGTGGCCGGTGCTCTGCGGGGCGACGCGCAGGCCGGCCTCACGGGCGAACCGCACGACCGCGGAGACGTCCTGCGCGCTGTGCGGGACCGCGACGAGCGCGGGCCGCTGATCGGCGACCAGGTTCCAGGCCAGGCGGGCGTCGTCGTAGCCGGGGTCGTCGGGAGCGTGGATCTCGCCGGAGAGCTGCTGACGGATGGTGTCCAGCTCGACGGTGGGACGTGCGGTGAAGAGCAACGTGGGCCTCTTTCGGGGAGTCAAGGGGTCGCCGCGCATGCTCTCCTGCCCGATCACCCATCACAGCCGAGATGCCCCCCCGGCCGTCCGTGCGGCCACCACGAGTGTGGATATCCACACCCTGGGCGTCGCGAAGGCCACGAAACGGCGTCGACTTCGTGCCGACTCTGCGCGTCGCGGGACCCTTGGGCCGGACCCGACATACCGTCGCCGCGTGCCCGATGTCGCAGAGCGGATCTACGAGTTGGCGAAGGAGACGTTGGCCGCGCAGGCGCGCGAGGTGGCTGACCTGCGTACCCGAGGCCAGCTCTGCTCGCCGCGGGCGGTGTCGTCGCCGGCCTGCTCGGAGGGCAGTGCTTCGCAGGAAGTCGACCGGATGGGTTCTGGCCGTGGGTCTTCACGGCTGCGAGCCTCGGTGCCGCCGCGATGCTCGTCGGCTGCATCGTGGCGCTGTTCAGCATCAGGCGGCTGGTGTACACGCTCGACGCCCAGGGCACGTACGCGTGGCTGTTCTCCCGCCGGATCGTCACCCAGCCCCAGGTGGATCTGCGGTTGATCGACGAGATGGCGGGGTTGCAGCGGCAGAACCGCGGCACCATCGAACGTCTCCGTCTGTGCCTCACCGGAGCATCGGGCGGCTTCATTGTCTTCATCGCTGGGCTTGCTGCAGCGGTGGCGCTAGGATCCTGACATGTCCGAGTCCGACCGCGAGTTGCCTTCCGTGCGCCCGGCCCAGGGCGTCTATCCATCGCCCGAGGAGCTCAGGCTCGACCCGATGCCGTTGTCATTGGGCAACTGGCAGGACGACGGCCTGCGCTACTCCCTGATCCCATGGCGGAGGCGCCGGGCGCTGAAGCGCGCCGCCGAGCGCGCCGCCGACTTCGGCCCTCCGCGCTAGCCCGCGGACGCCGTGGCGCGGCGTTCTTGCAGGCCGGCGATTCCGCCGTGGAGGAAGGCGAAGGCCTCGTCGAGTTGTGCTAGGCCTTCGTCGTCGAGCGGGCGCTTCTTGGTGTGGTCGGTCGGCTGCAGGGCCTTGAGGGCGGCGACGGCGGCGGCGGCGACCATGCGGGGGCGGAGGTCGTTGTCCTCGTCGCCGAGGTCCGCGGCGACCGCCTCGCCGATGAGCCCTTCGAAGCGGCCGAGGAGGTGGCTCTCGTGCGAGGCCAGCGCCTCGTTGTCGGCCAGCAGCCGGAGGCGGACGTCGCGGTGCGGATCGGCCTCGGGGCCCTCGGCGACCATCGCGATGATGAAGCTGCGCAGCGCGTCGAAGGTCGTGACGCCGGGCTCGCGCTCGCGCAGCGCCGCGGCGAGGCTCGCGAAGGAGTCGCCGAAGCCGCAGAACACAACGTCCTCCTTGGTCGGGAAGTACCCGAAGAACGTGCGCGGCGCGATGTCGGCGGCCGCGGCGATGTCGGCGACCGTGGTCGCGTGGAAGCCGCGCTCGTCGAACAGCCGGAAGGCGGCGTCCTCGATCGTGCGCCGCGTCTGCTCCTTCTTGCGCTCGCGGAGACCCATGACCACCACGGACTCTAGCGGGAGTGCGTGACAATTGCATCCAGCGCATTTCTGCACTGATTGCAATCTTGCGGCGAGTGTGCCATCTTGGCCTCATGCGCCGCCTCGCCTCCTTCGCCTACGACCGCCGACGACTGATCGCCGCCCTCTGGGTCGCGCTGATCGTCGTCGCCGGTGGCCTCGCCGGCGCCGCCGGCTCCGGCTACATCAACAACTTCACGCTGCCGGGCACCGAGTCCCAACGCGCCCTGGACCTGCTCAAGCACCGCTTCCCGCAGCAGTCCGGCGACGCCAGCCAGATCGTCTTCCACGTCGACCAGGGCCGTCTCGACAGCCCCGCCAACCGGGCCCGCGTCGACCGCGTGGTCGCCTCGGTCGACAAGCTCCCGAGCGTCGCCGGGGCCGTCGCGCCCAGCGCCGCGAAGGGCTCGATCAGCCGCGACGGCCGCACCGCCTACGCCACGCTGCTCTTCGACCGCCAGGCCGTCGACCTCGACAAGGCCGACGTCCAGCGCGTCGTCGACACCGCGCAGCACGCCGGCGGCGACGGCCTGGAGGTGCAGCTCGGCGGCCAGGCCATCGAGCTCTCCCAGCAGGCCGAGACCGGCGCGGGCGAGCTGATCGGCGTCGGCGTCGCCGTCATCGTCCTGATCCTCGTCCTCGGCTCGCTGACCGCGATGGCCATGCCGCTGGTCGCCGCCTTCGCCGCGATCGCCGCCGCGATGGGCCTCGTCTACGCCGCCACCGGCTCGTTCGCCATCGCGAGCTTCGCCCCCACGCTGGCGGTGATGATCGCGCTCGGGGTCGGGATCGACTACGCCCTGCTGATCATCAGCCGCTTCCGCACCGAACGCGCCGAGGGCGCCGACGTCCGCGAGGCGACGCTGACCGCCATGGACACCGCGGGCCGCTCCGTGCTCTTCGCCGGCACGACCGTGGTCATCGCCCTGCTCGGCATGCTGCTGCTCGGCGTCTCGTTCCTCAACGGCCCGGCCATCGCCTCGGCCGCCGCCGTCGCGCTGACGATGCTCAGCTCGCTGACCCTCCTCCCCGCGCTGCTCGGCTTCTTCGGCCGCCGCGTCAAGGTCCCGTCCGTCGCGTCGGTCGAGACCGAGCCGCGCGGCTGGGCCCGCTGGAGCGCCACGATCGAGAAGCGGCCCGGCGCGTTCGCCGCGGGCGCGCTCGTCGTGCTGCTGCTCGTCGCCGCGCCGGTCACCGGCATGCGCCTGGGCAGCGGCGACGCCGGCAACGACGGCCCGACCCACACCACGCGCAAGGCCTACGACCTGCTCTCGGCCGGCTTCGGCCCCGGGTTCAACGGCCCGCTGCTGCTGGCCGCCGAGGTCGACGGCGCCACCGGCCGCGCGCAGCTGACCAAGTTGCAGCACACGCTCAAGGACACCACCGGCGTCGCCGCCGTCAGCGCCCCCAACTACAACACCAAGGGCGACGCCGCGACCCTCACGGTGATCCCCACCAGCAAGCCGCAGGACGCCGCGACCAAGGACCTGCTGTCACACCTCCGCGACGACGTCGTCCCGCCCGCGACCCAGGCCGGCGACGGGCTCCACGTGAGCATCGGCGGCGCGACCGCGTCGACCGTCGACTTCGGCGACGTCCTGTCGTCCAAGCTGCCGCTGTTCATCGGCGTGGTCATCGGCCTCTCGCTGCTGCTGCTGGCCGTCGTCTTCCGCTCGCTGCTGGTCCCCGCCAAGGCCGCCGTGCTGAACCTGCTGAGCATCGGCGCCTCCCTCGGCGTCATCACGTTCATCTTCCAGGACGGCCACCTCGCGTCGCTGATCGGCGTGGAGACGACGAGCCCGATCGAGCCGTTCCTCCCGGTGATGCTGTTCGCCATCATCTTCGGGTTGTCCATGGACTACGAGGTCTTCCTGGTCACCCGCATGCACGAGGAGTGGGAGCACACCAAGGACGCGTCCTTCGCGGTGCGTCACGGCCTCGCGCTCACCGGCAAGGTCGTCATGGCCGCGGCCATCATCATGATCTCGGTCTTCGGCTCGTTCATCCTGGGCGACGACCGCACGATCAAGCTGTTCGGCGTCGGCCTGGCCTCCGCGGTGCTCTTCGACGCCTTCGTGATCCGGCTGATCCTCGTGCCCGCCCTCATGCACCTGTTCGGCCGGGCGAGCTGGTGGATGCCGAGTGGGCTGGACCGGCGCCTGCCGCGCCTGTCGATCGAGGGCCCGCGG
>DASYBY010000078.1:0-10179 GCA_036500525.1 Baekduia sp. | reverse complement strand
GCGCGCCGCGAGGACCGACCCCATCAGGTTGATCTCGACCGCCCGCGCCCACTCGGCCCAGTCGACCTCGTCGATCGCGCCCTTGGGTCCCCAGACGCCGGCGTTGTTGACGAGCACGTCGAGCCCGCCGAGCCGGTCGACGGTGAAGCCGAGGAGCGCCTCGACCTCGGCGGGCACCGTGACGTCGGCCACCCGCACGTGCACCTCGCCCAGCTCGGCCAGCTCGCCCCGCGCCGCCGCCAGCGCGTCGAGGCTCCGCGCGCAGATGACGATCCGCGCCCCGGCCCCCAGGTACGCGCGCGCGATCGCCAGGCCGAGGCCGCGCGCCCCGCCCGTGATCAGCGCCGTGCGACCGGTCAGCGCGCCGGGGCTCACGCGACGCCCGCCGGGACCGGGTAGCCGTTGGCGAGGTAGGCCTGCTCGATCAGCCCCCAGCAGTAGCGGACCGAGTCCAGGTCGGCGGACGACGACGCGCCCGCGCCGATCGCCGCCCGCACGCTCTCCCACTCCGCCGCCCACGACACGTCGACCGGGTCGAACGCGAACGTCTCGGCGTCGGGCGGCCCGAGCTCCGGCCGCATCGCGTACACCGTCAGCCGCTGCGGACCGTAGGAGCCCTGCAGCCCCTCGACGACGAGCTTCCCCGTCCGGCACGTGATCTCCAGCGAGAACAGGTTCTTCCACTCCGTCCACGTCACGTGGAGCGTCGCCCACGGCGCGCGATGGTCGTCGGGCGCGCCGAGCAGGATCGCCGCGTTGTCCTCGACCGGCATGTCCCAGTAGCTCGTGCGCAGCAGCGCCGAGTGCAGCGGCAGCTCGCCCAGCAGCCAGTGCGTGAGGTCGAGCAGGTGCATCCCCTGGTCGGTCAGCTCGCCGCCGCCGCCGGTGGCGGGATCGGCGCGCCACTCGCGGTCGTAGCCGAGCCGCCCGCCGTGGCCGTAGCGGCCGCGGACGAAGAGGACGTCGCCGAAGCGGCCGGAGTGGGCGATCGCCACGGCCTGGGCGATCGCGGGGTGGAAGCGGTGGTTGAAGCCGACCTTGGCGATCCGGCCGGCGGCCTGCGCCGCGGCGGCGATGCGGTCGACGTCGGCGACCCCGATCCCCGCCGGCTTCTCGACCAGCACGTGGCTCCCGGCCTCCAGCGCGGCGACCGCGCCGCCCGCGAGCTGGTCGTGGCTGGTGGCGACGACGACCACGTCGGGCTGCAGCGCCAGCAGCGCGTCGAGCGTCGCGCAGGCGGTGCCGCCGAACTCGGCCACCAATCCCTCGGCGGCCTCGGCGCGCACGTCGAACGCCCCGACGACGCGGTCCTCCCCGAGGGCCGCGGCGCGCTTGCGGCCCATGAGGCCGCAGCCCACCATGCCGACCGTCAGCGTCACGTCGACTCGTTGCCGATGGCGCCGCCGAACTCGAAGTCGAAGGGCAGCTCGGGCGCTCCGGCCGCCGCCATGGCCTGGCGGGTGTCGTCGGGGCGCTGCGCGTAGACCAACAGGAACCCGCCGCCGCCCGCGCCGACGAGCTTGCCGCCGAGGCAGCCCGAGCGGCGCGCCAGCGTGTAGAGCGTGTCGATCCGGTCGTCGGTCATGCCCGGCGAGCGTCGCCGCTTGTTCTCCCAGTGCTCGTGCATGAGCTCGGCGTAGGACTCCAGGTCGCCGCGCTCCAGCAGCTCGCGGCTGCGGTGGCCCATCTCCTTGGTGCGATGGAGGTTCTCCACCATCTCGCTGTCGCAGGCGTTGGTGCGCTCCACCTGGTCGGCGAGGATCGTCGACGCGGAGCGTGCCTCACCGGTGTAGAAGAGCAGCAGGTTGTTGCGCAGCCGGCGCAGCGAGAGGTCGTCGAGGTCGAGCGCCTCGACGGTCACCGATCCGTCAGTCGCGAACGTGTAGGCGCAGATGCCGCCGTGGGCCGAGACGTACTGGTCCTGCTTGCCGACCGGCTCCTTGAGGATGTCCAGCTCGATCTCGCACGCGTCCTCGGCCAGGTCGCCGGCGGTGATCGACCGGCGCTTGGCCAAGGCCAAGGCCTTGATCAGGCAGACCGTGAAGGCGCCCGAGGAGCCCATGCCCGTGCCGGCCGGCACGTCGGCGACGACCGCGATCTCCAGCGGGTTGCCCGTCCAGTGGCGCTTGAGCGCCTCGCGGAAGATGGGGTGGATGATGTCGGCGGGATCGTCGACCTCCTCCATCTCGGAGTACTTGAGGCGGTACCGCTTCTGGAAGACCGTGTGCGTGAGCATGTACACGTACTTGTCGATCGACCCGCTGATCAGGTAGCCGCCGTGCTCGCCGTAGTAGGACGGCAGGTCGGTGCCGCCGCCGCCGAGCGAGATGCGCAGGGGCGCGCGGGAGTAGATGACGCTCACGAGGGGATCGGCTCCTGGTCGAGGGCGATCGCCGGCTCGGCGGCGAACCAGTCCAGGGTGCGGGCGATCGCCTCGGGGATCGAGAGCGTCGGCTCCCAGCCGAGCGAGCGGATCTTGGTGGTGTCGAGGTGGATCAGCGGCGAGTCGCCGGGCCAGCCGCGCCGGCCGCCGGTCTTCTCGACGAGCGGCTCCACGCCCATGCGCGCCGCGATCAGCGCGACGGAGTCGTCGACGGCGATCGTCGCGTCGGTGCCCAGGTTGTAGACGTGCGCGCCGGGCGCCTCGCCGTGGTGGGCGACCGCGGTCAGCATCGCGCCGATGCAGTCCTGCACGTACAAGTAGCTCTTGGCCTGGCGGCCGTCGCCGAGGACGCGCAGGCGCGTCGGGTCGTGCTTGAGCGCGCGGTAGAAGTCGATGACGTGGCCGTGCGTGTAGCGCTCGCCCAGCAGCGAGACGAACCGGAAGATCAACCCCGTGAACTCGTAGCCGTGCGCGTAGGCGGCGATCAGGCCCTCGCCGGCGACCTTCGACGCGCCGTAGAGCGAGGTCTGCAGCGGGAACGGCGCGTGCTCGGGCGTCGGCACGACGGCGGAGTCGCCGTAGACCGACCCGGTCGAGGAGAAGCAGATCCGGCGGGCGCCGGCGGCGCGCATCGCCTCCAGCACGTTGGACGTCGCGATCGTGTTCTGCTCCAGGTCGCGCCGCGGGTGGGCGAGCCCGTGGCGGACGTCGGCGTTGGCCTGGAGGTGGAAGACCGTGTCGGCGCCGGCGGTCGCCGCGCGCAGGAGGTCGTCGTCGAGGACGTCGCCCTCGAACAGCTCCGCGCCGCGCTCCAGCGCCTGCGCGATGAACGCCCGCCGGCCGGTGCGGAAGTCGTCGAGGATCGCGACCTCGACGCCGTCGTCCAGCAGCCGGTCGGCCAGCGTGCTGCCGATGAAGCCGGCCCCGCCCGTGATGAGCGCGCGTCGCATGGCGGGCTACAACGTGAAGCCGGCGGCCGCGGCATCGCGGTGGAACATCTGGACCGTCTCCAGGGAGAAGAGGTCCAGGTCCTTGCCGAGGCTCTTGACCTTCGGCAGCAGCTCGTGGGTCATGGTGATGATGTGGCAGCCGATGCTGTCGGCCTGCACGAGGTTGAGCACCTCGCGCGGGCTGGCCCAGATGAGCTGCGCGCGCGGGGCGTCGGCCATGATCGCGACGGCGCGCGACATGATCGGCAGCGGGTCGATCCCGGCGTCGGCGATGCGGCCGGCGAAGACGGAGATGCAGGACGGCGCGCCGTCGGCGACCGCGGCCGTGATGAGCTCGACCTGCGCGGTCGTGAAGAGCGCGGTCACGTTGACCTGGACGCCGTCCTCGGAGAGCTCGCGCACCAGCGTCGCGGTCGAAGTACCGCCCGTCGTGGTGACGGGGATCTTCACGTACACGTTGGGTCCCCACGCCGCGAGCTTGAGCGCCTGGCGCCGCATCTCGGCGTCGTCGTCGGCGAAGACCTCGAACGAGATCGGCTTGTCGCGGATCTGCTCCAGCAGTCGCTCGGCGAAGTCGGCGTAGTCGGTCAGGCCGGCCTTCCACATCAACGTCGGGTTCGTGGTGAACCCGCTGATCATGGGGTCCTCGGCCAAGCGGAGGATGCCGTCGAGATCGGCACCGTCGGCGAAGATCTTGGTGGTGAAGTGAGCGGGCATCCGGTACGCATGATGGACCGGTCAGGAACCCGTTTGGGAGAATGGGTTGACAGGGCGGCAGGTCCGGCCGCCGGCGCCGTCGCGCGGACGCTCAGGGCGCGGCGATGAGCCGCGCGGCGCCGCGCAGGCTGTGCGACACGACGTCGGCGCCGGCGTCCCCGGAGCGGCGGTGCGCGGACCCCGGATGCTCCACCAGGACGGTCCGGCAGCCGGCGCGGGCGCCGGCCTCCACGTCGGTGTCGCGGTCGCCGATCATCCAGCTCGCGGGCAGGTCGATGCCGTGCGCCGCGGCGGCCGCGAGCAGCATCCCGGGGGCGGGCTTGCGGCAGTCGCACGGACCGCGCAGCTCGTCGTCGACCGCGTCGGGGTGGTGGAAGCAGTAGCGCCAGTCGTCGATCTCGACGCCCTCGTCGTCCAGCAGCGCGGCCACGCGCGCGTGGACGGCCCAGAGGTCGTCCATCGTCGCCTTGCCCTTCGCGGCGCCCGGCTGGTTGGAGACCACCACGAGCAGGAACCCGGCGTCGGTGAGCCGGCGGCAGCCCTCGGCGGCGCCGTCGACCAGGCGGACGTCGGCCGCGCGCAGCGGCGACTCCGGGCGGCCGTCGACCGGATCGGCGACCGGCTCGTCGAGGATCCCGTCGCGGTCGAGGAAGACCGCGACGGTCACCGGCGCGCCGTCATGCGCTCGCCGTCGTGCCCACGCCTTCGACCTCTTCCCACTTGCCCGGCTGCGCCTCGACGGCGGGGTGGGAGACGAGGAGGTGCCAGAGGATCGCCTGGAAGCTCTCGACGTGCGGGGTCCGTCGCGCGGCGGGCGAAGGCACGACGATGGCGACGTCGGCCGCCTGGGCCGCGTGACCGTCAGCCTTGCCGACGATCGCGTAGATCGGCGCGCCGACCTCGGTCGCCAGCTCCATCGCGCGCACGAGGTTCATCGAGATCGCGTGCTCGCGCGAGCCGCCGCCGACGGAGAAGACGAGCATGCCGTCCTTCGCGTCGAGGCGGGACGTCTGCAGCCACGCGGAGTAGCTGGTGTCCCAGCCCTCGTCGTTGACGCGCGCGGTCAGCTCGCTCACGTTGTCGCTCGGCGTGTAGCTCTCGAGGTGGGCGATCTTGCGGAAGTCGTTGACCGCGTGCGAGGCGTGCCCGGCGCCGCCGCCGACGCCGACGATGAACAGCCGGCCGCCGCGCTCGCGGATCGCCGCGATGCCCTCGGCCATGCGCTCCATCGCGTCGCGCGGGATGCTCGCCGCGATCTGCGCGACCTCGTCGAGGTAGGTGGCGGCGTAGCTCATCGATCGGCAACGTACCGCCGCGCCGGCGGCGTGCGGGACGGGCCCGTGACGGAGCGGCAGGTCGCTGCGTTACGCTGCGCGGCGATGCCGACCAGGGAAGCCCGTGTGTCCCTGCACGTCGTGCTCTTCGTGGAGGCGGGGGATCCGCACGGGCTGTCGGCGGTCGACGCGACCGTGCTCGGTCCGGGCGATGCGGTGCCGGAGGGCGAGCGCTTCGACCTCGCCGTGGCGACCGGCGCGGGCTCCGTGGCGCGCCTGGGCGAGGTCGCGGGCGAGCCGCCGCGCGCGCTGCTCTTGATGGACATGGAGGACCGCGCGCTCCCCGCCGGCAGCGCGGCGGCCGAGGCCGCCGCCGCGGTCTTCACCCTGCCGCTGCCGGCGATCGTGCCCGCGCGGTGGATGGCGGCGCAGCTGGAGCAGCTGCGGGCCGCGCCTGTGCACGTGGTCCATCCGGGGATCGACCGCACGGTCTTCGCGCCGCCCGCGACCGTGGTCCGCGGCGACGACGGCGCACCCCTGCGCGTGCTCGTCCTCGGCGGGCCGGCCACCGGGCTGGACGAGGCCCTCGCGGCCGCCGCGGCGATGCGCGAGCCGGTCACCGTCGCCCGGCTCGACCCCGACACCGCGCCCCCCGCGGAGCGCGCCGCCGCCTACGCCGCCGCCGACGTCGTCCTCGCGCTGCCGCGCATCGCCGGCCTGCCGCGCGGCCCGCTGGAGGCCTTCCACCTCGGCGCGACCTGCGTCATGACGGCGGTCACCGGCCACGACGAGTACGTCGTCGACGGCGCCAACGGCCTGGTGACCAGCTGGGACGACGAGCGCGGCACGTCGCGCCTGCTCGATCTCCTCGCGCGCGACCGCGAGCTGCTGCACCGCCTGCGCGCCGCCGCGCTCGACACCGCGCGCGCCTGGCCGGACCTCGCCGCCGGCGCCGCGCTGCTGGACGAGGCACTGCGGGCGACCGCGACCGCCATCGCCACCGACCAGCCGCCCCGGGAGGCGCACGCCTGATGGGCTTCGGCATCAAGACCAGGATCAAGCGCCGGCTCGCCGGCCCGTACGTCAACGACGAGTACGTCGAGGCGCGCGTGCTCGGCGACCTGCTGCGCGCACCCGCCGGCGCCCTGCTCGACGCGCCCGACCCGAGCGCCTCCCTGCACGTCGCGCTGATCGTGCCCTTCTTCAACCGGGGCAGCGGCGGGCACATGACGATCGCCAACCTCGTCCGCGCCCTGGAGCGCCGCGGGCACCGCTGCTCGCTGTGGATCGACGACCCCGGCGGGCGCGTGAGCGGCGGCCCCGAGCAGGCGACCGCCGACCTGCGCGCGTGGTTCGGCCCGTTCGGCGCCGACGTCCACTACGGGCTCGACGGCTTCGACCGCGCCGATGTCGCCGTCGCGACCGGTTGGCAGACCGTCGCGCGCGTCCGCACGCTCGCCGCGGCCGGGCGCGCCTACCTCGTCCAGGACCACGAGCCGGAGTTCTTCGGGACCAGCGTGCAGCGCGCCTGGGCCGACGACTCCTACCGCCACGACCTCTACCCGATCACCGCCGGGCAATGGCTGGCCGACACGATGAGCGAGATGTACGGGTTGCCCGCCACGCCGTTCGACCTCGGCATCGACGGCGAGCGCTTCCGGCCGCAGCCCGAGGTCGCGCGGCGCGACGACGTGGTCGTGGCCTACGCCCGGTCGTCGACCCCGCGCCGCGGCGTGCCCGTCGCCCTGGCCGCGCTCGCCGAGCTGCACCGCCGCCGGCCCTCGACCGAGGCATGGCTGTTCGGGCACGGCGGACCGCCCGGCGTGGACTTCCCCTACAAGAACCTCGGCGTCGTGGCCGCGGACGACCTGCCCGGCGTCTACGCGCAGGCGACGGTCGGGCTCGTGTTGTCGATGACCAACTACTCGCTCGTCGCCCAGGAGATGCTGTCCTGCGGGCTGCCGTGCGTGGAGCTCGACGCGCCGAGCGTGGTCGCCGCGTTCGGGCGCGGAGGCGCCGTGGACTTCGCGCCGTTGGACCCGATCGCGATCGCCGACGCGCTGGAGCGGCTGCTGACCGACCCGGCGCTGCGGGCCGACCGCGCGCGCCAGGGCGTGGTGCTGCGCGCGGAGCGCACGTGGGATCGCGCGGCCGAGCAGGTCGAGGGCGGCCTGCGCGCGGCGATCGCACACGCCCACCGGGGGACGCCGTAGCCGTGGCGCCGGGGCGGGGGGAGCGCGAGGCCGGGGGCGACGCGATCGCGACCGACCTGCCGTGGGCGCTCGGACCGCTGCTGCGCGACGGGCCGGCGCCGCTGGTCACGCGCTCGCGGGTGAGCGAGCGGCTCGACGTGGCGCTCGTGCTCGGGCCGCGCCGGCGCGAGGCGCGCGACGCGGGGATCCCGGCCGAGCTGCTGACCGCGCTGGCCGCGGAGGCGATCGACGTGCGCATCGTCGCCGAGGCCGACGTGCTGCACGCCGCGGACGCCGACGTCGTGCTGGCCGCCGGCTGGCCGGCCGCGCCCGCGGTCCTCACGCAGGGCGGGATCCGGGCGCGCGCGCTGCTGGCGACGGCCGCGCCGCCGGTGCTCGGCGAGCTGGGCTGGGCCGAGGCGAGCGGCCTGCCGGTGCTCGGTCCGGTGTGGATGGGCGGGACGCTGCCCGGGGGCGTCGACGCCGTCTACGCGCCGATGCCCGTCCACCGCCGCGAGGACCTCGTGCTCGTCCACGCCGAGGAGCCGTTCGGCCTGCTGGCCGCCGCGGAGCTGCACGCGCGGCGCGACGACCTCACCTACGCGGTCAGCGGCACGCGGCGCAACCTCGACCTGCCGTTCGCCTACCTGGACGTCGAGCCCGGCGGCGACGCGCTGGCCCACGCGTTCGCGTCGGCGACCGTCGCGTTCGCGCCGCCCGTGCGCGGCTGGCGCCCGGCGGGGCTCGCGATGCTCGCCTGCGGCCAGGCCGTGGTCGCCCCCGACGACGAGGCCGGGCGGACCGCGCTCGGCCCCGCGGCGTCGCTGGCCACCGGCCCGCTCGCCGCCGCCGACCTCGCCGAGACGCTGATCGCCGACCTCGAGCTCCGCGCCACCCGCGCCCGGACCGGCGCCGAGCGGACCGGCGCCGGCTGGTCGCTCACCGCCGCCGCGCTGGCCGATGCGCTGCGCGGGCTGCCGTGAGCGGCGTGCCCGACGCGTCGTGATCGCGGTCCGGACCGGCCCGATCCTCGCCGCCACGATCCTCGGCTCCGCGGTCGTGTTCATCGACTCGACGGTGGTCAACGTCGCGCTGCCCGCGCTGCGCTCCGACCTCGGTGCGACGCTCGCCGAGCAGCAGTGGGTCGTGGAGGCCTACTTGTTGATGCTCGGCTCGCTCGTCCTCGTCGGTGGCTCGCTCGGCGACCTCTACGGCCGGCGGCGCATCTTCCTGCTCGGCCTCGCGGGCTTCGGGATCGCGTCGGCGCTCTGCGCGGTCGCGCCCGGCGCGGAGCTGCTGATCGCGGCGCGCGGGCTGCAGGGGATCGCGGGCGCGCTGCTGGTCCCGAGCTCGCTGGCGATCCTCACCACCACGTTCCCCGAGGACCGGCGCGCGGTCGCCGTCGGGACCTGGACGGCGTGGACGTCGGGGATGATCGCGCTCGGCCCGCCGCTCGGCGGCCTGCTCGTCGACGTCGCGTCGTGGCGCGCGGTCTTCGCGCTCAACCTACCGCTGATCGCCGCCTGCCTGGTGCTCGCCGCCCGCGCCCTGCCGGCCGACCCGCCGCGCGCCGCGACGGCCCGGCGCATCGACGGCGTCGGCGCCGGACTGTGCGCGCTCGGCCTCGGCGGTCCGGTCTACGCGCTGACCCGCGAGCCCGCGCTGGGCTGGGGCGCGCCCGAGGTGCTGGCCGGGCTGCTCGGCGGGTTCGCGCTGCTCGCGGCGTTCGTGCTCTGGGAGGCGCGCCACCGCGACCCGATGCTGCCGCTCGGCGTCTTCCGCGTCCGGACCGTCGCGGTCGGCAACGGGGCGACGCTGTTGCTCTACGCCGGGCTGAACGCCGCGACGTTCCTGCTCGCGCTCTTCCTCCAGCAGGTCGCGGGCTGGGACGCGCTGGAGGCCGGGCTGGCGCTGACGCCGCTCTCGCTGCTGATGATCGCGCTGTCGCGGCGCTTCGGGGCGCTGAGCACGCGATTCGGCCCGCGGGCGCTGATGGGCACCGGGCCGCTGGTGGCCGGCTGCGGGCTGCTGCTGATGCTGCGGATCGACGAGCACGCCGACTACCTCACGCAGGTGCTGCCCGCCGTGCTGGTCTTCGGCCTCGGCATGGCGATGACCGTCGCGCCGCTGACGGCGACGGTGCTGACCGGGACGGCGTCGCGCCACGCCGGGATCGCCTCGGGCATCAACAACGCGGTCGCGCGGATCGCCGGGCTGCTGGCGATCGCCGGCGTCGGCGCCGTGACCGCCGCGGCCTACGCGGGCGAGCTGCAGCGGAGGCTGCCCGCGGTCGACTCGGGCGCGCTGGTCACGGCGCGCCGCACCCCGTTCGTCGGCCTGCGCGGCCACGAGGAGGCGTCGGCGGCGGCCTCGACGGTCGCGCTGCACCACGGGATGGCCGTCGCCGCCGTGCTGACGCTCGCCGCCGGCGTCCTCTCGCTGGTGGGGCTGCGCGGCGGTCCGACGGGCTGAACGGGCCTCGCGGTGACGCCGCCGGCCTCGCCGACTTGTCATCCTGTCGGGTGCATGTCCCGCCTCGAACGCCTGCGCGCACGGTGGCCCGTCTCGCCTCGCGTCCACGCCTACGCCGCCTGGTCGGCGCTGGTGCTGTTCACGCTGATCGTGATCTCCGGCGCCGCCGTGCGGCTGACCGGCTCGGGCCT
>DASYBY010000077.1:0-2904 GCA_036500525.1 Baekduia sp. | reverse complement strand
GGAGAACGCGAGCGCCCCGAGCGAGTCGGAGCGGTGCAGCGAGCCGTGGCTGCCGCCGCCGACGTGGTCGGCGCCGCCCCAGTCGGGGAACTCCCAGCCCGGGCCGGCGCTGAGCAGGACGTCGCCGGCCGTGGCGCAGGTCAGCGCGGCCCAGACGCGGCGCAGCGCGTCGGGGTAGTCGGGGCTGTCGAAGCGCCCGCCGCTCGTGCTCGCGCCGAGGGCGGACAGGTCCCCGTCGACGGTCCAGGCGTTGCCGCGGGCGTCTGTGAAGTCTCCGCCAGGCGCGAACCGCAGCTCGCCGCGGCCCGGCGCGCGGATCGCTCCGCGGTCACCCTCGCGCCAGGCGATGACGTCGATCCCGGGCAGCGTCGTCGCGGTGTCCACGATGCACGGCACGGTCGCGGCGCGCGCCTCGGGGAGCAGGGCGTACACCATCGCCGCGCGCTGGTTGGGGCACAGCGCGAGCTCGGCGTCCTCGTTGCCGTTGCGCCCGGGACCGGCGACCGCCCAGTCGCCGAAGGCCTCGCGCAGGTCGATCCGCCGCTCGACCGCCGCGTGCGAGTGATCGGCACAAACGATCACGGCGTGGGTGTCGAGCAGCCGGTCGACCCCGCCGACGGCGTCGGCCGTCCGCTGCAGCTCGCGGTCGGCGGCCGCGATCGACTCCGGCTGGGCGTGCGGGCCGTTCTTGTGGGAGTGCGTGTCGTTGTCGGGCAGCGACAGCAGCAGGAAGTCGTACAGGTCGCGCGCCGCCAGCCAGGAGCCGACGCAGCCCGAGTGCTGGTCGCGGATCCCCGGCATGCCGAACTGGCTGCGGCAGCCCGTCTGGCGGCTGGCGAACAGGTCGGCGTAGAACAGCTCGCGCGGGCCCATCACCGGCTTGCGGAACAGCGTGCCGGCCAGGCGGGTCAGCGCGGTCTCGCGGGAGATCGGGTGCTCATGGCGGCCGCGGTAGACGAGGTAGGTCGTCCCCGCGGTGCGGACGCCGAGGTCATCGAGCGACTCGTAGACCGTCTCGATGTCCGGGTTCAAGTGCGAGCCGTTGAGGTTGTACACCGTGTCGGTCAGCTGCCGCGCGATGCCCAGCTTGCGCGCGGCGCGGAACGACGAGCCGTACTCGATGTAGCGGCGCTCGGCGCGCGACCACCAGTTCATCGCCGCGATGTGGTGACGGTCCTGCAGCACGCCCGTGGCGATCGACGTGGCGCAGACCGGCGTGACCGACGGGAACGCGGCGCACAGCTCCGAGACGAACTGGCCGCGCTCGATCACCGCGGCGATCACGGGCGCCTCGCCGCGCTCCACCGCCCGCTCGAGCATGGAGGGCTTGCAGCCGTCGATGACGGCCAGCAGGAGCTTCAACGGAGGATGCGCAGGCCCGCGTACTTCTGGTCGGACCGGCGCCGGCCCGTGACCAGGAGCGCGACCAGGAAGCCGATGGCGACGAGGGCCAGCGGCGGGAACAGGATGCTGGCGCCGGCGACGACGAGGCCCGCGGCCTCCCCGTAGAACGGCAGCGCCGCGGCCGCCGCCGCGTCGCCCGCGCCGGCGAAGCGCGCCCGGACCCGGGCGAACAGCTGCCGGGAGACCGAGCTGGCGAGGTAGGCGAAGACGGCGCCGATGATCAGCCCGTACCACCAGGTGGCGTGGCGATCGTCGATCGACGCGGCGCACAGCAGCGCGCCGAGGCCGATCCCGATGCCGCTCAGCGCGGCCTCGCCGGGGCCGGTCTCCAGCGCCTTGCGCAGGAAGACCGAGGCGATCAGCACGATCACCAGGGCGAGCAGCCACCACGGCGATTCCAGGAACGCGAACTGCGTCCCGTCGAAGTCGAGCCCGAGATCGTCGCTGGCCAGAGCACCGGCGAGGATGGCGGGAAGGAACGGGCGCAGGCCGGTCGCAGACGCGAGGCCGAGCCCCTGGAGGATGTCGAGGAGGAGCTTCATCGGTACCGTGCCCGGGGACCATGACAGACCGAAGGTCCGAAGGTCCCGACGGCGAAGGGAGGAGCTCCATGTCCTCGCCCCGCCGCCCCCAGCGCCCCGCCGCGCACGAGCTCGAGCGGTACGCCGGCCTGTTCGCCGCGCGCACGCGCGCGATGAAGTCGTCGGCGATGCGCGACCTGATGGCGATCACCGAGCGCCCCGAGGTCATCTCGCTCGCCGGCGGGCTGCCCGACACGTCGACCTTCCCGGCCGAGAGCTTCGCGTCGATCATGGCGAAGGTCGCGGTCGATTCGACCGCCGCGGCCCTGCAGTACGGACCGACCGAGGGCCTCGCGATCACCAAGGACGCCATCCGCCACGTGATGGCGGCGGAGGGCACCGAGGTCGACCCCGAGGACATCCTCGTGACGACCGGCGGCCAGCAGGTCATCGACCTGGTGTGCAAGACGCTGATCGACCCGGGCGACGTCATCGTCGCCGAGGCGCCGACCTACCCGGGCGCGATCCCGGCGTTCAGCTCCTACCAGGCCGACGTCGTGCAGATCGAGATGGACGCCGACGGCATGCCGATCGACGTGCTGGAGGAGACGCTCGACCGGCTCGAGCGCGAGGGCCGGCGCCCGAAGTTCATCTACACCATCCCGAACTTCCAGAACCCGGGCGGCGTGACGATGTCGCTGCCGCGGCGCCGGCGCCTGGTCGAGGTCGCCGCCGAGCGCGAGATCCTCGTGCTGGAAGACAATCCCTATGGGTTGCTCCGCTACGAGGGCGAGCCGCTGCCGACGCTGATGACGCTGGCGCGGGGCGAGTACATCATCTACCTCGGGACGTTCTCCAAGATCCTGTCGGCGGGGCTGCGGCTGGGCTGGGCGGTCGCGCCGGCGCCGGTGCTGGCCAAGATGAACATGGGCAAGCAGGGCGCCGACCTCTGCTCGTCGTCGCTGACGCAGCACTTCGT
>DASYBY010000076.1:0-2099 GCA_036500525.1 Baekduia sp. | reverse complement strand
GGTCAGCCGCAGGGCGCGGCCGAAGCCCGTCAGGACGATCTCGGCCCCCTCCTCCTGCGCGCGCTGCGCGACCGAGTACGCGATCGAGCGGTCGGTCAGCACGCCGGTGATCAGGAGCTTCTTGCCGTCCAGGAGAGCCATGTCCTCATCCTAATGTCGGCCGCCGCCTCAGCCGTACTCGTAGAACCCGCGGCCCGACTTGCGGCCGTGGTGGCCCGAGACGACCATGCGCTTCAACAAGGGCGGCGGGGCGTACTCCGGGCGCTTGAACTCCTCATACAGCGAGTCGCAGACCGCGTAGAGGACGTCGAGGCCGATGAAGTCGCACAGCGTGAGCGGCCCCATCGGGTGCCCGGCGCCCAGCTGCATGCCCTGGTCGATGTCCTCGCGGGTGGCGAAGCCCTCCTCCAGCATCCGCACCGCGGCCATCAGGTACGGCACCAGCAGCATGTTCACGATGAAGCCCGAGCGATCCTTGGTCCGGATCGCCCGCTTGCCGATCGCCGCCACGAAGCCCTCGGCCGCCGCGACGGTCTCCTCGGAGGTGTCGAGCCCGACCACGACCTCGACCAGGCCCATCACCGGGACGGGCGAGAAGAAGTGCAGGCCGACGACGCGCCCCGGGTTCTTCGTCCACGACGCGAGCTGCGCGATCGGGATCGACGAGGTGTTGGAGGCGATCAGCGAGGTCGGCGGCAGCAGGTCGTCCAGCGCGCGGAAGATGGGGCCCTTGACCTCGGGGTCCTCGAAGACCGCCTCGATGACGATCTCGGAGTCGCCGAGCGCCGCGATGTCGGTGTGGAACGAGATGCGCTCGGTCAACGTGCGGGCCGCGGCCTCGTCCATCTTGCCGCGCGAGACGGCGCGGTCCAGCGAGGTCGAGAGCTGCGAGCGGGAGCGATCCAGCGCCGCCTGCTGCGGCTCGTGGACGCGCACGCGGGCGCCGGCCCGTGCGGCCGACTCCGCGATGCCCGAGCCCATGAAGCCCGCGCCGATGACACCGATATCCCCGAGATCGCTCATGGCCGCCACGGTATGACATGGCCCGTCGCAACCTCGTGGCGGCCGCCCAGGCGGGTGTCGCGAACGCCAAAGGCCGGTTCTGAAGCGCGTTCTCGGGGCATGATCTGCGTCGTGCACCTCGATGCCGTGCGGCGCCGCCGCCTCTCTGCCCTGGCCGGGGTGGCGCTGGTGGCCGTGATCGCCGGCGCCGTCGTGGGCGCGGGCGGCGGTGACGACAACCACTCCGCGGGCGCCTCGGCCACCGGCGAGGGCGCGGCGGCCGCCCAGCCCCGCCCCACGCAGCTGCCCGGGGGCGGACGGCGCCTGTTCCCCGACCGTCGCGTCGTCGCGTTCTACGGCAACCCGCGCGACGACGAGCTCGGCGCGCTGGGGATCGGCACGCCGGCGCAGGCCGCCAAGCGGCTGCTGGCGCAGGCCAAGCCGTACGACCGCAAGACGCGCCCGGTCCTCCCCGCGATGGAGCTGATCTCGACGGTCGCCACCGCCGCGCCCGGGCCCCAGAACCTCTACCGCGACCACCTCGCGTTCCCGACGATCCGCAAGTACCTGCGGGCCGCGCGGCGGGCCAAGGCGCTGCTGATCCTCGACGTCCAGCCCGGCCGCGGCGAGTTCGGTCCCGAGATCGAGCGGCTGGAGCCGTTCCTGCGCGAGCCCGACGTCGGCCTCGCGCTCGACCCCGAGTGGCACGTCGCGGCCGGCCAGCTGCCGGGCAAGGTCATCGGGTCGACCGACGCCGACGTGGTCAACTCCGCGGCGCGCTACATGGCGCGGCTGGTGCACGAGCGCAACCTCCCGGAGAAGCTGCTGCTGGTGCACCGCTTCACCGACGACATGATCGCGCGGCCGCAGCGGCTGCAGCAGGTGCCCGGCGTGCAGACGGTCGTCAACGTCGACGGCTTCGGCGCCAACAGCGTCAAGATCGCCAAGTACCAGTCCTTCGTCGCCGGCACGCCGCAGATGCGCCGCGGCTTCAAGCTGTTCTACAAGGAGGACGCGCAGACCATGACGCCGCGCCAGGTCATGGCCCTCACGCCGCGGCCCGACGTGGTGGTCTACGAGTAGCCTGCCGGGCGTGA
>DASYBY010000075.1:0-5515 GCA_036500525.1 Baekduia sp. | reverse complement strand
CGGCGTGCTCGCGCCCAACCGCGTGGAGTTCCTGGAGCTGTTCTGGGCGTGCGCGCGGGCCGGGGCGATCTTCTCGCCGCTGAACACGCGGCTGACGGCGGTCGAGATGGCCGATGTGGTGGCGGATCTCGATCCGCTGGTCGTGTGCGCGGACCGGCGGCTGGTGGATCGGCTGGAGCTGGCGCGTGACTCCTTCACCCACCTCGTCGGGCTCGACGACGGTGATCCCGGGCTTGCGCTGCCGGCGCTGCGGGCTGGCGCGGGCGAGCCGGTGTGGACCGCGGCGGCGCCCGACGACACGGTCGCGATCCTCTACACCTCGGGCACGACGGGGCGCTCCAAGGGCGCGATGATCACCCACGCCAACGTCGAGAGCCAGGCCGCGGGCTGGGTCCAGGCGTTCGACACCGGCAGCGACGATCGCCACCTGCTGATGCTGCCGCTGTGCTTCACCGGCGGGCTGATGAGCGGGGCGATGAACCCGGTCTTCTCGGGAGCGACAATCGTGCTGCGCGACGGGTTCGACGCGGGCGCGTGCATCGAGACGATCGCCACCGAGGGCGTCACGTGGCTCACCGCGGTCCCGACGATGGTCGAGCGGATGCTGCGCCACGAGGACGCGACGCCGGAGCGGCTGGCGTCGCTGACGCGGCTGGAGACCGGCGGGGCGCCGATCCCGGTGCCGCTGGTGCAGCGCGCGGGCGAGCTGGGCATCGGGATCCTGCAGGGCTATGGGTTGACGGAGTGCACGGCCGGGCCGGCGCTCTTCCTCGACGCGCACGACGCGGTCGGCAAGCTCGGCTCGACCGGCAAGGCCTCGTTGAACTGCGAGGTGCGCGTGGTGACGGTCGACGGGCGTGACGCGGAGCTGGACGAAGTGGGTGAGCTGCTGGTCGCCGGCGGGATCGTCTTCAAGGGCTACTGGCGCAACGACGACGCGACGCGCAGCACGATCGTCGACGGCTGGCTGCACACGGGTGACCTGGCGCGGCGCGACGCCGACGGCGACCACTACGTCGTCGGGCGCCTGAAAGAGCTCATCATCAGCGGCGGGCTCAACGTCTACCCGGCCGAGGTCGAGGCGGCGCTGCGGCGGGTGCCCGGGATCGCCGAGACGGCGGTGGCCGGCGTGGCCGACGAGACGTGGGGCGAGACCGTGATCGCGTGGGTGATCACCGACGACCCGGCGCTGACCGAGCAGGGCGTGATCGAGGCCTCGCGCGAGCTGCTGGCCGACTACAAGCGGCCCAAGCGGGTCGTGTTCGTGGAGGACTTCCCGCGCACGTCGGCGGGCAAGGTCCGCAAGCACGAGCTGCGCGTCGACCAGGCCGCCGATGTCCGCTGAGGGCGGCGCGGCGCTCGACGGGATCGCGCCGCGCTACTTCGCGCACGTGAACCTCAACACGCCCGATCTGGACCGCGCGCTGGGGTTCTACCGCGACCGGCTCGGGCTGGGGATCGGGTGGCGGACCGAGCCGGACGTGGCGCAGGACGGGGCGCTGTTCGGGATGGCCGGGACGCCGGTGGCGTGGCGGGGCGCGTTGTTGGTGGGGCCGCAGGGCGGGCGCGGGCCGATGCTGGATCTGCTGCAGTGGACGCGGCCGGCGACGGCTGTTGTGGGTGGCGTTGCTGCTGCTCGTCTTGGTCTGTCGCGGCTGGTGGTCGGCGTGCCGTCGGAGGCGTTGGTCGCCGAGGGCGCGTTGGTCGTCGATCCCGACGGGTGTGAGGTCGAGCTGGTGGCGGCTGACGCGAGCGTGCTGCTCGGCGTCGTGCTGGTGTGCTCCTCGTTGCCGCGATCGGAGGCGTTCTACCGCGACGCCATGGGCTTCGAGGTCGAGGGCGATGCGCGCGGCGCGCGGGTCCATTTGCCCGGAGGTCGCGACCGGTTCTCGATCTTCCTGCGCGAGGCCGACGGGCCGCTGGAGCCGCCATCGTCGGACGCGACCGCGGCGGGGCTGTTCCGGATCGCCATCCTGGTCGACGCGATCGACCCGCGGCGGCTGCCGCCCGGGGCCGGGCCGCTCTGCGACGCGGAGCTGGGCGACGAGCTCGGGCTGGTCCGCGCGGTGCTGCTGCCCGATCCCGACGGCGTCACGCTGGAGTACGTCGAGCCGCTGGCGTCGGTGAGCGCATGAGCACCAGCGCGATGGGCACGTGGGTCGGGCACTGGGCGACGACGCGGCCCGAGGCCGAGGCGCTGGTCTTCCTGGAGCACCGGTTCACGTGGGCGCAGCTGGGCGCGCGGGTCGAGGCGCGGGCCGCGGCGCTGTGCGAGCTCGGCGTGGAGCCGGGCGACCGGGTCGCGTGCCTGATGTTCAACCGGCCCGAGGCGATCGAGCTGCTGTGGGCGTGCCAGCGGATCGGGGCGATCTACGTGCCGATCAACCACCGGCTGACGGCGCCCGAGCTGCGCGACGTGCTCGAGGACGCCGATCCACGGGTGTTGTGGGTGGAGCCGGAGCTGGCCGAGCTGGCGGCGGCGGGCGCGCCGGCTGGGTTGTCGGTGGTCGACGTGGGATCGCTCGACGCGGTCGGCGCGGTGCTGCCGCGGCCGGCGGTGGTGCCCCCGGTCGTCGCGCTGGCGTTGGACGACACCGCGATCATCTTGTACACCTCGGGCACGACGGGCCGGTCCAAGGGGGCGATGATCTCCCACGGCAACGTCCTTGCCTCGACGCGGCTGTGGATGGCCGAGTTCGGGCTGACGGCGGCGGAGCGCCCGCTGATCGGGATGCCCCTGTGCTTCACGGGCGGGTTGCTGGCGGCGTCGATGCCGAGCATCGCCGCGGGCGCCGCGATCGTCTTGATGCGGTCCTTCAACGCCGAGGAGGCGCTGCGGCTGATCGAGGCCGAGCGCACCACCTGGATGACCGCGGTGCCGACCATGTTGGAGCGGATGGTCGCCGACGTCACGTGGGCGTCGCGCGACCTCAGCAGCCTGCGCGGGATGCAGGCCGGCGGGGCCGCGGTGCCGATCCCGCTGATCCAGGCGTTCCACCATCGCGGCATCGGCTTGCAGTCGGCGTACGGGCTGACGGAGGCGAGCGCGGGCGCCAACTTGTACGTGCCGGCGTCGGAGGCGCTGCGCAAGCGCGGCGCGATCGGCCGGCCGACGGTCGATCACGAGGCGCGCGTGCGGCGCAGCGATGGGTGCGATGCGGAGGTCGGCGAGGTCGGCGAGCTCCTGCTGCGCGGCCCGCTCGTGTTCGCCGGGTACTGGCGCAATCCCGAGGCGACGAGCGAGACGATCGTCGACGGCTGGCTGCGCACGGGCGACCTCGTCACCATCGACGAGGACGGGTACTACTTCGTCGCCGGCCGGGCCAAGGACATGGTCATCAGCGGCGGGCTGAACGTCTACCCCGTCGAGGTCGAGCGCGTGCTCGACCAGTTCCCGGGTGTCGCGGAATCCTCGGTCATCGGGTTGGCGGACGAGCGCTGGGGCGAGACGGTCGTCGCGTGCCTGCGGCTGGAGCCGGGCGCGGACGGGCTGGACGAGGCCGCGTTGTTGGAGCACTGCAAGGCGTCGCTGGGCGACTACAAGGTGCCGCGGCGGTTCGTCGTCGTGGAGGACTTCCCGCGCACGATGTCGGGGAAGGTGCGCAAGCAGGAGCTGCGCGAGAGCATCGAGGCGGGCGCCGCGACCTAGCCGAGCTTGACGCTCTGCATGTACAAGCCGGTGACGCGCCCCTTGGTCAGCGTGAAGCTCGTCTGCCGGTCGCCCTTGCCCCTGATGAAGTAGTTGGCCCCGCCGGCCAGGGCACGCCCCTGCGGGTATGCCCGCTTGAGCTGCGCCGTCGTCGAGCCCAGCCCGATGCCCTTGGGCGTCTTGTAGGCGGTGAGTGGGGAGTCGAAGAGGAAGGCGCCGCTCTTGGTCGTCCCAGCCCGCAGCGAGATCTGGATGACCTTCGCCTTCTCCACCATGAACGACGCTACCGCGCCGGTGGCGACACCGGCCTTCACCGCGTACTCGCACCCGGCGTCCGGCGTGCACACGCCACCCTTCCCCCACGCCTTGTGCGCCGTGGCGTAGGACGAGTTCAACACGGCGCCGGCGACGGAGGTGTTGATCGCGATCGCGTGCGACTTGGCCTGCGGCAAGCCGGCTTCTGCGGTGGCGGGGACGACCACGGCCAACACGACCGAGGCGGCAAGGAGGCGACGGATCTTCATGGCCGCGCAGCGTATGGCTCGTGTCCCGTGGCGAACATACGCAGAGGTGCGTAGTGCGGGCGGAGCGGGGGGCAAGCGCCGGCCGCTGGACGGTTGGGCTTGACCGGATGCCGCACCGGTAAGTTCCAGGGCGTCGCTGGTTCGCAGCGGCTGACTAAGCAACCCAACCTCGAGGTCCGCATGCCCAGAACCCGCAGAGTGCCCGCGCTCGTCGCGAGCGCCGCCGCCGCGCTCGCCCTGTCCGCCGTCGTCGCCGGTGGCGCGCAGGCGGCAGCGAAGCCGTCCGCAGCGAAGCCGGCCGCCACGAAGAAGGCCGCGGCGACGACGACCGTCACCGCGTGCGTCAACACGAAGAGCGGCACCACCAAGATCCTGCTCGGCGCGAAGGCGAAGAAGAAGTGCGCCAAGGGCTGGAAGAAGATGACGTGGAACGTCAGCGGCAAGAACGGCACCAGCGGCCCGAAGGGCGCCAACGGCGCGAACGGCGCCAACGGTGCGAACGGTGCGAACGGCGCCAACGGAACGAGCGGCGTCGCGCTCCAAGTCCACGACAGCGCCGGCAACCTGATCGGCACGTACACCGGCCTGTTCCCCATTGCGCCCTTCCCGATCTACATGGTGCTGGGCGCCGACGGCGGCATGTACACCTACTTGCCCACCGGGCAGCTTTACCCGACCCTGTCGATCATCGGCAGCACCTCCCCTTCACCGGTGTTCCAAGACTCGACGTGCACCGGTCCCGCATTCCAGGACCTCGGTCCCGTCCCGGCAGTCTCCGACTACGCGACGCTGCTCGGTGGAGCGGCACGTGTCGTGTTCCGGTCGCTCACCGGGCCGAGCATCACCAGCCTCGGTCCGGCCCGTGTGTGGAAGTACACGCCGACCACGGTGACGGTCCCGTCCGTGGCGCCCACGTACTTCCGACTGGACGCAAATGGTTCGTGCGGCGTGTTCGCCGGCGGCGGCGTCGACGAGCCCCCGGCGCCTGGGGACACGCTGATCGCCCTCACCGCCATCACGCCGCCGCGCGACGGCGTCGGGCCGCTCACGCTCGGCTAGACACGGCCGTCATCCGTCCGGGGCCGAGCGGGCCCCGGGCGGATCGTTGGGCGGCCGCCACGTCGCCACAGGCCCCGGCCGGCCGGGCGGCTGCGTGGCGCGAAGAATCCGCCCGCCTGCGATTTCGTCCCACAAACCGGCCCCCCAACAGAACGAAAAAGGCCCCGTTTCCGGGGCCTTCCTCATGGGCGATACTGGGCTCGAACCAGTGACCTCCTGCTTGTCGAGCAGGCGCTCTCCCAGCTGAGCTAATCGCCCCTGGGGTCGGAAAGAGTAGCAATCA
>DASYBY010000074.1:0-5202 GCA_036500525.1 Baekduia sp. | reverse complement strand
ATGGCCCACGAGATCACGCACATCGTCAACCGCGACGTGATGATCATGACGCTCGCCGGCTTCTTCGCCTCGATCGCGTCGATGATCGTCCAGTTCGGCTTCCTCTTCGGCGGCGGGTTCGGTGGCGGCGGCTACTCCAACAACAGCGACGACGACGACGGCCCGAGCTTCATGGTGATCATCCTGATCTCCGCCGTGGTCTGGGTCGTCAGCTTCTTCCTGATGCGGATGCTCTCGCGCTACCGCGAGTTCGCCGCCGACCGCGGCGCCGCCGTGATCACCGGCCGGCCGAGCGCGCTGTCCTCGGCGCTGCTGAAGCTCAGCGGGGCCAACTCGCGCATCCCGCAGGGGGACCTGCGCGCCCACGCCGAGATGAACGCCTTCTACATCGTGCCGGTCAAGGTCAAGGACTCGCTCTACAACCTGTTCTCCACGCACCCACCGATGGAGAAGCGCATCGAGGCGCTGTCGCGGCTGGAGACCCAGCTGCAGAGCGGCGGCCGGATCAGCGACGCGGCGCTGGCCTCCTAGTCGATGGGTCTCTTCGACGCGCTGCTGGGCCGCACCAAGGTCAAGGGCCCGGCGCCCGACCGGCTGTTCGCGATCACGACCGCCGCGATCGCGATGGAGGCCGGTCCGGGCATCAAGACCCGCGGCCGTGCGGCCATCGTCTTCCAGCCGCTGGCGACGGGTGACTTCCAGCAGATCGCCACCGAGATGGAGGAGGTCGTGCGCGGCACCGGCGACGACACCGGCACCACGCTGACCACCAGCGACGACAGCTACGGCTACCGCTGGATGATCCTGCACGACGACGACATCGAGGACCTCGCGGTCGGCATCAACGCCGTGTCCGACGCGCTCGCGGTCGGCGGCTACGGCAACCGCGTGCTGGCGTCGGTCTTCGCCTTCACGCAGTCCGACGGCCGCGCCGTCTACTTCATCTACAACTACAAGCGCGGCACGTGGTACCCCTTCGTGCCCGCCGGCGGCGAGCAGCAGCGCGACACCGAGCGCGAGCTGCAGGTCAAGGCCCAGGTCGGGTCCGAGCTGCCGATCGAGCCCGAGCTCGAGCGCTGGTTCCCCCTCTGGGGCATCCCGATCTAGGCCGCAGCCGGCCCGCCGCCACAGCGACGGGCCGGGGTGCGAACGGCGGCTCTAGGCCGCCGGGGCGCCGCTGGGCGGATCGGGCACGAGGCCCTCGCCCGTGAAGTCCGCGCCGGCCTCGGCGAAGGACGTGTCGGCCGGCGGGAGGATGATCTCCGAGCCGCGCAGGTCGTCGTCGCCGAGCTGCGTGCCGTTGTCGCGCACGAAGGCCAGCAGCTCCTCGAACAGCGTGTGGAACGCCGGCTCGTCGTCGCGGTCCACCGCGGCGACGGCGGCGTCGTCGAGCTCGTTGAGCTTGGCGTGGTGCGCGTCGTCGATCTCGTACTGACCCTCCGCGGAGATGCGGACGATCATGCCTGGCCCTCTTCGAGCTGCTTGGACGAGTCGCCCGCGGGCGCTGCGCCCGGGCCGAGCTCGGCCTTCATCTTGGCCAGCTCGTCGTCGACCGTCGCGGTGCTCGACAGCTCCTTGAGCTGGCGGTCGATGTCGTCCTCGCCGGAGCCCAGCGCCGTGAGGTCCTCGAACGCGCCAGAGGCCTCCAGCTCGCCGACGGCGTCCGCGCGGGCCTTCATCTGCTCGGTCTTGTCGACCGCGCGCTGCATCGCCAGGCCGACGTCGGCCATCTCCTCGCCGACACCGGTGGCGGCCTCGGAGATGCGCACCTGCGCCTCGGCGGCGGAGTACTGCGCCTTGATGACTTCCTTCTTGGTGCGGAAGGCCTCGATCTTGCTCGTCAGCTTCTGCTGGGAGTCGACCAGCTTCTGCTGCTGGGCCTCCAGCTCGGTGACCTGCGAGTCGAGCCCCTGCAGCTCGGTCTGCGCGACGTTCTTGCGCTCCAGCGCGACGCGGGCGAGCTCCTCGTTGCCCTGCGACAGCGCCTGACGCGCCTGCGTGTCGAGCTTGACGACCGACTGCTCGAGCTTGGACGACTGCATCTGCAGCCGCTTCTTCGCGGTGACGACGTCCGCGATGCCCTTCTTGACGTTCTGCAGTGACTCCAGCTGCTTCTGGTAGCTGTAGTCGAGCGTCTCCGCCGGATCCTCGGCCTTGTCCAGCAGCTTCGAGATCTTCGCCTTGACGACCGTCGAGAAACGGCCACTCATGCCCGGCATCGGGCCTCCATACGATCGCGGTTCGGGGTCAGCACTAGCCTACCCCGCCCGCGCGCCTGGTTGGCCGCTGCGGCCCGTCGACCTAGAAGCCGACGGGGTGCCGGGCCGTGAAGCCCTTGGTGCTGCGCAGGACGGGGCGCCAGCGGGGGCCTGAGCCGCCGTCCGGATCGCCCGCGGCGCTGGTGTCGAGCCGGAGGCCGGCGATGACGACGAACGCGTGGCCCGGGTTGGTGTACACCGTGATCCACGTGCCGGGGCCCTTCTGGCCCCACTTCATGAAGGAGCCGGAGTCCAGCGGGCTCTTCAGCAGCGAGCCGCCGTGGAGCGCGTAGGAGACGGTGCCGGAGCAGTCGTAGCCGCGCGAGAGGAACTTGGTGTTGTGGCCGCCGCCGTAGACGTACGGCTTGCCCACGATCGCGTTGGCCGCCGTGATGGCGTCCTTGACCTCTTGCGGCGCCGTGACCGGCGCGGCCGCGAAGCCCGTGGGGAGCACCGTGGCGGTCTGCTCCGGGGTCAGCTGGACGGTCGCCGGGTTGGGCTCGCCGTACGCCGCGCCGCCGGTGGCGGGCTGCGCCGGGACGACGGTCGCCGGGTCCGGGGTGGTGCTGCTGGGGGTTGCGCCGGCCGTCGTCTGCGCGATCGCCGCAGGAGCGGCAACCAGCGAAACGGCGATCGTCAGCACAAGGGCAGATGCCCGCAAGGTCGATTCCTCTTTCGTCGGCCTACGGGGTTAGCTGACGGGCTAGCGCTGAAAGAGCCTGCGCTTCTCGCGGTTTCACCGCGAAATTCGCCCCACACAACTTGGGTCCCCCGCCCGCTGGCTCCTCACCAGCGGTTCGGCGTGGTCGGCAACCTACACGACTGGGACGAAAGATGCACACCGTCGTCCCGCATGGCAGGTTGCACTCCAGTGGTCGGCCGCCGGCCCCCGGCGCCACAGGGCGATCGTTCGGAACCGGACAGGTGGACGATGTCCCGGCGGCGCGTCCCGGCGGGTCGAGGTCGTAGCCTGCCCGCCATGCGTGCCCCCCGGACCATCGCCGCGGCGCTGCTCGCGCTCGCCGTCGTCGCGGCCGGCTGCGGGCGCGGCGGCGACACCACGTCGACGACCACGGTCAAGGAGCCGGCGACCGGCGCGAAGGGCACCGAGACCACCGCGGCCCAGGACCTGGGCTTCCCCACCTTCGCCACCAAGAACACCACGCGCGTGGGCGGCGCCGACCCGATCGCCGACGCCGCCGCGGTCGCCCGCGCCGTCTACACGGGCACCTCGGCGGTCACGCGCCCGCGCGCGGTCGTGCTCGCCGACAGCCGCGACTGGCGCGTCGGCCTGGCCGCCTCGGTGCTCATGGGCGCGCCGATCCGCGCCCCGCTGCTCTACGCCGACGGCCCCGACAAGCTGCCCGCCGCGACCGAGAACGCGCTCGCCGCGCTGGCGCCCACCGGCGCCAAGGAGGCCGGCGGCGCGCAGGTCGTGCGCGTCGGCGACGTCCCGCAGCTGCAGGGCATGAAGACCACCGACCTGCGCGGCGCCAACCCGTTCGCGCTGGCCCGCACGATCGACGCCTTCCAGGCGGCCGCGCGCGGGACGACGAGCGAGCGGGTGCTCGTCGTGCCCGCCGACGCACCCGAGTACGCGATGCCGGCCGCCGCCTGGGCGGCCAAGGCGGGCGACCCGATCCTCTTCACCGACAAGGACGACCTGCCGAGCGACACGCGCGCCGCGCTGTCGGCCCATCAGCAGCCGAAGATCTACGTGCTCGGGCCGCCGAGCGTGATCTCGTCGAAGGTCATCACGCAGCTCAAGCACCTCGGCAGCGTCACGCGGATCTCCGGCGCCGACCCGGCCGCCAGCTCGGTCGCGTTCGCCCGCTTCGTGGACGGCAACTTCGGCTGGGGCGTGGTCGATCCCGGCCACGGCTTCGTCTTCGCCAACACCAAGCGCCCGGGCGACGCGGCGGCCGCCGCGCCCCTCTCGGCCAGCGGCACCTACGGCCCGCTGCTGGTGACCGACGACGCGACCACGCTGCCGCAGGCGCTGAAGGGCTATTTGCTCGACGTGCAGCCCGGCTACACGAGGGATCCGGTGCGCGGCGTCTACAATCACGCCTGGATCGTCGGCGACGAGGGAGCCCTGTCCGTGGACTCCCAGTCGCAGATCGACGCTCTCCTCGAGATCGTCCCCGTCAACGAGCGCGCGAGCCAGTCACCCACACCATGAGCCAGGCCGAGAACCCCGAGCGCCTCACGCGCAAGGTCACCGTCGACGACGTCCGTCAGCTCATGGGCGCGTCCACGCCGCACTTCGCGCTGCAGCTGCGCAACCGCATCGCGCGGCTGATCGCCGACCTGCCGAAGGACGACCCGGCGCGCGTGATCGGCGAGCAGGAGATCTGGCGGCTCACGGCGCTGGGCACCACCGGCGAGGTCCGCGGCCACCACGCGGAGCAGGGCATGGTCCCGCTGCGCTCGGTCACGGCACCGGGTGCCGACCTCGGCGGGCCGGGCTCCGAGGAGCCCGCCCCCAGCACCACGGTCCACTAGCGGCCCCGCGCGGCGCCGCCCGGCGCCGTGGTTACCCTGAAGCACTCGATGCGCGCCGGAGTGTTTCTCGCCTATTGGCCCTGGTTCTCGCCTGCCGAGCAGGTCGAGCTCGCCGTGCTGGCCGACCAGCTCGGCCTGGACTCCGTCTGGGTCGCCGAGGCCTGGGGCATGGACGCGGTGTCGGTCCTCGGCCTGCTGGCCGGGCAGACGCAGCGCGTCGGCCTGGGCTCGGGCCTGATGCAGATCCCCGCGCGCAAGCCGACGGCGACCGCGATGGCCGCGGCCACGCTCGACGTCCTCAGCGAGGGCCGCTTCCGGCTCGGGCTCGGGCTGTCGGGCCCGCAGGTCAGCGAGGGCTGGTACGGCGTGCCCTACGTGCGCAACCTGACCCGCACGCGGGAGTACGTCGACACCGTCCGCCGGGCGCTGGGGCGCGAGA
>DASYBY010000073.1:0-3517 GCA_036500525.1 Baekduia sp. | reverse complement strand
TCGTCGTCTGGTGGGCGTGGATCTACACGACGTGGATGGTCAACTGGTTCGACCCGGCGTCGCCGGCCGTCCGCGTGGTGCTGATCGGCGTGATGCTCGCGAGCCTGCTGATGGCGGCCGCGCTGCCCGAGGCGCTGGGCGAGCACGGTGGCTTGTTCGCCGGCTGCTACGTCGCGCTGCAGGTCGGGCGCAACGCGGCGGGTGCGCTCCTGCTGCGCCGGCGCCACCCGCTGAGCGCGGTCTTCGAGGCGCTGGTGGTGTGGTCGGTGGCCTCCGGGGTCCTATGGATCGCGGGCGCGATGCTCGACGGCGACCAGCGGCTGCTGCTCTGGGGTCCGGCGCTCATCGTGGACCTCGCCGGGCCGCTGAGCGGCTACTGGGTGCCGGGGCGCGGACGGGTCACCACGGCCGCCTACGCCGTCGAGGGCGGTCACTTCGCCGAGCGCTGCCAAGGCTTCATCATCATCGCCTTGGGCGAGTCGGTCGTCGTCACCGGCGCGACCGCCGCCGACCGCGGGCTGACCACGCCGGTCGTCTTCGCCCTCGTGGTCGCGTTCCTGGAGACCGCCGCGCTGTGGTGGCTGTACTTCGGCGCGGCCGCCGAGCACTCGCGCCGCGTGATGCGCGAGGCCGAGGAGTCCGGGCGCCTGGCGCGCGACGCCTACACCTATTTGCATCTGCCGATCGTGGCGGGGGTGATCGGCGCGGCGGTCGCCGACGACCTGCTGCTCGGCGGGCCGCACGCGTCGCTGTCGACCATCGGCGTGGCGATGCTGGTCGGCGGCCCCGCGCTCTACCTGCTCGGCGAGAGCCTGTTCCGGCTGCGGATGGTCGGGACGGTCGGGTGGCGGCGCATCGTGACGATCGTGGTGCTGATCGCGCTCGCGCCGCTGGGCCCGCACGTGAGCGCGCTCGCGCTCGCCACGATCACCATGGCGGTGCTGATGCTGCTCGCGCTCTGGGAGTTCGTGTCGCGCTAGTCGCCGCCGCACGTCGGTGCGGCGACCTGCGTGTTGCACACCGGCCGGGCGTGGTGAGAGCCTCGGCGCGACCCGCCACCGAGGAGCGTCCCGATGTCTCCGACCCAGGCTGTCCGCGCGGCCATCGCCGCGTTCGTGCTCGCACTGCTCGCCCTCCTGCTCGCGGCGGGGAGCGCGTCGGCCGCGACCGACCACGTGGTGATCACCGGGGGCGCCACCGTCCCGGCGGGCCAGACCGTCGGCGACGTCATCGTCATCGACGGCAGCGTGAACGTCGCGGGGCACGCCACGGGCGACGTCGTCTCGGTCAGCGGGCCGGTGCGGGTCACCGGGCGGATCGACGGCGACCTGATCGCCGTGTCGGACCAGGCGATCCTCGGCCCGCGCGCGCGGGTCGGCGGCGACCTGCGCTACGGCGATGAGCGCCCCGTGCTCGCGCCCGGCGCGACCGTCGCCGGCGACATCAACAACGAGGACTGGGCCGACGCCGCCAACGGGTGGGGCTGGGTGAGCATGCTCGGGTGGTGGCTGGCGGTCTCGGTGTCGACGCTGATCGTCGGCGCGCTGCTCGTGTGGCTGGCGCGCGGCGCGCTGGAGGCCGCGGGGCGGTCGGTCCGCGAGCGGCTCGGCGTGACCGTCGCGTGGGGTGTGGCGATCGCGATCGGCGTCCCGCTGCTGGCGGTCCTGGCGCTCGTCACGCTCGTGGGCATCCCGTTCGGCGTCGCGCTGCTGCTGGCGGCGATCCCCGTGCTGCTGGTGGCCTACGCGACCGCGGCGTGGATCGCCGGGCGCCGCGTGCTGCGCGACCGGTCGGCGTCGCCGTGGCTGGCGCTGCTGGTCGGCTGGGCGATCCTGCGGGTGCTGGCGCTGATCCCGTTCGCGGGCGCGCTCGTCGGGCTCGTGGCGACGGTCGTCGGGCTCGGGGCGCTGACGGTCGCGCTGTGGCGGGCGCGGAGCCCGGGGGCGCCGGCGGTGCGGTCGGAGGCGCCGGTGGGCGGCCGCCCGGCCCCGGCCGCGTGACCAGCTAGTCCCCGTCGCCCGGCAGCAGCCCGGCGAGCACGTGCTCGGTGCCGCGCAGGTGCTCGGCCATGACGCGCACGGCGCCGTCGCCGTCGCGGGCGCGGATGCGGGCCAGCAGCTGCGCGTGCTGCGCGTTGGCGTGCGCGAGGATCTCGGGCGGGTGCGCGATGTAGGAGATGAGGTCGGTCATCGCGCCCTGCGTCTCGGTCGCCAGCGCGATCAGCCGCGGGCTGCGGGTGGCGTCGGCGAGGCCGATGTGGAGGCGGACGTCGGCCTGGCGGTAGCGCGGGAAGTCCTCGGTCATCCCGTCCATCGCGGTGACCAGCTCGTCGAGCGGTCCCAGCTCGTCCTCGCGCACGCGCTCGGCGCAGAGGGCGGCGATGCCCAGCTCGACGCCGAGGCGGACGTCGCAGACGTCGCGCCAGCCGGCCACCAGCTCGTGCGTCGGCGGGTCGGCCGGCGGCGGGCGCTCGGCCACGAACGTGCCGCCGCCCCGGCCGCGCACCGCGTACAGGTGGCCGCTCTGCGCCAGCGCGGTGAGCGCCTGGCGCAGCGTCGAGCGCGAGATCTCCAGCCGCGTGCACAGCTCGCGCTCGGCCGGCAGGCGCGCGCCGGGCGCGAGCAGGCCGAGCTTGATCGCCGTCCCCAGACGCTCGAGCGTCTCCTCGAAGGCCGTCTGGGAGCGCACGGGCGCGAAGACGGTCTCGAAGGAGGGGAGGTCGGTGGCGCTCATCTACAGGCGCTCGAAGCCTCTCACGCGCTCCCAATCGGTGACGGCCGACTCGTAGGCGGCGAGCTCCACGTCGGCCATGTTGAGGTAGTGCGCGACGACCTCCTCGCCCAGCGCCTCGCGGGCGATCTCGCTGCCGGCGAACAGGTCGCGCGCCTCGCGCAGCGTCGTCGGGACGTGCTCGACGTCCTCGGCGGTGTAGGCGTTGCCCTCGCACGCGGCGGGCAGCTCCAGCCCCTGCTGCACGCCGTGCAGGCCCGCGGCGATCAGCGCCGAGAGCGCGAGGTAGGGGTTGACGTCGCCCCCGGCGAGGCGGCACTCGAAGCGCTTGCCCGGGCCGTGGCCGACGACGCGGAACGCGCAGGTGCGGTTGTCGTTGCCCCACGCGACGGCGGTCGGCGCGAACGAGCCGGCGGCGAAGCGCTTGTAGGAGTTGATGTTCGGCGCGAGCAGGAGCGTCAGCTCCCGCAGGCCCGCCAGGCCGCCGGCGAGGAACGAGCGAAACAGCGCGTCGTCGGCGACGAAGACGTTCTCGCCGGTGTCGGCGTCGGCCAGCGAGAGGTGCAGGTGGCACGAGTTGCCCTCGCGCTCGTCCCACTTGGCCATGAAGGTGATGGCCTTGCCCTCCTGGGCGGCGATCTCCTTGGCGCCGTTCTTGAAGATGACGTGGTGGTCGGCGGTGGTGAGCGCGTCGGCGTAGTGGAAGTTGATCTCGTGCTGGCCGTCGTTGCACTCGCCCTTGGAGTCCTCGACGCGCATGCCGCCCGCGTGCATCGCGTTGCGGATC
>DASYBY010000072.1:0-9173 GCA_036500525.1 Baekduia sp. | reverse complement strand
TCGAGGTTGCCGGGCACGAGCACGGCGAACTCGTCGCCGCCGAGCCGGCCGGCGTGGCCGTGGTGGCCGATGATCCGGCCGATCTCGGCCAGGACGAGGTCGCCCGCGGCCATGCCGTGACGGTCGTTGACCGCCTTGAAGTGGTCGATGTCGACGATGAGGATCGCCCCGCCGCCGTTCTCCTGCAGCGCGGTGCGCGTGGTCTGCAGCCAGTGGCGGCGGTTGGCGAGGCCGGTGAGGTCGTCGGTCTGCGACAGCCGCTCCAGCTCGGCGACGCGCTGCGCCAGCCGGCCGACTTCGCCGCGCTGGTCGGCGTGCGTGATCTCGTCGGCGAGGACGTCGAGCACGTCGGAGGTCAGGTGCAGGCGATGGAGCGCGACGTCGAGCAGCGCGTGGTCGGCCTCGATGCCCGAGAGCATCCCGGCGACGTTGTCGGAGAGCTGCACGCAGGCGATGTCGGCGTTGGGCGCGCCGACGCCGGTCGGGCCGCCGTGGTGCCAGGCGATGATCGAGGCGACCTCGGCGGGCAGGCCCCAGCGCTCGGCCAGGAGCGCGCCGCACTGGGCGTGGTCGATGCCGAAGCGCTCGCGCTCGGCCAGGACGCGCTCGGCCCCGGCCGGGTACTCGCGGGCCAGCTCGTCGCAGGCCTCCTCGCCGAAGACCTCGGGCAGGACGAGCTTGCCGACGTCGTGCAGCAGGCCGGCGAGGTGGACCGTGTCGCCGGGGACGCGCGCCTCCTCGGCACAGGCCGCGGCGCCGAGGGCGACGGTGATCGCGTGCAGGTGCAGCTGGCCGCACGAGGTGCGGCCGTTGCCGCGGGCGCGCTCCAGGAAGCGGTAGGTGGCGGCCTCCAGCGCGAGGCGTCGCAGCGCGCGGCGGCCGACGAGCATGACCGCCTGGCGGATCGTCTTGGCGCGGATCGGGTGCGCCCGCGCGGCCGAGTTCGAGAACCGCAGCAGGTTGGCCGCGAAGGTCGCGTCCAGCTCCAGCGCGTCCACGAGGTCGGCGGCGGTCGAGTCCTGGTCGTCGCAGAGCGCGATGACCCGGAGCACCGTCGCGTCGAGCACCGGGAACTCGGCGAGGTCGTCAATGGCGCCTGCGACGGAACGAGCAGCGACGGGGTCGATGCTGTCCCTCCAGGGCGCGCAGTCCGTTGCGTGCTTTGCCTCCATGGCTTTCAGAGGGATCGGCCGGGGCGCGCGGCCATTGAGCTGGGGATGTGGCTGGTGGACGAGTGTCCGAGGCGATCGGCCGCCGGTGAGATGACCGCACCGGTCCGGTCCGGCGCGCCGGCCTCGGTGCTGTGCGCCGCCGCGGGCGACATCGCGCTCCTCAACAGCGCCCGTGCGCTGCAGGGCGTCGGCGGCGCGATCATGTTCGCCGTCTCGCTCGCGCTGCTGGCCAACGCGTTCCCGGACCTGAAGGAGCGCGCCAGGGCGCTGGCCGCGTGGGCGCGGTCGCGGTGTCCGCGCCGGCCGAGGCCGTGGACGACGAGCGGCTGGTCGTCGAGGCGGCCTGAGCGCAGTGCCGAGGCTCCCGGCGCGCGCTCGCGCGCCGGGAGCCGCGCGCGGCGCTACGGGCCGACCCACACCCCGGGGATGAACTCGGTCCCCGAGTAGGAGCCGGCCGACGGGCTCTGCAGCGTTCCCGGGCAGTTGCTGGTCGAGTCGAGCGGCACGTTGGTGAACGTGACGCGCATCCCGCCGGCGAACGTGTGGCTCGAGTTGCTGGTGTCGAACGCGTCGCGGTCCTGCGTGTACGGGTTGCTGGAGAAGGTCTGGTAGCTCGAGAAGACGAGCGTGCAGGTGAAGTCGGGGACGTAGAAGCGCACCGTGGTGCAGTCGGTGAAGGACCCCGTCATCCCACCGGTCGTGTCGTCGTAGCTGCCGCCGTTGATCGCCCACGCGCAGGTGCTGGACGGGCTCGCCTGATGCCACGTCCCGCTGACCTGCAGCGCGCAGCCGCTGAACGCCGGCGTGAACCCGAGGCCCAGGACTCCGTTGATGATGGGCTTGGTGCCGTTGAAGGTCGCGGTGGTGCAGTCGAGGAGGGCGGCTCCGCCCCCGGCGTCAGTGATGGCGAAGGTGTGATCGGTGCGCTGCGTGCCGGCGAAAGTTCCGGTCGCGTTGCGGTAGACGTGCCCCGGGTTGTAGATGGTGGCCGGCGCGATGCTCGCCGCCACGCCCGCGAGCGCGGCCACGGACACCACGACGGTGAGGACTCGTGCGCAAATCATGGGCGCGAAGGCTCCCACCGCCGCGCGCGCGGCGTCCACGGCCAATCCGGCAAGTCCCCCGGGTCCCCAGGCAACCTGGTGGCCTTGCCTAGGACCCGACGCGGCCTTCGAGGTGCGGCGCGCCGCTGCGCGGGTCGTGGAGCGCGAACGCGCGGCCCAAGGGCTCCGCGATGCTGGAGAACGCGACCTTCGCCGGGAGCAGGACGGGGCGCTTGAAGCGCACCTCGAGGGCGAACGACGCGGGGAGCTGCGGCTGGAGCGCGGCGAGGCAGCGGGCCTTGAGCCACATGCCGTGCGCGATGGCGCGCGGCTGGCCGAACGCCTTGGCGCTGAGGTCGTGCAGGTGGATCGGGTTCCGGTCGCCGGAGACGGCGCCGTAGCGGCGGCCGATGTCGCCGGGGACGGACCAGAGCGCCTCGGCCTCGGGAGGCTCGGCGTTCATGGTGGCCTTGCCGTTCTGGGTGGTCTTGCCCGAGCCGCCGCCTTGGCGCAGGTACGTGCTGCGCCCCTCCCAGACGAGGTCGCCGTCGACCCGCGCCTCGGCGACGACGTCGAACTGGCGGCCCTTGGGGTGGTCGCGCAGGCCGGTCGCGTGGACGCGCAGCGACGGCGTCTCGCCCAGCCGCACCGGCCGGTGGTGATCGATGCGGTTGGCGACGTGGACCAGCCCGAGGACGCCGAACGGGAACGCGCCGTCGGTCATGAGCGCCATCGCCAGCGGGAACGCGAGGACGTGCAGGTAGGTCGCGGGCAGCTCGTCGCGCAGCCCGAAGCCGCAGACGCGCGCGTAGCCGGCGACGCGGCGTGGGTCGAGCGTGACACCGTCCTGCGCGAGGACGAGGTCGGGGAGCGCGGGGCCGTTGCCGCGGCCTCCGACGAACGGCACCCGGCGCAGCAGCGGCCGGACGTAGGAGCCGGCGACGGCGCGCGGGTGCAGCGACGCCGCGCCCGGGGCGGAGCTCAGCGTGCGGACGGTGGTCGCCACGGCCGCTCAGGCCCCGATGAGCGACTGGCCGCAGACGCGGACGACGTTGCCGTTGACGCCGCCGGACGCGGGGCTGGCGAACCACGCGATCGTCTCGGCGACGTCGATCGGCAGCCCGCCCTGGGCGAGGCTGTTCATCCGGCGCCCCGCCTCGCGGACGACGAGCGGCATCGCCGCGGTCATCTGCGTCTCGATGAACCCGGGCGCGACGGCGTTGATCGTCGCGCCGCGCTGCGCGAGCTCGGGCGCCAGCGCGTCGACGATGCCGATGACCCCCGCCTTGCTCGCGCCGTAGTTGGTCTGGCCGCGGTTGCCCGCGATCCCGCCGATCGACGACACGCCCACCAGGCGCGCGCCGGCGCCGACGAGGTCGCCGTCCAGCAGCGCGTCGTTGAGGCGCTCCTGCGCGCTGAGGTTGACGTCGAGCACGGCGTCCCACTGCTCGCGCTTCATGCGGGCGAGCGTCTTGTCGCGGGTGATGCCGGCGTTGTGGACGACGACGTCGACGCGGCCGTGGCGCTCGGCGAGGTGCGCGGTCAGCGCGGCGGGCGCCTCGGCGGTGGTGATGTCGAGCGCGAGCGCGGAGCCGCCGACGGCGTTGGCGACCGCGGCGAGGTCCTGCCCCTGGGCCGGGATGTCGACGCAGAGGACGTGCGCGCCGTCGCGGGCGAGCACGGTGGCGATCGCCGCGCCGATGCCGCGCGAGGCGCCGGTGACGACGGCGACGCGGCCGGCCTGTGGCCGGGTCCAGTCCGCAGGCGCCGGGGAGTCGCCGGGACCGACACGGACAACTTGGCCCGACACGTAGGCCGAGCGGGCGGAGAGCAGGAAGCGCAGCGTCGCGTCGAGGCTGGCCTCGGCGCCGGGCGCCACGTAGACGAGCTGCCCGGTCGCGCCGCGGCGCAGCTCCTTGGCCGCGGAGCGGACGAAGCCCTCGAGCGCGCGCTGGGCGACGGCGTGGCGGCGGTCGGCGGCCTGCTCGGGCGGCGTGCCGAGGACGACGAGCCGGGCGCAGGCGCCGAGGCGGCGGACGGTCGGCGAGAGCTGCTCGTGCAGCGCGCAGAGGTCCTCGGACGTCGCGATGCCGGAGGCGTCGAAGACGATGGCGCCCAAGGTGGTGGTGTCGGTCTCGTCCCCCGCGTCGTGGCGGATCTCGGCGCCGGCGTCGTTCAGGATCCGCTCGACGGTGGCGGTGAGCCGACCGCCGGGCGCGGCGGCCACGAGCGCGGGTCCGGCGAGCAGCGGCTGGCCCGGCGCGTACCGCCGCAGCGGCGTGGACGCCGGCAGCCCGAGGCGGCCGACGAGGAAGCGGCCGGGCGGCGTCGCCGACAGGCGTTGGTAACGATCAGCAGCTTGCGACACGGTTCGATGTTACATTCTTTGGTGTCACCATGGCCCAGAAGAAGAAGCCCTCCACGCTCCCCCGCGCCGCGGCGATCCTCGGCGGCAACCGGATCCCGTTCGCGCGCTCCAACGGCCCCTACGCGCAGGCATCCAACCAGGACATGCTCACGAGCACGATCGACGGTCTCGTCGCGCGCTTCGGGCTGGCCGGCGAGGCGCTGGACGAGGTCGTCGCGGGCGCCGTCCTCAAGCACAGCCGCGACTTCAACCTGGCGCGCGAGTGCGTCATGGGCAGCGCGCTGGACGACGCGACGCCGGCCTACGACATCCAGCAGGCCTGCGACACCGGCATCCAAGCGGCGATCCTCGCGGCCAACAAGATCGCGCTCGGGCAGACCGAGGTCGCGATCGCGGGCGGCGTCGACACGACCAGCGACGCGCCGCTCGGCGTCAACGACGATCTGCGGCGGCTGCTCGTGCGCGTGAACGCGTCCAAGAGCACGGCGGAGAAGGTCCGGCTGCTGGCGCAGGTGCGGCCGTCGCACCTGGCGCCCGACGTCCCGAGGAACGCCGAGCCGCGCACCGGCCTGTCGATGGGCGAGCACGCCGCGATCACCACGGCGCGCTGGGGGATCGGCCGCGAGGAGCAGGACGAGCTGACGGTCGCGTCGCACCAGCGGCTGGCCGCGGCGTACGAGCGTGGGTTCTTCGATGACTTGGTCACGCCGTACCTGGGGCTGGCGCGCGATCAGAACCTGCGGCCCGATTCGAGCATGGAGAAGCTCGCCAAGCTCAAGCCGGTCTTCGGCCGGGGCGCGGACGCGACGATGACCGCGGGCAACTCGACCCCCCTGACCGACGGCGCGTCGGCCGTGCTACTGGCCAGCGACGAGTGGGCCGCGGAGCGCCGGCTGCCGGTGCTCGCGCACCTGACGCACAGCCAGACGGCGGCGGTCGGGTACGTCCACGGCGACGAGGGGTTGTTGATGGCCCCGGTCTACGCGGTGCCGCGGATGCTCGCGCGGGCCGGGCTGACGTTCGACGACTTCGACTTCTTCGAGATCCACGAGGCGTTCGCGTCGCAGGTGCTGGCGACGCTGAAGGCGTGGGAGGACGACGAGTTCTGCCGCACGCACCTCGGGCTCGACGGCGCGCTGGGCACCATCGACCGAGGCAAGTTGAACGTGAACGGCTCGTCGCTGGCGGTGGGGCATCCGTTCGCCGCCACGGGCGGGCGGATCCTCGCCACGGCGGCGAAGCTGCTGGCCGAGAAGGGGTCGGGCCGCGCGCTGATCTCGATCTGCGCGGCGGGCGGCCAGGGCGTCGTGGCCGTGGTGGAGCGGGGCTAGTTGTAGTTCTCGGCGGACTGCGGACGCAGGACGCGCAGCTCGCCGGTCTTCTGGCGGCGGTGGGCGGGCTCGGTGGCCGGGTCGGCCGCCGGGGCCGCGGGACCACGGGCGCTCGCGGTGCGGCGCTGCGCCCAGCGGACCGCGGGGCGCTCGATGGCGAACCAGCTGAGCGTCGCCATGGGCAAGGTGATGGCCATGACCGCGAGCAGCTCGTGCGTCAGCGTGTCGGGCCAGCGGCCGGTGCCGCGGAGGAAGACGATCGCCGGGAAGTGGATCAGGTAGACGCCGTAGGAGATCGTGCCCAGCCAGCGCACGGGGCCGCGGGAGAGGACGGTCGCGCGGATCGGCGAGGCGACCAGGGCGCCGAGGACGAGCGCGATCCCGATGATGCCGGGCGCGTCGCCGATCAGGTGGCGCGCGGAGTCCGAGCCCAGGCCGCGGGAGTGCCAGACCGAGTTCATGATGATGAGCGCGGTGCCGGCCAGGAGCGTGGCGACGGCGGCGGGCCGGGTCAGCGTACGGCCGTGGAGGAGCACCGCGGCGGTCATGCCGGCGCCGAACTCGACGAGGTGCGTGAGCAGCGAGGTGCTCAGCGTCGCCGGCCAGTGGCGCAGGTCGGCGAGGACGATGCTCAGCGCGCCGCCCGCCACGATCGCGAGCGTGAGCACGGTCAGCCGGCCGCGGTGCGCGCCGAGGCGCAGCGCCAGCAGGCCGACCAGCGGTAGGGCGGCGTAGAACGACACCTCGATCGCCAGCGTCCACATCGGCGGGTCGAGGTGCTTCATCGTCTCCTCGAAGTGGTTCTGGAGGAAGAGAAGGAACACCGGCAGATGGGCGACGTCGATCTGCATCGGGTGGCCGAGGTGTCGCAGCAGCAGGAACGAGCCGGCGAGCGCCGCCCAGTAGGCGGGCAGGATGCGGGCGGAGCGCCGGATGACGTAGCGCGCCAGGCGCGGAGCGCTCGTGCGGTCGAGGGCCGCCGCGACGAACGGCCGGAAGATGAGGAAGCCGGAGAGGACGAAGAACAGCTGGACGCCCAGGCGCAGCTCGCCGATCGACAGGTCCAGGAACCCCTTGGGCGGCCGGTGCTTGTCGCCGTAGCTGAACATCCACGTGTGGAGCACCAGCACGCCAAGTGCCGCGAGCCCACGCAGACCATCCAGCGCGTCGAGGCGTGGACGTGCCTGGGCGTGCGGGCGTGTGGTCGGGACGGCCGTGGACATACTCGAAGACGGTCGGGCACGGAGCTGAGAGCCGGCGAAGAACCACCTGGGCGGACGCGGCGCGCAACACCACGAAAGCTCCCTGCCCTCCATGCCCCTACCCGGAGTTGGGACGCTTACACCCTAGGACCCTGCCGGAGGGGCGAGGGTGGCGAGTGAAATCCTGGTGCTCGGTCACCGGAGGGGCATCTCGTCGCGCACGCGCTCGGCGAACGTCGGGACGCACGCTCGTTCGAAGGCGTCGAGCAGTTCCGGGACCGGCCGTCCTCCGCCCCAGACGGCGGCCTGGCGGGTGACGATGTCGACGACGAGCGCGGGTTCCTCAGCCACCGCCAAGGTCAGCCATACGTCGGGGTGGACCACCTCCACGCCCAGCCCGCGGAGCGGGACGTCCAGATACCCGCGATCGAACGTCAGCAGGAGTTGGGCGTCGCCGGCCAGCGCGAGGGCGCACACGAATTGATCGGCTTCGTCGGCCGTGAACGCGGCCGGCAGGCGTGCCAGATCCGTCTGGCCCTCCGGGAACGCCCGGCGGAGATGTCCGACCCAGCGATCGGCCACCGCGGCGTCCAACCCTTTGCGCTCTTGCAAAGCGGTGCTCGCTTCGACCAGCAGTTCCTCGCTCCAGACGAGATCCAGGAGCCGGGCTTCGAGCGCGAGCCGCCCGAAAAGCTCGTGCAGAACCCGCGAGAAGATGACGTTGGAGTCGAGCACCGCCCGCGACAGCGGCCGCAGCTCCGTCACTCGAGCGGCGCGCCCGAGGCGTCGAGCGATCGGCTCAGCGTGTCGGCCGCCCGACGCGCGTCGTCGCGGCGATCCTCGAACTCGACGAGCCCGCGGACGGGGATGCGCCAGTAGCTCGACCCTTCGAGCTTCACGCCGGCGAGCTCGCCCGCCTCGATCAGGCGTACGACGTGCTGGCGGGAGAAGCCGAGGCGCTCGCCGGCCTCCCGGGGCGAGACGTGCTCGCCCTCCGCTGCGATGGTGATCGTCAGCCGCTCGTCGCGGCCGACGCGGCGCACCTCGTCGACCAGGACGGAGAGCTGCTGCTCCAGGTTCGCGGGATCGAGGTGCATCCTCCTCATCGTCGTGATCAGGGTAGCGGAACCTGTCCCACCTGCACATGGCCTGATCGTGTCGATCGCCGGCATCGTCACGCGACCAACCGCACCTTCAGTCCGGTCCCGGTGGCCGCCGGATCGCCGGCGCCGCCGAGGAGGCCGAGGATGTCGGCGACGTAGGCGACGGTCTCGGGGTAGGGCGGAATGCAGCCGCAGGCGGCGACGGGCTGGGGGCCGGCGTTGTAGGCGGCGAGGGCGAGGGGGACGGAGCCGAACTGCGCGAGGAGGTCGTGCATCAGGTGGGCCTGAGCCATGATCGACGCCTCGCCGTCGAAGGGATCTGACAAGTTGTAGGACTTGGCCGTGTCCGGCATGAACTGGGCGATGCCGAGGGCGCCGGCGGCGGATCGGGCGAAGGGATTGAAGTGCGACTCCTGGTAGAGCTGCGCCGCCAGCAGGGCGGCACCGACGTTCCAGTGCTGCGCTGCGAGGCCGATCGCGGAAGCCCATTGCGCGGGGACGAACGCGGGCAAGCCGCTGCGGCCGTCGCCCGGACCGAAGCCGACGCTGCGCGACCCGGCGGCGCGGGTGTAGCCCCAGTGCCAGGGCTCGTTCGCGTACCGCTGACGGAAGCCGAAGCTCGGCGCGTGGGTCGCGAGCCACGAGTACGCCGAGGCCGGGCCGAGATCCAGCTCGGTGCCGAGCCGGTGCAGCGACGTGCCGGGCCGTGCGACCCAGTTCGGGTCGGGGTGCGCCGCGAAGAGCACCGCCTGCTCGGCGTTGGTGCGGAAGGCGCTGGTGACGATGAGCGCCATGCCGTCCCGGCGCGCGGCTGCGTCGAGACGATCGAACGCCAGCGCGACGTCGGGACGCATCCGCTTGCCCTGGCGCTCGGCGAACGGACCCCGGTACTCGCCGGACAGGTCGCCGCCGGCGCTGGGCAGGGTGACCGGGGCGATCTCCGCGACCGCGCGC
>DASYBY010000071.1:0-14204 GCA_036500525.1 Baekduia sp. | reverse complement strand
GATGGTCAACGAGCGCCACGGCGTCTCGATCCTGTCGGAGAACACGGGCGCCCACGAGGAGCTCGGCGAGTTCGCGCTCAGCGTCAACCCGTTCGACATCCAGGAGCTCGCGGACTCGATCCACGCGGCGCTGACGATGGCGCCCGACGAGCGGGCCCGACGCGCCAAGGGCCTGCAGGAGATCATCACCTCCCGCGATCCCGGCGACTGGATCGACGACCAGATCTCCGACATCCGCAAGAAGGCGGGGGTGGAGGCGTAGGCCTCCAGCGGCAAAGGCACCGATCCGCGGCGGCCGGCCGCTACGGCCGGAACTCGGCGGCCGCCGGCGGCGAAGGGGCCGGCGTGACGTAGGTGGGCGGCGGTGCCGACGCCGGGACGGGGACCGGCGTCGGCCTGCTCCGGGGCGCGGGCCGGCGGTGCGGAGGCCGACGGGCTCGGTGGACCGCGGCCGAACGGTGGCGCGCCGCCGGCGCCTTCGCCTTCGCCTTCGGGCGTGCGGCCGTCCTCGCCTTGCCTGCGGGGCGCGCCGGCGGCCCGGGCGCCGGGCTCTTCGCCGCGCCCCCACCCGGCCGTGCCACCGGCTCGACCTCCGCCGGCGCCGCCGTCGCCGGCGGCAACTCGGGCGCCCGCCCGCGCAGGTGCGGCCAGGAGATCAGCAGGGCGACGGCGCTCAGGACGGCCGCCGCGCGGGCCACGTTGGGCCAGCGGATCCGGTGCAGGATGTCGTTCATCGCACCCCTGTGAGGGCGCGAATGGCGGAAACTCGCCCCCCGCAGGTCCTCGGAAGGACGGCGGCGCTATAGTCCCACGTCGCCCTCGGGGCACTTTCCTATGCCTGCACAGAATCCCACGTACGACTTGATGCTCCTCCTCGACACGGCTGCGGAGGAAGAGCAGCGGGCGAAGGTCCTCGCCGAGGCCGAGCGTCTGCTCGAGACCAACGGCGCCACGATCGTGAGCAAGCACGACTGGGGCGTCCGCCGCACCGCCTTCGAGATCCGCCACAAGAACGATGCGGAGTACCACCTCCTGCAGTTCGAGGGTGGTCCCGAGGTCCCGGCCGCGATCGGTCGCTACCTGCGCATCACCGACGGCGTGGTCCGCTTCCGCGTCATCAAGCTCCGCGCCGGCCTGCCGCCCGTGCCGGACCTCAGCGCCAGCGCCGCTCCGAGCGAGATCGCTCCGGAGGCCGCCGAGTCCGCTCCGGTCGAGCGCCTCTAAGCACCCGGTCTCCCAAGACTTCTGGCAGTACCCGCAGCGCCGTCTCCGCGGCGCTGCTGTCGTTCCGGGACGCCCTTCGTGGTGTCCGTTGCGCGACGGAAGGGCACACTTCGTGACGACTCTGCGACGAAAGACCCGCAGGGTGCAGGGTTTGCGTCCGTGCCCTCCGGACCGGCCCCTAGACTCGCCGCAGACTTCAAGTTCGCCCCCGAAAGGAGCCCTTCGTGGCCGCTTCGAACATCAACCGGGTCATCCTCACCGGCAACCTGACCTTCGACCCCGAGCTGCGCTCGCTGCCGAGCGGTACCTCGGTCTGCAAGCTGCGCGTCGCCGTCAACACCCGTCGCAAGAACAACGCGACCGGTGAGTGGGAGGACAAGCCCAACTACTTCGACGTCACCGTCTGGGGCGCGCAGGGCGAGAACGCCGCGCGCTACCTCTCCAAGGGCCGCCCCGTCGCCATCGACGGCCGTCTCGAGTGGAGCGAGTGGCAGGACAAGGAGACCGGCAAGAACCGGTCCAAGGTCGAGGTCGTCGCCGACAACGTCCAGTTCCTCAGCAGCCGTGACGACAACGCCGGCCCCGGCGGCCAGAGCAGCGGTGGCGGGTTCACGCCGCGCTCCGACGTCCCCGCCGACACCGGCGACTTCAACGCACAGCCGGTCGCCGCGCCCGTCAGCGCGCCGGCCGACGACGACATCCCGTTCTAGGAGGCTCCTGGGAATCAGGCGGTCCGGCGGATGTGGTCGTGGACCGAGCCAGGCGTCGCACGAGCCCGCAGGCAAGGCATCCGCCTTGTCAAGGGATCGGGTGGCGCCTGGCGATGTGTCCACGACCGCAGACGACGCAGCGCCTTTCCCAGGGGGCTCCGGCCCCGCGCGGGCAGCGCCCGCGCAGGCAGCTCCACCTTCGAGCCCCCGGCCGCCAGCGCGTCCGGGGGCTCGCGTGGTCTCTGGCCCTACGCCGCCGCGAACGCGTCCACGCCCGTGAGCTCCGCCGACCGCGCCCACAGGCGCACCGCGGCGTTGGGGTCGATCGCGTGGGCGTCGACGCCGCGCAGCTCGGCGCTCTCGGTCCCGACCGCGGTCGGCTCAGCGATGTCGCAGTCCTCGCAGTAGACGCCGCCCTTGCCGTCCAGCTGCGGCGAGGTCGCCGCCCAGACCGACGTCGACGCGCCCTGCTCGACGGTCTTGAAGCGGTCGCTGAGGTTGCCGTCGGCGTCCATCCAGCCGGCGTCGACCATCTCCTGGCGCGGCAGGTGGCGCTGCAGCGGGGTCATGATCCCGCCGGGATGGACCGCGAAGGCGCGCACGCCCGCGTCCTGTCCCAGCGCGTCGAGCTGCACCGCGAAGAGGCTGTTGGCCGTCTTGGCCTGGCCGTAGGCCGCCCACTTGTCGTAGCCGCGATCGAACTGGAGGTCGTCGAAGCGGATCGCCGAGCGCTTGTGGCCGCGCGAGGACAGCGCGACGACGCGGGCGCCGCCGCCCGCGCGCAGGGCCGGCCACAGCCGGTTGGTCAGCGCGAAGTGCCCGAGGTGGTTGGTCGCGAACTGCAGCTCCCAGCCCGGCCCGACGCGCGTCTCGGGCGCCGCCATCACGCCCGCGTTGTTGATGAGGATGTCGATGGCGCGGTCCGACTCCAGGAAGCCCTCGGCGAAGGCGCGCACGCTCGCGAGGTCGCTCAGGTCCAGCTCGGCGACCTCCACGCCGGCGATGCCCGCCAGCGCCTCCTCGGCGTCGCCCACCCGCCGGACGGCGACCACGACGCCGGCCCCGGCGCCGGCCAGCGCGCGGACGGTCTCCAGGCCGAGGCCCGACGCGCCGCCGGTGACGATCGCCAAGCGGCCGGAGAGGTCGATGCCCTCGAGCACCTCGGAGGGGGTCGTGCGCGGGCCGAAGCCCGAGGGGATGGGACGCTGCGGGGTCGTCGTGCTCATGGATCCACCGTAGGCGCTGCACACCGCCGCCAGGCACGGACGGCCGCCGCGAGTTGGCAGGATGCCCAACGTGCCTCCCCGCTCCCCCGCCGCGCGCCCGCCAGGCGTCCCCACGCTCTCGGCCGACCTGCCCGAGACCGACCTCGCCACGCTCGCCCTGGCCGCCGAGGACCGCCTGGAGAGCCTGGAGCTGACCGGCCTCCTCGCGCCCGGGACCGTGGCGCGCTCGACCACGATCGAGGACTGCCGCGTGCGCGGCTCGCTCGCCGGCGCCCAGCTGCACGACATCCACCTCCACGACTGCGAGCTCATCGGCGCCGACCTCGCCAACCTCGACGTCCGCGGCGGCGCGCTCAGCCGCCTGACGCTGCGCCAGTGCCGCCTGACCGGCGCCCAGCTGGTCGAGACCTCGATCAGCGACGTCACGTTCATCGACTGCCGCCTGGACTACGCCGTGCTCGCGCTCGCTCGCATCGACCGCGTCCTCTTCCGGGGCTGCGAGCTGCGCGAGGCCTCGCTGGAGCAAGCCCAGCTGCGCGACGTCCGCCTGGAGGCCTGCGACCTGTCGCGCGCGATGCTCGGCCAGGCCCGCCTGCAGCGCGTCGAGCTCGACGGCTGCCGTCTCGACGGGCTGCGCTCGATCGTCGATCTGCGCGGCGCCGCGATGCCCTGGCCCGACGTCGTGGCCGGTGCCGGCGCCTTCGCGGCCGCCCTCGGGATCGCCGTCCTGGAGGACGAAGAGCCCGCGTAGACGGCCCGTTCGGGGTCCATCCGGACCGTTCGCTACCGAGCGACAGACCGGTACGGACGCGCACGTGTCACACTGTGAGTTCGCGCGCCCTCGTCGGCGCGCGTCCGCACGTCCAGACTTCATCGCACCAAAGAGGACTTACACACGTGGCCAAGCAGCGGAAGAGCCCGGCCAAGCCGGCTCGTCGCAGGGACAAGAAGGGCGGGCCCGGTTCCGGGCGCCGCAAGCCTTGTCCGTTCTGCAAGGACAAGATCGAGCACGTCGATTACAAGGACGTGACCAGCCTGCGCCGGTTCGTCTCCGAGCGCGGCAAGATCCGCTCGCGGCGCATCACCGGCGCCTGCCGCCGGCACCAGAGCGCGATCGCGCGCGCCGTCAAGCGCGCCCGTGAGCTCGCCCTGCTGCCGTACGCAGCCGAGCCGGCGTCCGAGAGCGTCGGCGGCCGCCGCGGTCGCGACCGTGATCGCGAGCGCGAGTAGCCATGCCTGAGGCGATCCTCCTCAAGGACGTCGATGGCGTCGGCTCCCGTGGCGCCGTCGTGGACGTCTCCAAGGGCTTCCTGCGGAACTTCCTGATCCCGCGCAAGCTCGCCGCGCCCGCGACCAAGGGCGCGCTCAGCGAGGCGCAGCGTTCGCAGGAGGCCTACGTCAAGGCCACCGCGAGCCGCATCGCGCAGGCGCACGAGTACGCCGAGCAGCTGAACAAGACCGTCCTCACGATCTCGCAGCAGGCGGGCGAGGACGGCCGTCTGTTCGGCTCGGTCACCACGCAGGACATCGCCGAGGCGATCAAGGAGGCCCGCGGCATCGACGTGGACCGCCGCAAGATCCACCTCGACGAGGCCATCAAGAACGTGGGCACCTACCAGGTGGTCCTCGAGGTCAACGACGGCGTCACCGCCACCGTCAAGGTGATGGTCTCCGAGGCCTAGCCTCCGCCGCACCGCAGCACTTGTCCGAACGGCGCCCGATGGGGCGCCGTTCGTCGTTAATCGCCCGGGATTTGCGGCAAGCGCGCGTTCTTAACGCCGCGGCCCGCGCTACGTTCGTGTGCTCTCGTGGCCGCCTATCCCGACGCTCCCCCGCTGACCTCCGCACAGGCCCTCGCGCCGCCGCATTCGCTCGAGGCCGAGCAGTCCGTGCTGGGCGCCGTCCTGCTCTCCGACAAGGTGCACTACGCCTACGTCATCGAGGAGGGCCTGAAGCCCGACGACTTCTACCGGGAGCGCCACCAGGTCATCTACGAGTCGATGATCACGCTCTACGCCGAGAGCGAGCCCATCGACGTCGTGACGGTGACCGAGCACCTCCGCGCGCGCGGCGCGCTGGAGGCCGCCGGCGGCCCGCCCGAGATCGACGCGCTCACCGCCGCGGTGCCCGCCGTCGGCAACCTCCGCCGCTACGGCACGATCGTCCGCGAGATGTCGCTGCTGCGCAAGCTGCTGACGGCGACCTACGAGATCCAGTCCTCGGTCCACAACCACGAGGCACTGCCCCGCGACATCGTCGAGCAGGCCGAGAAGGCCATGCTCGAGGTCGGTCGTGACGACCGCCAGAAGGACTTCCGCAAGGTCGGCGAGGTCCTCCACGAGGAGCTCGACCGCTGGCACGAGCTGTCCACCGAAGGCCGCTCCCTCACCGGCACGCCCTCAGGCTTCCACGACCTCGACGAGGTCACCGGCGGCTTCCAGCCGGGCAACATGATCATCCTGGCGGCCCGTCCGTCGATGGGCAAAAGCGCCCTGGTCACCAACTTCGCCGAGAACGTCGCCCTGAGCGCCGATCGCCCGCGCCCCGTGGCCCTCTTCAGCCTGGAGATGTCGGAGCCGGAGCTCGCGCAGCGCTTCATCGCGTCGCAGGCGTCGATCAAGGGCGATGACCTGCGCAAGGGGCGGTTGAAGGACGAGCGGAAGTGGAAGCGGGTGCTGGAGACGGCCTCGCGGTATGACCGTGCCCCGCTGTACGTCGACGACTCGTCGGACATCGGGATCCTCGAGATGCGCGCCAAGGCGCGGCGGCTGCACCAGCAGACGATGTCGGAGTACGGCGGGCTCGGGCTGGTCATCGTCGACTACCTGCAGCTGCTGCGCACCGACTCGCGGACCGACAACCGCGTCCAGGCGATCGGCGAGATCTCGCGTGGCCTGAAGATCCTCGCGCGTGAGCTCGAGGTGCCGGTCATCGCGCTGTCGCAGCTCTCGCGCGGCGTGGAGTCGCGGACCGACAAGAAGCCGATGCTCTCCGACCTGCGTGAGTCCGGCCAGATCGAGCAGGACGCCGACCTCGTCATGTTCATCTACCGCGACGAGTACTACAACGAGAACACGGACCGCCCCGGCGAGGCCGACCTCATCATCGCCAAGCACCGCAACGGCGGCCTGGGCGAGATCCCGCTCACCTTCCAGGGCGAGTACCCGCGGTTCCTCGGCCTCCAGCGGGCCGCGTAGCCATGGCCCGCACCTGCCCCTTCTCGCTCTGCGACGGCAGCGGGATCCTCGTCGACGAGGTCACGCGCACGTCGTCGTACTGCCGCTGCCGCTCGCAGGTCGTCGCGATCGCGCGCGCCCGCGGGCTGAGCGCCGTCATCCCCAAGAAGTACGCCAACCTGAGCTTCGACCGCGCGCCGGTCACGACGATCCGCGACAGCATCGTCGCCTACGTGCGCCGGTACGTGCGCGAGATCGACGCGAAGATCGACGGCGGCGAGGGCCTGTGGCTCTACGGCCCCGTCGGGACCGGCAAGACATCGCTGGCGATGCTCGTCTCCAAGGCCGCGCTCGACGCCGGCCGCACCGTCGCGATCTACTCGCTGCCGCGCCTGCTGGCCGAGATCCGCACCACGTTCGACGACGACAGCGAGCACTCCTACACCGAGCTGCTGGACCGCCTGACCGGCGTCGATCTGCTGCACATCGACGACGTCGGCGCCGAGAAGACCAGCCCGTGGGTGCTGGAGCAGCTCTACGCGATGATCAACGCCCGCTACGAGCAGGAGCGCGCCGTGATCATCACCACCAACCTGGAGCGCGACGACCTCGCCGAGCAGATCAACGAGCGCACCGTCTCCCGCCTGGAGGAGATGTGCGAGGTGCTGCCGGTCGTCGGCGCCGATCTCCGCCGGCAGCAGTTCGGGATCGTGGAGGAGCCCGATCCGGTGGCTTCCCCGGTCCGCTGGGACGTCGCGTAGCGCTCCGCCGCCTACACTTCCACAAGAAATGCCAGGCACAGTGATCGTTGGCGCCCAGTGGGGCGACGAAGGCAAGGGCAAGGTCATCGACCTCCTCGCCGAACGAGCGGACGTCGTCGTCCGCTTCCAGGGCGGCAACAACGCCGGCCACACGATCATCCACGCGGGTGAGACGTGGAAGTTCCACCTCATCCCGTCGGGGATCCTCTACCCCGGCCGCACCTGCGTCATCGGCAACGGCGTCGTCGTGGATCCCGCGGTCCTCACCGCCGAGATCGACGACCTGCGCGCCCGCGGCGTCGACGTCAGCGGCCTGAAGCTCAGCGCCAACGCGCACCTGATCATGCCCTACCACCTGCTCCTCGACATGGAGGGCGAGCAGAAGCTGGGCAAGAACCTCATCGGCACGACCAAGCGCGGCATCGGCCCGGCCTACGCCGACAAGGCCGCCCGCCTCGGCATCCGCGTGCAGGACATGCTCGACGAGCGGATCCTCAAGAAGAAGATCGCCGCCGCGCTGGAGCCCAAGCGCCAGCAGCTGCGCCCGTTCGCGCGCGAGATCGACCTGCAGACGATGACCGAGCAGTACCTGACCTTCGGCCACCGCCTCGAGCAGCACATCGCCGACACGTCGGCGCTGGCGTGGCGCGCGCTGGACGAGGGCAAGCACATCCTCTTCGAGGGCGCCCAGGGCGCGCTGCTGGACATCGACCACGGCACCTATCCGTTCGTGACGTCGAGCAACCCGGTCGCGGGCGCCGCGGCCGTCGGCGCCGGCGTCGGTCCGCGCGACATCGCCGAGGTGTGGGGCGTGACCAAGGCCTACGCCACGCGCGTCGGCGCCGGGCCGTTCCCGTCCGAGCTGCACGACGACACCGGCGAGGAGATCCGCCAGAACGGGCACGAGTTCGGCACGACCACCGGTCGCGCGCGCCGCACCGGCTGGCTCGACGTCGTCGCGCTGCGCTACGCCGCGCGCCTGAACTCGCTGTCGTCGCTGGCCGTCACCAAGCTCGACGTGCTCAGCGGCTTCGAGACCATCAAGGTCTGCACGCAGTACCGGGGGACGCGCGACGAGGACTTCATCACCGACACGTTCCCCTACCACCAGTCGGTGCTGCACCACGCGACGGGCGTCTACACCGAGCTGCCGGGCTGGACCGAGGATCTCACCGGGATCCGCAGCTACGACGACCTGCCCGAGAACGCCAAGAAGTACCTCACCTACGTCGAGGAGGCCGTCGGCGTGCCGATCGTGCTGATCGGCGTCGGCCCAGGCCGCGAGCAGATCATCTGGACCGAGGCCGCCAAGGACTCCGTGCTCGCCGCGGACGCCATGGCCGCCGCGTCGGCGTAGCTTCTCGCCGGCGCCCGGATAGGCTCAACAAGCCGTGGGCACCCCTGAACCCCTGCGCGGCGCGGTGCTCGGCCTCGGCATGATCGGCCGCCACCACGCGCGCATCCTGCAGTCCGATCCCGCGATCCGCTTCGCGGGCGCCGTGGACCCGGGTGGCGATCGCTTCGCCGCGGTGGCCGATCCGGCGCTGCTGTTCGCGAGCGTGGCCGAGCTGCTCGGCGGGCCGGGTGGGCCGCCGGACTTCGCGGTCGTCGCGGTCCCGACCGAGGAGCACCTCCCGGCCGTGCGCGAGCTGGCCGCCGCCGGCGTGCACGTGCTGGTCGAGAAGCCGCTGGCGGCGACCGCCGGCGAGGCGCGCGAGATCATCGAGATCGTGCGCGCCGCCGGGCTGCACGGCGCGGTCGGCCACGTCGAGCGCTGCAATCCGGCGCTGCTGGAGCTGCGCCGCCGCGTCAACGACGGCCAGCTCGGCGAGGTCTTCACGGTCACGACCGAGCGCGTCGGGCCGTTCCCGGACCGCGTGCGCGACGTCGGCGTCGTCAAGGACCTCGCGACCCACGACCTGGACCTCGTCCGCTGGCTGGGCGGCGGCCGCGTGGAGCGCGTCGCGGCCCAGACGCAGCACCGCATGGGCCGCGCACACGAGGACCTCGTGCTGGTCACGGGGCGCCTCGAAGGCGGCGTCGCGTTCAACTCGGTCGTCGACTGGCTGACGCCGACGAAGGTCCGCCGGACGCGGATCCTCGGCGAGCGCGGGATGCTCGTCGCCGACACGCTGCGCGCCGACCTCACCTTCTACGAGAACGCCGACACGTCCACCCAGGGCTGGCCGGCGATGCAGGCGCTGCGCGGGGTCGCCGAGGGCGACATGACGCGCTACGCACTCGCCCGTCGCGAGCCGCTCGCCGTCGAGCTGCAGGGCTTCTGCGCGCTCATCCGCGGCGAGGAGCAGCCGCAGGTCGTCACGCTCGAGGAGGGGCTGGAGACCGTGGCGGTCGCCGAGGCCGTGCTGGCCAGCGCGGCGAGCGGCGAGACGGTCGTGATCGCGTGAGGGTGGTTGTTGTCGCACTTGGCAAGGTCGGCCTGCCGCTGGCGGCGCGGATCGCGCTGGCGGGCCACCAGGTGGTCGGCGCCGACGTCGACCCGCGCGTCGTCGACCTGGTCAACGCCGGCCAGGCGCCGTTCCCCAACGAGGCCAGGCTGCCCGAGGCGCTGGCCGAGACGGTCGGCGACGGCCGCCTGCGCGCGGTGACCGACACCGCCGCCGCCGTGGCCGAGGGTCCCGACCTGGTGGTCGCCGTCCCGCCGCTGGTGGTCGACGCGAGCGCGCGGCCGGACTGGGCGATCCTCGACGCGGTGATCGCCGACATCGGGCGCGGGCTGACCCGGACCCGCCCACCCACGACGGTCTCGATCGAGACGACCGTACCCGTGGGGACCGTGCGCGGGCGCGTGGCGCCGGCGCTGGAGGCGGCCTCGGGTCTGACCGAGGGCACCGACTTCCACGTGGTCTTCTCCCCCGAGCGCATCTTCAGCGGACGGGCGATCGCCGATCTCGACAAGTACCCCAAGTTGGTCGGCGGCCTCAGCCCCGCCGGCGAGTCGCGCGGGATCGAGTTGTACGCCTCGTTCCTGGACGCCGAAGTCCGGGGCCTGGGATCGGCCGAGGCGGCCGAGCTGAGCAAGCTCGCCGAGACGACCTACCGCGACATCAACATCGCCTTCGCCAACGAGCTGGCGCGCTACGCCGACACGCTCGGGATCGACGTGCTGTCGGTCATCGACGCCGCCAACTCCCAGCCCTACTCGCACGTGCACCGCCCCGGGATCGCCGTCGGCGGGCACTGCATCCCGGTCTACCCGCGCTTCCTACTGGCCGGCGACGCCGACGCCCGCCTGCCCCTCGCCGCCCGCGAGATCAACGAGCGCATGCCGGCCTACGCGGCCGACCTGCTCGGCGACGTCGCCGGCCGGCGGGTACTGATCCTCGGCGTGGCGTACCGCGGCGGCGTCAAGGAGACGGCGTTCTCCGGCGCGTTCGCGCTGCGCGACGCGCTCGCGGCCCGCGGCGCCGAGGTCCTCGCCGCCGACCCGTTGTTCACCGACGACGAGCTGCGCGGCCACGGGTTCACGCCGTGGGACGGCGCGCCGATCGACGCGGCCGTGGTGCAGGCCGACCACGGCGCGTACGCGACGCTGAGCACCGCCGACCTGCCGGGCGTGCAGACGATCGTCGACGGCCGCGGCATCCTCGACGCCACGCGCTTCCCCGGGATCCCGGTCCGGCGCATCGGACGACCGGAGGGCTCCGTGCCCGATCCGGGCTCGTCGATCGCGCCGCGCAGCTAGGCCGCGCGCACCCAAGGGGTCTGACCCCTTTTCGCACACTGGCTGCAACAAGGGGTCTGACCCCTGGTCGTGCGGCGATCGCGCCGCGGAGCTAGAGGGCCGCGGCGGGCTCGAGCGTGAGCGCGTCGATGGCTGCCACTACGCGCTCCCCGGCCCGCCCGTCCCCGTACAGCTCCGGCCGCGCCTCGGGCAGCGCGCGATGCAACGCGCGCAGCGCGGCGTCGCGGTCCAGGTCGACCAGCTCGTTCCACCCCGTCTCCACCGTCTCGACCCACTCGGTCGTGTCGCGCATCGTCACGCAGCGCACGCCGGCGAAGTAGGCCTCCTTCTGCACGCCGCCCGAGTCGGTGAGGACCGCGCGGGCGTTGGTGAGCAGCGAGGTGAAGGCCATGTACCCCAGCGGTGGGGCCAACCTGATGTGGTCGGCGCCCTGCAGCTCGTCGAGCCAGCCGGCGGCGTCCAGGCGCGCGCCGGTGCGCGGGTGCAGCGGGAAGACGACCGGCTCCTCGATCGCCATCAGCAAGTCCACCAACTTGCGCAGCCGCTCCGGCACGTCCACGTTGCCCGCGCGGTGCGAGGTCGCCACCACGTACTCGCCCGGTACCACGCCCGCGTCGCGCAGCGGGTGGCGATCGGCCTTCGCGCGCGGCTGGAACAGCAGCGCGACGTCGACCATCACGTCGCCCACCAGCACCGCCCGCCCGGCGACCGACTCCCGCGCCAGGTTGTCCATCGCGGTCTGCGACGGGCAGAGCAGGAGGTCGGAGAGATGGTCGGTCAACACGCGGTTGAGCTCCTCGGGCATGCGGCGGTCGAACGACCGCATCCCGGCCTCGACGTGCACGACCGGCACGAGCGCCTGCGCCGCGGCCAGCCCGCCGGCGACCGTCGAGTTCGTGTCGCCGTAGACCAGCACGACGTCGGGCCGCTCGCTCGCCAGCAGCGGGCCGATCGCCGCGAGCATCCGCGCGGTCTGGTCGGTGTTCGTCCCGCCCGCGATGTGCAGCTGATGCTCAGGCCGCGGGACCTGCAGCTCCTCGAAGAAGATGGTGGACAACTCGTCGTCGTGGTGCTGACCGGTGTGGACGAGGATCTCGTCGTGGCGCTCGCGCAGCAAGCGCGACACCGCGGCGGCCTTGACGAACTGCGGCCGGTTGCCGATGACGGTGAGGATCTTCATGCGGTGCCGAGCTCGCTGCGCACGTGCGCGGCGAACGCGTCGGCGGCGGCCTGCGTCAACGGCCCCGGCACGGCCGGCAGCTCGTCCTCGTCGATGCGCGCGATCGCGTGCACGTCGCGCGTGGTCGAGGCCAAAAACGCCTCGTTCGCGCCGCGCAGCTCCTCGCGCGTGATGACCTCCTCGCGGGCCTCGGGCAGCAGCGCCAGCAGGCGCCGCCGTGTGATCGAGTCGAGGACGCGATCGCTGAGCGGCGGCGTGACGAGCGTCTCGCCGTCCAGCGACGCGAAGATCGACGACGTCGATCCCTCCAGCACGCGTCCGTGCGGCGTGACCAGCAGCCCGTCGTCGCCGCCGGCCTCCTGGGCGAGTCGCCCGGCGAGCATGTTCCCGGCGTAGCTCAGCGACTTGACCCCGTCGAGCACCCGCGGCGGGACGTACTCGATCGACACCAGCTTCAACGGCTCCGAGTAGTCGGGCAGCGTCTCCACGAGCCCGATGCGCCGGCCGCCGCGCGTGACCAGGAACCGCACCGCGCCGTCGACCGGGCCGGCCTCGGCGAGCAGCGCCTCGGTGTCGGCCTGCACGGCGCGCAGGTCGATCTCCAGCCGCAGGTTCCGCGCCGAGCCGGCCATGCGGCGCAGGTGGTCGTCGAGCGCGAACGGCCGCCCGCCGACGACCCGGATGACCTCGAAGACGCCGTCGCCGCGCAGCAGGCCGAGGTCGGTGACCCCGATCGTCGCCTCGTCGGCGGGCAGGACCTGGCCGTCGAGGACGGCGAGCGCGGTGAGGGCCATCAGGCCATCCTATGTCGCGTTCACGGCCTCGACCGGCACGACCGGCAGCCGCAGCCGCGCGAGCGTGCCGCCGCCCGGCGCGGGCTCCAGCCCGACCGCGCCGCCGTGCGCCTCGGCGACCTGGCGCACGATCGCCAGCCCGAGGCCCGATCCCGGCCGCCCGCGCGCGTTGGCGCCGCGGTGGAAGCGGTCGAAGACGTGTGGGAGATCCTCCGGGTCGATCCCCGGGCCGTGGTCGCGCACCGTCAGCTCCCCGCCGGCCAGCGCGATCTCGACCGACGCGCCCGCGGGCGAGTGCTTGGCCGCGTTGTCGAGCAGGTTGTTGATCGCGCGCGCGAGCCGCTCGGGCGCGCCGACCACGACGCACGGCTCGCTCTCCAGCGTGAACCGCAGCGCGGGCGCGTGGCGCCGCGCGCGCTGGACCGACTCATACACCAACGCGTCGAGGCGGACGTCCTCCACCGCGGGGTCGGGGACGTCGCCGCGCGCGAGGTCGATGAGGTCGCCGATCAGCGCGGTCAGCTCCTCGGCCTGGTCGACCACCTCGCCGGCGATCAGGCGGCGCTCGTCGTCGGGCACGAACGTCGCGTCGCGGAGCATCTCCGCGTTGGTGCGCACGCTGGTCACCGGCGTGCGGAGCTCGTGCGACGCGTCGGCGACGAGCTGGCGCTGCGCGGCGAGCGAGTCGGCGAGCGCGCCCTGCGACAGCGCGAGCTCGTGCTCGGTCGGCGCCGCGACGGGCCGCGACAGGATGCGCGCGAGCAGCGCGGCGAAGGCGGTCCCGAAGACGACCAGCAGCGCCAGGACGATGCGGAGGCGGCTGAGCGCGCGGTCGACGCTGGCCAGCGAGCGCGCCAGCTGCACCGCGCCGCGCCCGGGCAGCGCGACGGTGAGCATCCGCACGTGGACGCCGTCGGCGTGCGCGTCCTCCAGGATGCCGCGGACGGTCAGCGAGCGCGCGAGCTCCCGCGTCTCGTCGGTGACCGGGAGGATCGGCTCGGTCGTGGCGGGCGGGCGGCGGACCGTCCCGTCGACGCCGACGAACTGGACGTAGCCCTGCGCCGCGCCGGTGCGCCGCTGCGGCTGGGGCACGCGCCGCGGGAACCCGCCCACCGTGCCGGTCCGCGCGACCTGGTCGCCCTGCTGGCGCAGCGAGTCGTCGATCTGCCCGCGCAGCTCGCCGCGCATGACGAAGAAGCAGACGAACGAGGCGAGGACGAGCGTCGCGCCCACCACCAGCGCGGACATGAGCGTCACGCGCCGGCGCAGGGTCACGTGGGTTCCTCGCGCAGGATGTAGCCGACGCCGCGCACCGTGTGCAGCAGGCGCTCCTCGCCCGCCGCCTCGGTCTTGCGGCGCAAGTACCCCATGTAGACGCCGAGGACGTTGGAGGTCGCCCCGAAGTCGTAGCCCCACACCTGCTCGAA
>DASYBY010000070.1:0-1791 GCA_036500525.1 Baekduia sp. | reverse complement strand
CCGGGCCCGATCGACTCACCGCTCTTCGCCCAGGCCTCCAGCGCCACCGGCCGCCGTCCTCGCGTGCCCCCCGACGCCTATCGCGCCGACGTCATCGCTCAGGCGCTGGTCGAGGTCGCGATCCGGCCGCGCGGCGAGGTCCTGCTCGGCGGCGGGACGCGCCTCGTGGGGTTGTTGTACAACGTGGTCCCCGGAATCGGGCGCCGGTTGCTGATGGTCGTCGACCGCTGGTACCACAGCGGCGACGAGCCGGCCGGCCGCCCCGGATCACTGTGGACCGCCCCGCGCCATCCACAGTCCAGCGGCGGGATCCCGGCCCGCGACAGCCTCCTGGCCCCCTTGCAGCTCGGTTCGCGGCTGCTCCCTCGCGCCACGACGCCGCTGGACATCGGCCGCCATGTCGTGATGTCCGTCGTCCGTGCCATCGATCTCCGCCGCCGCCTCGTCCGGCCGATCACCGAGCGCCCGGCGCCGGACCACGGCCTGTCCGCCCCGCACCCGCGCGACGACGATCCGCCGGCGGCGGCAGGAACGGTCGACCTGTAGGCCTACCGCCGGGCAGGCGCCTTCGGCATCCTCGAGGGGCCGCGGCGCACGGGCCGCGAGGACGATCCGGCTCCCCTCGCGGGCGAACGCCTGAGCCGCGGCCAGGCCGATCCCGCTCGACGCGCCCGTGATCACCACCACGCACTCGTTCAGATCTCGGGCCATAATCGCGGCCATACCCGGGTACGGCGCGGACATGCGGCTTCAGGACATCGGCCCGTTCCGCGGTCATGCGCCCCAGCAAGATCGCCCCCTCGGCGGGTACGCGATCCTCATGGGCTCCTTCGGCGCGCTCACCGGCGCGTTCGGGTCGTGGCTTGGACACTCGGGGCGGAACGTTCCCGACCGGGTGGCGGCGTCCGACTTGGCGCTCGTGGCGGTAGCCACGCACAAGGTGTCGCGGTTGATCGCCAAGGACCGGGTGACCAGCGCCATTCGCGCCCCGTTCACGACCTTCCAGGACGACGCCGGGCCCAGCGAAGTCGACGAGGCCGCCCGTGGTCGCGGCCTGCGCCGCGCGCTCGGCGAGCTCATCATCTGCCCCTACTGCCTCGGAGTGTGGGTCAGCACGGCCTTCACCGCCGGCCTTCTCGTCGCGCCGCGCGCCACACGCTGGACGATGGCGGTGTTCAACACCGCATTCGCCGCCGACGTCCTGCAGATCGTCTACGCCAAGGGCGAAGAGCAGTTGTAGGAGACCTGAGGTACCGCATGCACTCGACCGCTGCGTGGAGGGCGATCATCCTTCGGCTGCGGTCGTCTCGTGCGGCGCGCCGACGGGCTTGGACTCGGGCGAGCCGCGCTGGCGCACGGCGACCAGGACGATCCACAGGACGGTGCTCATCGGTGGTCCTCCTCCGTCGTCCTCGTCCTGCCGGCGCTGGCGATCGTCGTCCTGCGCCGTCGCCTCGACCATCGCCGGCAACAGCACCGTGTCGAGGCTCGAGCGCGGCTCTCCGAGGCCGATCGCCTCGAGGACCTCGCCACCGGCGAGCAGGCCCAGGCTCGCCAGGCCGAGCAGGTCGCCGTCCGCGAGCACGAGGATGCCGAAGACCATCGGTGGCGGGTGCTCCGCGCCGAGCAGGAGGCCGAAACCCATCGCACGGCGGCCGAGGATGCCGCCCGCGAGGCCGATGACCACCACACACGTGCCGAGCGCGTCGATCCGGACCGCTGACATGCCCGAGCACGACCTCAACACCCTCCTGGGCTGGCGCGGGCGCACCGTCCTCGACCGCAAGGGCG
>DASYBY010000069.1:0-10570 GCA_036500525.1 Baekduia sp. | reverse complement strand
GCCTTGCTCTTGGGCTTCTTCTTCGGCTTGGGAGCCGGGGGCTTGGAGGCCGGAGGCACCGGGACGGCAGCGATCGGACGGGTGCTAGAGGGTGCCGATGCGCTTGGGCGGCCAGTAGGTGGCAAAGGCGCCACCGATGATCCACTTGCGGGGAACGGGACCCCAGAACCGGCTGTCGTCGGACTCGCCACGGTTGTCACCCATCATGAACCAGTGGTCCGGCGGAATGGTGATCGGCCGCGTGAAGTCGCAGCCGGTCCCGCCCTGGCACGGCCGCGTGAAGCCGTCGGCCTGGCGCTTGCCGTTGACGAAGGCGTGGCCGCCCTTGATGTACACCGTGTCGCCCGGGCCGGCCACGACGCGCTTGATGAAGTTGACCTTGGACTTGGTCGCCGTCGGCTTGTCGCAGGCCTGGTCGGACTTCTTGTCCGGGTCGCCGCAGGTGTTCGTGTCCGACCCGGCGGGCGGGTGGAACACGACCACCTCGCCGATGTCCGGCTTGTTGAAGCGGTTGCCCAGCCGGTTGACGAGGACACGCTGCCCGATCTGGAGCGTCGGGACCATCGACTCGCTCGGGATCCGGTACGGCTTGACGAGGAACGCCTGGATGCCCAGGGCCAGGCCCAGGGCAACCACGACGATGACGATCAGCTCGACGAACGAGCTGCCCGCCGAGCGTTCCTTCTTCGTCTCCCCCGTCGAGGGGCTCACCCGCAGGCCTACTTGTCGTCGCCGGCGTCGGCCGAAGCCTCAGCGGCGGGCGCGTCGCCCGTCTCGGCCGCGGCGGGAGCCTCGACCTCGGGCGTGTCGCCCTCAGGGGTCCCGACGACCTCGTCGAGGGTCGCGCCCTCGGCGTCGACGGCGCCATCGCTGGCGGCCGCTTCGGCCTCCAGCTGCGCGATCGGATCATGGAGCAGACCGGGCTCGACGACCTCTTCAGGGCCGACGTAGCGGCGCTCGCGGACGCGGGCGGCCTTGCCGACGCGATCGCGGAGGTAGTAGAGCTTGGCGCGACGCACGTCGCCGCGAGCCGTCACCTCGATCTTCTCGATCTTGGGCGAGTGCACGGGGAACGTGCGCTCCACCCCCACGCCGAAGGACTGCTTGCGGACCGTGAAGGTCTCGCGCGAGCCATGCCCCTGGCGCTTGATCACCACGCCTTCGAAGACCTGCGTACGGCGACGCGTGCCCTCGATGACCTGGAAGTGGACACGGACACGATCGCCCGCTTGAAAGCGAGGGACGCGGCGCAGCTGCGCGCGCTCGAGAGATGCGATTACGGTGCTCATAGCAAAGAGAAGGCGCGAAGATCGGCTCCGCGCGTCGGCTGAGTGATGGTAGCGAAGCGAGGCTGTCGGAGCGGTCAGCCCGACATCGGGCCGAACGGATCGGGCCCCGAACCGGGCTGTGCGTCCCCGGACATCGGGCCGAACGGATCGGGCCCGCGGCCCCGGCGCATGTCGTTGGACTCGGGGTCCAGCGGATGGGCCGTCGGCCCCACGACGCCGCGCTCCTGGCTGCGCGCACGGCGCCAGGTGGCGATCTCCTCGTGATGGCCGGAGAGCAGCACCGGCGGGACCTTCCAGCCGCGGTACTCCGACGGCCGGGTGTAGTGCGGGTACTCGGGGTCGCCGCCCAGCGCCTGGCTGAAGGACTCCTCCAGCGCGGACTCGGCGTGGCCGAGCGCGCCCGGCATCTTGCGCAGCACGGCGTCCATGACGACCATCGCCGCCAGCTCGCCACCCGACAGCACGAAGCGCCCGACCGAGATCGCGTCGGACGCGAAGTGCTGGACGATCCGCTCGTCGAAGCCCTCGTAGCGACCGCACAGCAGCGTGATCGCCGGCTCGGCGGCCAGCTCGTCGACGAGCCCGTCGTCGAGCATCCGTCCGCCGGGCGTGAGCGCGATGACGCGCCGCTCGCGCCGCAGGTCGACCGGATCCTGGTTGTAGATGCCCTGCAAGGCCTTGTCCATGACGTCGACGCGCAGGACCATGCCCGCACCGCCTCCGAAGGGCGTGTCGTCCACCTGGCCCCCGCTGAGCGGCGTGTAGTCGCGCGGGTTGAAGGTCCGGACCTCGTGGCCCTCCTGCACGGCGTTGCGCACGTGGCGCTGCGTCTGGAACCACTCGAACCACTCGGGGAAGAGCGTGAGCACGTCGAGCTGCACGGCTACTCGTCCTCCCCGAGGAAGGCGAGGTTCACGTCGATGCGGCGCGCGGCCAGGTCGACCGTGCGCACGGCGTCGGAGATCAAGGGAATCAACAAGGCTGGGCGGGCGGGATCGGCATCCCGCGGGACTTCCAGCAGCTCGCACGACGGGTAGGCCAACAGCTTGGTCACCTCGCCCACCTCGCGGTCGCCATCGACCACGCGGCAGCCGACGAGGTCCTCGGCGTACCACTCGTCCTCCTCCAGCGGCGGCGCGTCGGCGCGCGGCACCCACAGGTCCGTGCCGCGCAGGGCGTCGACCGCCTCGCGCGTCTGGATCCCGGCCAGCCGGAAGATCGGCCGCGCGTCGGTGCCCGCCCGGCGCACGATGGCGATCTCCGCTCCGTTGACGATCACGCTGTCGCGCCCTTCCAGCAGGCGCGTGCGGGGCTGCGTGACGTGGAACGAGCCGTCGAGCCCGTGGGCCCGACCGACGCGGCCCACGGTCAGGAGCGCCCCGGCAGCCTCATCGGCGGCCGGCATGTCAGTCGACGATGTCGACGAGGACGCGGCGCTGCTCCTTCACGGCCGCGGCCTTGACCACCGTTCGCAGGGCGTTGGCCGTGCGGCCGCCCTTGCCGATGACGCGACCGTAGTCCTCGTCACCGACCGACAACTCGAGGACGACGGTGCCGTCGTCCTCGTCGAACTGCTCGACCGCCACCTCGTCGGGATGTTCGACGAGCTGGCGCGCCAGGTAGTCGAGCAGCTCCTTCATGCGGTGCTGGGTTCCCTAGCGGGAGCCGGCGGTCTCGATGCCCTGCGTGCGCAGGAGCTTGCGCACCTGGTCGCTGGGCACGGCGCCCTTGGCGAGCCAGTCGCGCACGCGGTCTTCGTCGACGGTGATCGTCGACGGCTGGGTCTGGGGGTTGTACTGCCCCAGGATCTCGATGTTGCGACCGTCACGCGGCGAGCGCTGATCCGCGGCGACGATGCGCCAGATCGGATTCTTCTTGGCGCCCACTCGGGTGAGGCGGAGTCGAACTGACACTTGAGTTCTCGAAGTTCCTTGAAGTCGTTGCGAAAGCGACGTGGGAGGTTAGCGGGCTTGGCGCATCATGGCCTGCAGGTCCGGCATCTTGCCTCTGCCGATCTGCTTCATGACCTTGCGCATCTGCCCGAACTGCTTGACCAACTGGTTGACGGCCTGGACGTTCGTGCCCGAGCCCTTGGCGATCCGCAGCCGCCGCGAGCCCTTGATGAGCTCGGGCCGGCGGCGCTCCTCGGCGGTCATCGACAGGATGATCGCCTGCACGCGGTCGAGCTCCTTCTCGTCGACCTTGAGCCCCTTCATCTGCTGGCCCGCGAAGCCCGGCATCATGCCGAGCAGCGAGGTCAGCGGACCCATCTTGCGGATCTGCTTGAGCTGCTTGAGGAAGTCCTCGAGGGTGAACTCGTCCTTGCGCAGCTTGCGCTCGAGCTCCTTGGCCTCGTCCTCGTCGAACTGCTGCTCGGCCTTCTCGATGAGCGACAGGACATCGCCCATCCCGAGGATGCGCTGCGCCATCCGGTCGGGGTGGAAGGCCTCGAACTGGTCGAGCTTCTCCCCCACGGACGCGAAGAGGATCGGCTTGCCGGTGACGGCCTTGACCGAGAGCGCGGCGCCACCGCGGGCGTCGCCGTCGAGCTTGGACATCACGACGCCGTCGAAGTCGACGGCCTCGGCGAACTGCTCAGAGACGTTGACCGCGTCCTGGCCGGTCATCGCGTCGACGACCAGCAGGATCGCGTGCGGCTTGACGACCTTGCGGATGTCCTTGAGCTCCTGCATGAGGCGCTCGTCGATGTGCAGGCGGCCGGACGTGTCGACGATCAACACGTCCTTGCCCTCGGCCTTCGCGCGCTCCAGCGCCCAGCGGGCGATGTCGACGGGGTCCTTGTCGGTCCCCTGCTCGTACACCGCGGCGCCGGCCTGGCCGCCGACCTTGATGAGCTGCTCGACGGCGGCCGGGCGGTAGACGTCGCAGGCCGCGACGGCCACCGAGGAGTTGTTCTGCTCCTTGAGGTAGCGCGCGAGCTTCGCCGTGGCGGTCGTCTTGCCCGAGCCCTGGAGGCCGGCCATGAGGATGACCGTGGGCGGGCGCGGCGAGAAGGTGATGCCGGCCGAGGCGCCGCCCATCAGGGCGGTCAGCTCCTCGTTGACGATCTTGACGACCTGCTGGCCGGGGTTGAGCTGGCCCAGCACGCCGGCGCCGAGGCAGCGCTCCTTGACGGTCGCCGTGAACTGCTTGACGACCTTGAAGTTGACGTCGGCCTCCAGCAGCGCGAGACGGATCTCGCGCATGGCCTTGTTGACGTCGTCCTCGGTCAGCGTGCCGCGGCCGCGGACGTCTGACAGGGTCTCCTGGAGCTTCTCGGCAAGGGCGTCGAACACGTGGCCGCTCAGTGTACGGCCCGGCGCACGCGGTCAACCGCCGCTCGCTGCCCGCGCGGCAACCTGCAGGTCGACGGCCGGCGTGAGCCTCGGCACCAGCGCGAGCGCGGTGCCCGCGGTCGGCCCGGCCGCGACGGTCGGCGCGACCGGCGCGACCTGCCCGGCGGGCGTGATCGCCTCCGATCCGCCGAAGGGCGCGCCCGCCGCCGGCCGGACCGCGGCCAGGACGCCGCTGGGGGTGCCGTCGGGGTCGGCGCCCGCCACGCCGGCGCGCCAGAGGACGAACGCCGAGCCGCCCGGGCCGACCGCCAGGTCGCCGAGCACGCCGTTGCGCGCCGGGTCGGAGACGATCTGCGCGGCGCCGACGCGGCCGCCGCTGATCGACGCGGCGCGGGCGACGTAGTGCGTGCCGGCGAAGCCCGTCCAGGCCAGGACGGTGGTGGTGCCATCGGGACCGACGACCAGCCGGACCGCGGGGTCGCCGACGAACCGCCCGGCGCCGGTCGCGCCCGCCGACTCGATGTGCCGGGCGGAGCCGAACCCGCGCCCGGGCGCCGCGGTCGCGAAGAACACCTCGGCGGGCGTGGCGGCCTCGCCCTCGTTGACCCGCTGGCTGGCCCACGCGACCAGCTCGCGACCGCTCTTGTCGATCGCCGCCTGCAGCCGGCTCTGCACGCCGTCGCCGATGCGGAACTGCTTGCCCGGGTGGCCGGTGCGCCCGATGTGGCGGCTGAAGATGTGGTGGTCGTCCTCCCACACGACGAGGACGTCGCCCTGCGGGCCGACCGCGACCGTGGCACCGCGGGCGCGGCTGGAGACGTTGATCGTCAGCACCGAACGGAACGTGCTCGACCCGGGACGCCGGACGAGCACCCGCCGGCGCTTGGTGTTGCCGGTGACGATCGCGACGTCGCCCGCGTGGTCGGAGGCCAGGGCGAAGACGTGCTCGCTCGTGCTGCCGCTCAGGCCGCGCAGCGTGCCGGGCGCGCCGCCCGCGGTGCCGAGCGCGACCTGGACGTGGCTCTTGTCGCTGATCGTCCCGCGCGCGTCCAGCGTCGAGCCGGCGACGACCGTGCGGTTGCTCGCGTAGGTCGCGAGCTGGCCGTCGGCGATCCGCAGGCCGCGGATCGTGCCGTTCACGGCGCCGTTGAGCCCGAGCGGGACCAGCTCCGAGGCTGCACCCGTCGGCGCGTCCGGCGAGCGGTTGGCGCCGGCCAGCGCGACGCCCTGCCCCGTGGAGGTGACGACCAGCGGCGCCGTCAGCTGGGCCGCGCCGGGGATCGTGGCCGGCGGCGACCAGGGCGCATCGGCCAGCGCGGAGGCGGGGACGGCGGCCACGGCCGTCACGGCGGCGAGGGAGAGCAGGGACGGGAGGAGTCGGCGAGTCAAGGCCATGTCCTCTGAACGTACGCCGCCCACGAAGGCGACGCGGGAACCCGGACGTCCCCAGCCGCCCGCTCAGCGCCGCCGGATCAGCGTCACGCCGTCGCGCACCGTCAGCTGCGTGACGATCACGCGCTCGTCGGCGGCCCAGCGCGTGTTCAGCTCGTCGATCGTGCGGCTCGACGCGGTGCCGGGCGCGAGCACCTCGCCGTCGCGCAGCGTGTTGTCGGCGACGATCAGCCCGTGGGGCGACAGCTTGGCCAGCGTCGCCTCGTAGTAGTCGGGGTAGCCGCCCTTGTCGGCGTCGATGAAGACGAGGTCGTACGGCCCGTCGAGCCGGGCCAGCGACTCCAGCGCCGGGCCGCGGCGCAGCTCGACGCGGTCGGCGATCGGCGACGCGTCGAAGTGCCGCTGGGCGAAGTCGGCGTGGGCGTCGTTGATCTCCAGCGTCACGACCCGCCCGCCGGGCGGCAGCGCCGCGGCCATGGCCAGGGCGCTGTAGCCGGCGTAGGTGCCGACCTCGACCACCAGCCGCGGCTGCATCACCGCGACCAGCGTCTGCAGCAGCCGGCCGACCACCGGGCCGCTGAGCATCGCGGCGTACGGCAGGTCGGCCACCGCCTCGGCGTGCAGCTGCTGCATCCACGGCGGGAGCGCCGTGGTGTGGTCCGCCGCGTAGGCGTCGATGTCAGGCCGGACGAGATCCATCGTCGATGGGGCGCTGCTGCCCGGGGGCGTCCTCGCCCTGGTCGCCGAACGCGCCGGAGATGTTGTTGAGCGCCCGCGTGAACTCCGAGGGGATCACCCACACCTTGTTGGCGTCGCCCTGGGCGATCTTCGGGAGCATCTGCAGGTACTGGTAGCTGAGGAGCTTCGGGTCGGGATCGCCCTTGTGGATGGCCTCGAAGACCGTCGCGATCGCGCCGGCCTCGCCCTCGGCGCGCAGGAGCTGCGACGCCCGCGCACCCTCGGCCCGCAGGATCTGCGACTGCTTCTCGCCCTCGGCGTCGAGGATCTGGGCCTGCTTGGAGCCCTCGGCGGTGAGGATCGCTGCGCGCCGGTCCCGCTCCGCGCGCATCTGCTTCTCCATCGCCTCCTGGATCCCGCCGGGCGGGTCGACGGCCTTCAGCTCGACGCGATTGATCCGGATCCCCCACTTGCCCGTCGCCTCGTCGAGGACGATGCGCAGCTGCGTGTTGATCTGGTCGCGGCTGGTCAGCGACTGCTCGAGCGTGAGCCCGCCGATGACGTTGCGCAGCGTCGTGACCGTGAGCTGCTCGATCGCCTGCAGCGGGTTGGCGACCTCGTAGGACGCGCTCTTGGGATCGGTGATCGTGAAGTACAGGACGGTGTCGATGTTGACCGTCACGTTGTCTTCGGTGATCACCCCGTTCGGGGGAAAGCTGACGACCTGCTCGCGAAGGTCGATCAGCGGCTTCACGCGGTCGACGAACGGCAGGACGATCGTCAGGCCGGGCTGCAGCGTGCGGCTGTAGCGGCCGAGGCGCTCGACGACGCCGGCCCGCGCCTGCGGGATGATCCGGATGGTCTGCGACGCGACGAAGAGCGCGAAGAGCAAGACGACGACCAGGGCGATCAGGGCGACCACGCGTTCACCTCCAGGGTTGGGGTTCGGGGTTCATGGGGCGACCAGGGCGGTGGCCCCGCGGATCTCGACGACGGTGACCTTGGTACCCACGGCGATGGTGTGATCCTCGTCGTAGGCGCGCGCGGTCCAGACCTCGCCGTCGATGCGCACGGTGCCGACGTTCTCGTCGTTGGAGATCCGCTCCAGCACCATCGCGGAGCGGCCGACCAGCGCCGCCGTGCCGGTCCGGATCTGCGGCGGGACGTGCAAGTGGCGCTTGGCGATCGGCCGCACCAGGCCGAAGCAGGCGAGCGTCACCGCCGCGAAGGCGATCAGCTGGACGAGGTCGCCGCCGCCGGCCAGCGCCGCCACCAGCCCGGCGAAGGCGCCGACGGCGAAGGGCGCCAGGAAGAAGCCCGCGGTGAGGATCTCCCCCACGGCGGCGAAGACTCCCGCGATCAGCCACACCAGCCAGGCGTCCATTGGCCGCCGACTGTACCTACGAGACGAGCGCGCGGGCGAAGTCGCCCGCGTCGAACGGGCGCAGGTCCTCCAGCGCCTCGCCGATCCCGATCAGCTTGACCGGGATGTTGAGCTCGCCGGCGATGGCCAGCGCGATGCCGCCCTTGGCCGTGCCGTCGAGCTTGGTCAGCACGATGCCGTCGACCGGCACGGCCTCGGAGAAGAGCTTGGCCTGGCGGACGCCGTTCTGGCCGGTGGTCGAGTCGATGGTCAGCAGCGTCTCGTGCGGCGCGTCGGGCATCTGCTTGGCGATGACGCGGCGGATCTTCGTCAGCTCGGCCATCAGCTCCTCCTGGTTGTGGAGGCGGCCGGCGGTGTCGATGATCACGACGTCCACCCCGCGCTCGCGGCCCTGCTTGACGGCCTCGAAGGCGACGGCGCCGGGATCGGAGTTCTCGGGGCCGGTGACGATCTCGACGTCGGCGCGCCGCGCCCACTCGGCCAGCTGCTCGACGGCGGCGGCGCGGAAGGTGTCGGCCGCGCCGAGCAGCACCGTCTTGCCGAGCTCCTGGCGGAGGTGCCACGCGAGCTTGCCGATGGTGGTGGTCTTGCCCGTGCCGTTGACGCCCACGGCCATGATCACGGTCGGGCTGTGGCGCAGGTCGATGGTGTCGGTGCCGGTGCGGGCGATGTCGGCCAGCAGCTCGACGAGGCGCTCCTGCAGCGCCGGGCCGCCCTCGACCTGACCCGCGGTCGCCTCCTGCTCGAGCTGGCCGACGACGCCCGCGGTCGTGCGCGCGCCGACGTCGGCCATGATCAGCGCCTCTTCCAGGCGCTCCCAGGTCGCCTCGTCGAGCGTGTCGAACAGCGTCGCCTGGATCTCGGAGGTCAGCGCCTCGCGGGTCTTGGACAGGTTCTCGCGCAGGCGCCGGAAGAACCCGCCGCGGCGCGGGGCGTCCTCGGCCGCCGCCGCACCGCCGTCCGCGGTCGCGGTGGAGCCGGCGTCGTCGCCGGTCAAAAAGAGGTCGCGCCATTCACGGGCCATGGCGCGCGAAGATAGCGGGGTGCCCCGTGTGGAAACCGTGCCGTCCGACCGTCCACCCGCCACCGACCTCGTCGAAGCGATGGTCGAGGAGATGTCCGAGCTGTACGGCCGCATCGACGTGCCGGGCGCGCCGACGGCCACGCCGGCCGACCTCGGACCGCCCGGCGGCTCGTACCTGGTGGTCTTCGACGAGGACGGGCGCCCGCTCGCCGGAGGCGGCCTGAAGCGCCTGGACGACAGGGCCTGCGAGATCAAGCGCATGTACGTGGTCCCCGACGCGCGGGGCCGCGGGCTGGGCCGGACGTTGTTGGAGGCCTTGGAGGGCGAGGCGCGCCGGATGGGCTACGCGACCGCCCGCCTGGACACCGGCGCGCAGCAGCCCGGCGCCCAGCGGATGTACGAGCGCGCGGGGTATGAGCCGATCGGCAACTTCAACGCCAACCCGTTCGCGAGCTACTGGGGCGAGAAGGCGCTGTAGCGTTGCCGCGTGCCTCGCGTCCTCTCCGCCCTCGCCCTCGCGCTCGCGGCGCTCTGCGTCGCCGCCGCCCCCGCGCTCGCCACGACCGAGACCGCGTCGGCGGGCAAGGTCAAGGCCACGTTCTCGTACAAGAGCGCCGGGCAGGGCAAGTACACCAACCTGCGTCTGACCGTCCGGCGCGCCGGTGGGACGACGTTCCGGGCGACCCCGAGCGCCAAGGGCTGCGCCAAGCCGTACTGCGCACCGTACGGCGCGGTGAGCCGGCAGCGGTCGCTGAAGGTGCGCGACCTCGACGGCGACGGCGAGCCCGAGGTGATCGTCGACCTCTACTCGGGCGGCGCGCACTGCTGCGAGATCGCCTACGTCGCGCGCTTCACCGGATCGTCCTACGCCGCCACCACGCAGAACTTCGCCGACGTCGGCTACACGCTGAAGCCGCCGGCCGGGCACGGCAAGCCGATGACGTTCGCCGGCGGCGACGCCCGGTTCGGCTACGCCTTCGCCTCGTTCGCCGACTCGGCGTTCCCGGTGCAGCTGTGGACCTTCGCCGCGGGACGGTTCACCGACGTGACCCGCAAGCACCCCGCGACGGTCAAGGCCGACGCCGCGCGGTGGATGAAGGCGTACCTGTCGCGCCGCGACGGCACCAACGCCCTCGGCATCCTCGCCGCCTGGGTGGCTGACGAGTACCTGCTGGGCCAGGCCGGGAGCGCCGACGCCTACGTGGCCGCCGAGGCGGCGGCGGGCCGGCTCAAGAGCGAGGACGAGACCGTGTGGCCCGGCGGCGACGGGTTCGTCGCCGAGCTGCACAAGCAGCTGCAGGCCTGGGGCTACGGGACGTCGGCGTAGGCCTACGACGCCCCCGCCCCCACCGGCTCGCCGTGCGCCGCCTCGGCGTCGGCGACGTACTCCTTGGGCATCTTGCGCGAGACGATCTTCGACACGCCGTCGTTGCCCATCGACACCCCGTAGAGCGTGTCGGCCGCCTCCATCGTGCGCTTCTGGTGGGTCACGACGATGAACTGCGCC
>DASYBY010000068.1:0-4869 GCA_036500525.1 Baekduia sp. | reverse complement strand
CGGGCCAGCCGGGCGTACCACGGCCACCAGGTCACCGCGATGGCCAGCGCCGCGTGCGAGGCGCTCGGCGTCAGCACGGTCGCCAGCGCGAGCGCCAGCAGCAGCGCGGGGAAGGCCAGGAAGATGTCGGTGATCCGCATGATCACGTCGTCGATCCAGCCGCCGGTCGCGCCGGCGATGATGCCCAGCGGGACGCCGATGAGCGCGCTGAGCGCGAGCACGCCGAGGACGATGAGCAGCGAGGTGCGCGCGCCGTACATCACGCGGGTGAGCACGTCGCGGCCGAGCTGGTCGGTGCCGAGCAGGTGCCCGGCGCCGGGGCCGGTGAGCGTCGCCGCCGGGTTGGTCGCGGTGCCGGCGTCGGCCGGGTGCGGCGCCAGCAGCGGCGCGAAGATCGCGATCAGCACCAGCAGCACGATGATCGTCAGGCCGATGGCCATCATCGGCTGGCGGCGCAGCGCGCCCGCGAAGTCGCGCAGCGGGGTGCGCGTGATGGCGACCTCGAGCGGAACCGTCTCCATCGCACTCATCGAACGTGCCTCCAGCTCGGTCGACCGATGGCGACTGCAACGTTCGACCTCATCGGATCTGCACCCGCGGGTCGAGCCAGGCTTGGACGACGTCCACCAACAACGTCGCGATGACGTACACGATGGCCACGAAGAGGGTCACTCCGATGATCGCGGGGGTGTCGAGCGCCTGGATCGACGCGGTCGCGTAGCTGCCCAGCCCGGGCCAGTTGAAGATCGACTCCACCAGGAACGTGTTGACCAGGGCGTAGGCGAACATCAGCGCCACGACCGACACCACCGGGTTGAGCGCGGGCCGCAGCGCCAGACGGCGCACGATCGCGCGCTCGCCGTAGCCGAGGCCGCGCGCCATCCGCACGTGGTCCTCCCCCAACTGCTCGATGAGCGAGGCGCGCGTCATCTGCGCGATCACGCCCGTCGGGTAGGCGGCGACCGCGATGCACGGCAGCACGAGGTGCGCCAGCGCCGAGCCGAGGATGGGGAAGTTCAGGCCGACCGCCGCGTCGACGACCGTCATGTGCGTGTAGACGGTCAGCGGGCTCGTGTAGTCCAACTTGGGGTCGTACTCACCCGCCACCGGCAACCACCCCAGCTTCTGGGAGAAGATGAACTGCAACAGCAAGGCCAACAGGAACACCGGCGCCGAGACCGACAACATCGATCCCAGCCGCACGCCGGCGTCCGACGCCCCACCGCGCCGCGCGGCGAACATCCCCAGCGGGATGCCCACCAGCAGCGCGATGAGCATCGCGAAGCCCACCAGCTCCAGCGTCGGCGGGATCACGTCACCGAGGTCCGACAGCACCGGGCGGTGCGTGTGCAGCGCGGTGCCCCAGTCGCCCGTGAGCGTCCCGGTGACGTAGTCCCACAGCTGCGCGGGCAGCGGCTCGTCGAGCCCGAACTGGTCGCGCACCTGCTGCAGCGCCTGGGCTGATGCGTGGGGACCGGCGTAGGCCACCGCCGGGTCGCCCGGGACGACCCGGGCGACCACGAAGGTGAGCACGATGACGCCGGCCACGACGACCACCGCCTGCGCCAGGCGTCGCAGGAGGTAGCGCCGCATGTCAGGCGCCGGCTCCCGGCGCCACGTCGTAGACGAACACGACGTTGGCGTACGCCGGGTTGTCGACGTAGTTGGTCAGCGAGGACCGGTAGGGACGCTGGTAGGTGTTGACGAAGAACGTCAACGTCAGCGCGTCGTTGACCACCGACTTCTGCGCCGCCTTATAGGCCGTGTCGGCCTGCTCGGTGCCCTTGGCGGCCTCCTGCTGGAGCCCGTCGATCTGCTTGTCGAGCGCCGGGTCCTTGGCGTAGCTGAGGTTGAAGTACGGCTTGGCCGAGCTGTGGAACAGCTGCGTGAACCAGGAGAAGGCGTCGGCGTAGTCGGGGTACCAGTACATGACGAAGATGTCCTGGCGGCCGGAGACGTCCGACGACTTGCCCTTGTTCCACTGCGCCGTCCACTGCAGCGCGCTGACCTGCAAGTCGATGTTCAACTGCGCGAGGTCGGACTTCAGGATGCCCGAGGTGAGCGTCTCGTTGTCGTCGCCCTGGGCCATCGTCATCGTGAGCTTCAGCTTCTTGCCGCCCGGGCCGTAGCCGGCCTGCTTGAGCAGCGCCTTGGCCTGGTCGAGGTCCTGCTTCTGGACGATCGACGGGTCGTAGCCCGCGAGGCCCTCGGGAATGATCCCGTGCGCCGCGACGCCCGCGCCCTTGAGCGCCTTGATCAGCCCGTCGTAGTCGAAGGCGTCGATGACGGCCTGGCGGACGCGCTTGTCCTTCAGCGGGCCCGAGCTCGTGTTGAGCAGGCCGACGAGGTTCTCGAACGACGCGGTCGTCGTGGACGTCATGCCCGGCGCCGACTTCACGGAGTCGAACAGCTGCGCGTTGAGCTGGCGGGCGAACGTCGCGTCACCGGAGCGCAGCAGCTGCGCCGAGGTCGTGGCCTGCGGGACGTGGCGGTAGACGACGTGCGCGTAGTGGGCGCCGCTCCAGCCCTTCCAGTAGTCGGGGTTCTGCTTGAGGCGGACCTCGACGTCCTGGCCCTTGTTCCACTTCTCCAGCTCGTACGGGCCGGTGCCGGCCTCGTGGCCGGCGGCGAACCAGTCGGCGAGCTTGGAGGGCGAGGACACGGCCTTCGTGTCGTAGATGTAGGCCGCGAAGGCCGACGACGCGATGGTGTCCAGCGGCGCGGCGTAGGACAGGTGGAAGATCAGCGTCTGCGGATCGGGCGCGTCGATCGTCTTGACCGGCGCCCACTCGTACGCGGCGCCCTGGTTGAGCTTGATCGTGCGCGCGATGGCGGCCTTGGCGGCCGCGGCGTCGACCGGGCGGCCGGTGTGGAACTTGACGCCGGCGCGCAGCTTGAAGGTCCAGGTCTTGCCGCCGTCGGAGCTGGCGTAGGACTCGGCCAGCTGCGGGACGATCTTCTCGGTCTTCTTGTCGTAGCGCACGAGCTGCTCGTACATGTTGTTCATGACCGAGACCTCGTTGGAGTACGCGGTCGCCGGATCCCAGCCGACCATGAGCTCGTTGGAGTCCAGGTACGTGAACGTGGCATCGGCGGGTGCCGCGGCCGTGCCGGAGGTGGTCCCGGAGGCCGCGCCCGCGGGCGCGGCGCCGGCGGGCGCCTTCTTGGAGCCGCAGCCCGCGAGCGGGACGACGGCAAACGCGGCACACGCCACGATGAGAGCCCTACGCATGGTCATTCCTCTGTTTCGCTTGTCCTGAGCGGTCCCACGGCCTTGATCCGCAACCGCACCATCGGCTCGGTCACGTAGGCCAGTGGGACCTCGTCCTGCTCGACGATCTCGATGCGGTCGCCGTCGGCGCCCGCCTCCACCGCGCGGCGGATCGCCCGCTCTCGCGCGTCTTGAAGCACTTCAGCGCGATCGCCGTCGAAGCGCGCCACTTCCTCGACCTGGCCGCTGACCTGCGCGATGGCCGCGCCGACCGCGTTGGCCACGTCGTGGTGGTCGGGCCGCAGCACCTCGCTGATGCCGGGCATCCGGTCGGGCACGAGGAACGAGCCGCCGCCGACGGCGACCAGCGGCACGTCGGCCATCGCGGTGCGCGCCCGGTCGACCGCGCCGGCCAGCAGGCCGGCGACGACGGCCAGGATCGGCTCGGCGTCCAGGCTCTCCGGCGGCGCCGCGTGCCCGATCGCCACCCGTCCGCTGCGGACCGCGGCGTCGGTGAGCGTGGTCGTGGTGCCGCCGAAGACGAGCGCGTGATCGGTCAGCGCGGCGCCGACGCTCTGCGGGCCGACGCGCAGCGGCGGGCCGTGGCGCACGATGGAGCCGCCGCCGACGCCGATCGACACGATGTCGGGCATCCGGAAGTTCGTGCGCACGCCGCCGACGTCGATCGCCGTCGCGGACTCGCGCGGGAAGCCGTGCTCGAGCGCGGCGACGTCGCTGGACGTGCCGCCGACGTCGATGACCAGCCCGTCGCGCAAGCGCGACAAGAACGCCGCGCCGCGCATCGAGTTGGCCAGGCCGGAGCCGATCGTCAGCACCGGCGTCTGCGCCGCCTGATCGACGGTCATGAGCGTTCCGTCGTTCTGCGTGAAGAAGAGCTTCGCCCCGAGCCCGTGGGCCGCGACCGCCGCCTCCACCCCGCGCACCGCCGCCTCGGCGACCGAGGCCAGCGTGGCGTTGAGCACCGCGGCGTTCTCGCGCTCCAGCAGCCCGAGCGTGCCGATCTCGTGGCCGAGCGACACGTGGCGGTCCGGCCCGAGGATCTCGCGCACCAGGTCGCGGGCGCGCAGCTCGTGGTCGGGGACCGCCGGGGAGAACGCGCCGCAGATCGCGATCGCGTCGGCCGTCTCGGCCACCTCGCCGAGGAAGCGGCGGATCGCCTCGTCGTCGAGCGGCGAGATCTCGCGCCCGTCGACCTCGTGGCCGCCGCCGACGATCGCCGAGCCGGCGAGCACCGCGTCGCGCAGGTCGTCGGGCCAGCCCAGCAGCGGACGGATCGTCAGCCCCGACGGCGCCGCCAGGCGCAACACACCGACGCGCTGCAGCCGCCGGCGCTCCAGCACCGCGTTCATCGCGTGCGTGCTGCCGACCATCACGTGCGTGACGCGCGCCGCCGCGGTCGGCGGACCGGCGGCGAGGACGCCGTCCAGCGCGCCCCGCACGCCGTCGGTCACGTCGGGCGTCGTCGGCACCTTGGCCTTGGCGAGCACCGCGTCGGCGGCGTCGAGCAGCACCGCATCGGTGTGCGTGCCGCCGACGTCGATGCCGATGCGCAGATCAGGCGCGCCCGACACGGGTCTCCTCCACCGGGACGTAGTCGATGTCGTAGCCGAAGGCGCGCGGGCCGGCGATGGCCAGGC
>DASYBY010000067.1:0-8027 GCA_036500525.1 Baekduia sp. | reverse complement strand
GCTGCGAGGAGTTCCACGCCCCCGCCTGGACTCGAACCAGGGGCCTGCGGATTAGAAGTCCGTTGCTCTATCCAGCTGAGCTACAGGGGCGGGGTCGGCTCGGTGCCGACCCGTGAATCCTCGCACGGTCAGCGGTGATGCGGGATGGGTGCGCCTGGTGAGCCGGGTACCGTGCGCCTCCCATGGAGGACGACGACCCCTACCGCATGTTCCTGATCGTCAAGCGCGGCGCGTTCGACGACCTCGAGACCGGCGGCGTGCTCGCCGGCGCGGCCGCGGTCGCCTGCCTGCGCCGCTTCGGCGACGACCCCGAGTACGCGCCCGCGATCGACGCCTGGTGGCAGCGCCCCGGCAAGGTCACCCTACGCGCGCGAGGCGGCCAGTGGGACCAAGTCCTCCAACAAGAGCAGCTGACGATCGCGGGCGATCTCGGCGGCGCGTCGGTCCTCGCGCTCCCGCCGCGGCGCCGGTCGCAAGCCGGCCCGCTGCTCGCCAAGCTGCAGGCGATGGCGTCCGAGCTCGAGCCCGCCCCCACCACCGAAGACATCCCGCAACCCGTCCCCGACCGCATCACCTACGTCATCAACCCGCGCCTCACGATGAGCTCGGGCAAGACCATGGCCCAGATCGCCCACGCCGCGACGATGTCGGCCGCGACCGGCACCGTGGAGCCGTGGGTCGCCCAGGGCTGTCCCGGCCGGGTCGTGCGGCCCGAGCGCCAAAGCGCCTTCGACGCGCTCTGCGCCTCCCCCACCCTCTCGGCCAAGGTCGAGGACGCGGGCCTGACCGAGGTCCCGCCCGGCACGATCACGATCCTCGCGCTCCCGCCGCAAGCGAACTAGGCTCGCGTCCCATGAGCACCGTCGATCCCACCGGTCAGGACCTCAAGCGCTTCCTCGCCGAGGACGACGGAGGCCCGTGCACCATGCTCAACCTCCTGCGCTTCAAGCCCGACGGCGGCCGCGCCTCCTACGAGGCCTACTCCGCCGCGATCGCGCCGTTCCTGGAGAAGGGCGGCGCGCGCGTCATCCACGTCGGCGACACCGGCACCGCGCTCGTCGCCCCCGACGGCGACACCGCCTGGGACGCCGTCCTGCTGGTCACCTACCCCAGCCGCCGCGCGTTCAGCGCGATGGTCGCCGACCCCGAGTACCAGCGGATCACGCACCTGCGCACCGAGGCGCTCGAGGCCGCGGTCCTGCAGCCGACGGTCGCGTGGCCTACACCCGGCTGAACACCCAGCGCCGCCCGACGGCGTAGGTCGCCAGCGGCGTCACCGGCAGCAGCACGGCCTGGGCGATGATCTTGTTGGCGTCAAGCACGTCGACGAGCACCGCGAGCAGCGCGAGGTTCAGCAGCGTCGCCGTCCCCTGGGCGGCCAGCCAGGTCGTCCAGCCGCGCACGGTCGGCTGCCCGCCGCCGAAGGTCCAGTGCTCGTGCAGCCAGTAGCCGAGCGACGCCGACAGCGCGAACGCGACGATCGCCGACAGCAGATACGGCACGCCGACGAGCACCCCGGCCGTGTAGAGCCCGAAGTAGGTGGCGGCGTTGAAGCCGCCGACCAGGCCGAAGCGCGCGAGTTCGCGGAAGCGTCCCACGTCCGTAGGTGTACCGGCTCGGGGGCTCATGACGCTGCGTGACTAGATTGTGCAAGCACATGGACGGCCAGCAGCAGTGGGAGCACGACGGCTATCTGATCCTGCGCGCGGCGGTGCCCGCGGCGGCGATCGGCGCCTATCCCGACGAGCTGCAGCGCCTGCGCGACGGCCTGCTCGTGCGCGCGCCCGGTGACGAGCACGCCTCGCTCGCCGCCCACGCCGCGCCCGGCAGCGCGGGCGCCGTCGACCCCTACGCGATCTCCGACGCCGCCCGCGCCGTGCTGCTCCCCGAGCCGGTCGTCGCCACGCTCACCGAGCTGTTCGGCGGCGACGCGCCGCTGCTCTTCGACGCGACCGAGGCGCTGGCCGGCGCGCCCGACCCGGGCCCGTACCGGGACGCCACCTACGTCGCGGTCTCCGACGCGCTGACCGTCGAGGTGGTCGCGCTGGGCGAGCTCGACGTGACCCTCCACCCCGGCTCCCAGCAGATCGCGACGACGCCGTTCAGCGGCCGCTACCGCCACTTCAACCCCGAGCGCGACGGCAACGCGGCCCTCGACCGCCACCGCGCCGAGGTCGCCGCGGCGGTCCAGGACCGGGAGACGACCACGCTCTCCCTCGCCCCCGGCGACGTCCTGCTCTTCGCCGGCGGCCTCATCCACGCGCCGATCGCCGGCGACGCCCTGATCGCCCACCTCTGCCCGCTGCGCGCTCAGCCGTCCTGGTTCACCTACCGGCCCGAGCGCGCCCGCCTCGCCGCGGTCGGCGCCGCGTGGATCACGACCCAGCACTACGACCTGGTCGACGCGATCGAGCGGGAGCCCGAGTCGCCGACGACGACGGCCGAGGACGACGCCGAGACCGAGCGCGAGATCGAGGGCGTCGAGGACGCCCTGCGCGCCCACGACGACCGGCCGCCCGACGCCCCCACCGCGCCGCCGCCCGGCCCGACGGCCAACCGCCGCACCGGCGGGCTGGTCAACAGCGTGCGCGGCATCATGGGCCGCCGCGGCCGGCGCTGACGCCCGCCCTCACCGCCGCCGCCACAGCCGCGGCTCCAGCGCCCGCGGCGTCGTGAACCACACCACCGACGCGGCGCGCACCGCGCACCGCCCTTACCGCCGCCGCCACAGCCGCGGCTCCAGCGCCCTCGGCGTCGTGAACCACACCAACTTGCGCAGCTCGCCGCTCACGCGCCCCACCGGCTCGCCGCGCTCCTCGGCGCCCTCGGCGCGCCGCACCGCGTCGCGGACGACCACGCCCCCGAGCGAGCGCGCCGGCTCCGGCGGCAGGTAGTCCGGCGGTCCGTGGGTCAGCGCGTTGTCGGTGTACTTGTCGGTCAGCCCGAGCGCGCGGCGCCCCAGGATCCGCGCGAGGAACGCGCTCGGCCCGACGCCGTTGCCCGAGAACCCGCTGGCGTAGTGCACCGTGTCGTGATCGCCGAGCGTCCCGGCGAACGGCAGGTGCCCGGGCGCGCGATCGACGGCACCGCCCCACGCGTGGGTCAGCGCGACGTCGGCCAGCTGCGGGAACCAGCGGCGGAAGCCGGCGGCGACGACGTCGACGGTCTTGGGATCGAGGTAGTGGCCCGGCAGCACGCGGCCCAGCGGCCCGACCGCGCCGCCGCCGCGCCCGAAGGCGATCCGCCCGTCGCGCGTGACCTGGGCGTAGTGCACCAACAAGCGTGTATCGCCGAGCAGCTCGCCGCCCGTCCAGCCCAGCTCCGCGATGCGCTCCGGGATCGGCTCGGTCAGCACGATGTGGCTGCCGACCGGGACGACCGCGCGGCGCAGCTCGCGCACGCCGGCCGCCCAGGCGCCGAGCGCGAGCACGACCCGCCCCGCCTCGACACGCCCCGCCGACGTGGTGACCACGGCCGGCGTGCCGCGATCGAGGTCGAGCATCCGCGTGCCCTCGAAGATCCGCACGCCCCGCCGCAGCGCCACGCGCCGCAGCCCGCGGGCCAGCAGCGCCGGCTGGATCGCGGCCGAGTCGGTCACCTTCACGCCGCCGACGATCACCGGCGAGCCCGTCCGCGCGCGCAGCGCCTCGGCGTCCATCGGCTCCAGGACGCGCGCGCGCCCCACCTGCTCCGCGGCCCGGATCGGCCCCTCCCACGCCCCCATCTGCGCGGGCGCGGTCGCCGTCCAGAAGCCACCGGCCCGGCGCAGATGGCAGTCGATGCCCTCCGCGTCGCAGAAGGCCTGGATGCGGTCGATCGCCGCCGTCGACTGGTCGGCCAGCCACGTCGCCTGGTCGGCGCCGAAGCGCGCGAGGAGCGTGTCGAACTCGTCGTTCCAGCTCGTCACCCAGCCACCGTTGCGGCCGCTCGCGCCGAAGCCGCAGCCCTCGGCGTCGAGCAGGACGACCGAGGCGTCGGGCGCCTGCTCGGTGATCTCCAGCGCCGTCCACAGGCCGAGGAAGCCGCCGCCGACGATGCAGACGTCGGCGCGCACGGTGCCGGTCAGCGGCGCGCACGCGGCGCCCGGGTCCGCGGCCAGCGCCTGCTCCAGCCAGAAGACCGGTCCCACCGGCGGGCGGCTCACGCGGGCAGCTGCTCGATCAGGTCGGCGGCGCGCACCGTGCCGGGCGCGGCCTGGAGCGCACGGGCGCCGGCGGCCAGGCGCTCGTGCAGCGCGGTGTCGGCGAGGAGGCGGTCGACGGCGTCGCGGAGCTCCTCCGGCGCGTGGCCGTAGGTGTCCAGGCGGATGCCGGCGCCGGTCTCGTCCACGCGCTGCGCGTTGTCGTACTGGTCCCAGAAGACGGGCAGGACGACCATCGGCTTGCCGAAGTACAGGGCCTCGGTGACGGTGTTGTTGCCGCCGTGGGTGATGACGAGATCGACGTGCGGGAGGACCGAGGTCTGCGGCAGGAACTCCGCGCCGACCATGTTGTCGGCCAACGTGATCTGGTCGTGCTGCGGGCCCTTGGAGACGATCACGCGGTGGCCGGACGTGGCCATCGTGTCGACCAGGCCCTGCAGGAGCGCGACGTCGCCGGAGGCCAGCGAGCCGAGGCTGAGGTAGATGAGCGCGCCCCCGCCGCCGGCCAGCGCCGCCGGGACCTCCCACGGCTCGTCGGTGGCGCGGACGCTCGTCTGGAGGTTGTGCCAGGTCGGCCCGAGCGGGCGCTCGCGCGCGTAGTCCACCGTGTCGGGGTAGAGGTACAAGTTGAGCCAGTCCGACGTGTAGACGAACTCCAGGTCGGGCAGCGGCGGCGCACCGCGCTCCTGGCCGAAGGCGTCGAAGGCGGCGTGCAGCGGGCCGTGGGTGCGGCGGTACTCGGCCTCGTAGGCCGCCCAGGGCGCGCGGTCGTCCGCGGCGTAGCCCGAGAACGGCGGTGGGATGTTGGGGTCCTTGATCTCGGCCGGATGGCACGAGACGACGCGCACCCACGGTCGCCCGCAGGCCAGGATGGCCGGGAAGCCGACAACGTTGTCCTCCACGATGACATCGGGATCGACCTCCTCGATGATCTCGCGCAGGCGGTCGTCGACGTAGCGCGCGCCGTCGAGCAGCGCCTCGAAGGTCGGGGCGATGAACGTGCCGAGCTGCTCGATCGTCGGCGTGCGGAAGACGGGCGCGGTCTCGCGGATGAAGTCCTTCCAGAACTGGCCGGGCTCCTCCTCGGTCTCCGGCGGCGGCCCGAGGCGCATGAGCCGCTCCTCGAAGCCCTTGGCCTCCAACGTTCCGGCGAAGGACTCCTCGATCACGAAGACGACCCGATGGCCGCGGCGGCGGAGCACGTCGCCGATGCCGACGCAGTTGTTGGTGGGGCCGTAGGCGCCTTCGGGGAAGAAGATGATGGTCTTGCTCATGCGGCGTCGTGCTCCTGGTCGGCGGCGGTGGTGGCGACCTCAGGCACGCCCCACCCGTAGGCGAGCTTGTGGATCTCCAGCACCAGGAACGACTCGGTCGAGACCACGCCGTCGACCTGGTGCAGCCGCTGGGTGAGCAGCTCGGTGAAGTGCGCCGTGTCGCGGCAGATGACCTCGGCGATGACGTCGTAGGACCCGGCGATGGCGGCGACGTACGACGTCTCGGGGAACGCGGTCACCGCGCGGCAGACGTCGTCGAGCGCGCCGGGGCGCACCTTCAGACCGATGAGGGCCATACGGTCGAAGCCGATGCGCAGCGGATCGGCGATGCCGACGACCTGGAGGACGCCGGCCTGCTCGAGCTTCTGGGCGCGGTACCGGACGACGCTCTCGGAGACCCCGAGATCGCTCGCGATCCGGCTGTACGGGCGGCGCCCCTCGGCCTGGAGCGCGCCGATGATGCCCTTGTCGACGTCGTCGAGTTTCACGGATTCCATGGCGCTGACGTTCTAGAGTTGCGTGATCTAGGGTTGATCTGCTCAGGAGTACCGGAATCCACGGGCTGATGTCAAGGTGATCGACCTCCACGACCTGCAGGAAGCCCGCTGGTTCGCGGGCAAGCACCGCCGTGTCGCGGCGGTGGCGGAGGTGGGTGCGTTCGGCGCGGGCGGTGCGCTGACGCTCGCCGAGGTGACGTACGGGGACGGCGGCGCGGCCGAGCGGTATCTGTTGCTGAGCGACGGCCTGTGCTGGGGGGCGCTGCTGGGCGCGCTGCGCGAAGCGCCGTTCATCGGCCCCGCCGGCCGCATCGAGCTGCGCGCGACACCCGCCCTCGCCACGCTCTCGCCCGCGACCGGCGCCCCCGAGCACGTCCCGTCGACCGATCAGAGCAACACGCTGGTCGTCGTCGACGAGCGGCTGCTGATCAAGGCCTACAGGAAGCTTGAGGCGGGCATCCACCCCGAGATCGAGCTGGGCGCGGCGCTGGCCGGCACCTCCGCCCCCGTCCCCACCCACGCGGGCTCCCTGCACCACATCGCCCCCGACGGCTCCGACACCGCCATCGCCCTGCTGCAGGAGTTCGTCGGCGGCGCGGTGTCGGGCTGGGAGGCGCCGATCGAGGCGACGGCGGCCCACCTCCACGACGGTGACCACGCCCTCGACCCCTACGCCGCCGCCGGCACGGCCGCCGCGTCCCTCCACGCCGCCCTCCGCCACCGCTTCGGCACCCACCCCGCCCCCGCCAACACCGGCACGACATGGCGCGCCGTCGCCGAGGCCGCGCTGGACGAGGCCGCCGCGCTCGATCCCGACGCCGCCGCCGCGGCTCCCGCGATCCGCCGCCGCCTCGCCGCTCTCGACCACGCGACCGCCACCCCGCTGCACCGCATCCACGGCGACCTGCACTTCGCCCAGCTCCTGCGCACGCCCGCGCGCACCCTCATCATCGACCTGGAGGGCGACCCCACCGCGCCCCTCGCCGCCCGCCGCGCCCCCGACACCCCGCTGCGCGACCTCGCCGCGCTGCTGCGCTCGATCGACCACATCGGCACCGCCGCCGCCCGCCGCGCGCCCGGGACCGACCCCACCACCTTCATCGCCGTCGCGACCGCCGCCGCCTGCGACGCCTACGAGCACCGCGCCGGCGCCCCCGTCGACCGCCCGCTCCTGGCCGCGCTCGAGCTCGCCGCCGAGTGCCGTGAGCTGGTCTACGCCCACCGCACCGTGCCCGAGTGGGCCTACGCGCCGCGCGCCGGCCTGCGCCGCCTGTTGCAAGAACCCCAAGAACCTGAGGAGCGCCCCGCCCCATGAACCCCGACGGCTTCCTGGAGGACGTGCTCGCCGAGCCCGCCACGCTCGCCCACGTCCTGGAGACCTACGACGCGCCCGGCACGCCGCTCGCCGCGCTGACCGAGCGCATCGCCGCCGCGCGCGTGGTCGTCTTCCTCGGCATGGGCAGCTCGCGCTTCGCCGCGCTGACCGCCGCCGCGGCGCTGCGCGCGCAGGGCATCCCCGCCGTCGCCGAGTACGCCTCGACCGACGCGCCCACCCGGCCCGGCCCCGGCGTGCTGGCCATCGGCATCTCGGCCTCGGGCACCTCCGAGGAGACCGTCGAGGCGCTCGCCCGCCACCACGGCACCAGCGCGACCGTCGCCATCACCAACGCCCCCGACGGCGGCACGCTGGCCGCCGTCGCCGACGACCTCCTGCTGCTCCACGCGGGCGAGGAGCGCGGCGGCGTCGCGTGCAAGACCTTCCAGGCGACGCTCGCGCTGCTCCTGCGCGCGACCGGCGTGCCGACCAACGCCCTCGCCCCCGCCGTCGACGCCCAGGCCGCCCTGCTCGCCACGCGCGGCGCCTGGCTCGACGAGCTGCTCGCGCTCCTCGACACGGAACCGCTCAACACCTACATGATCGCCCCGGCGGCGCGGATCTCCTCCGCCCTGCAGTCGGCGCTCATGCTCCGCGAAGGCCCGCGCATCGCCGCCGACTCCGCGGAGACCGGCGACTGGCTGCACGTCGACGTCTACCTGAGCAAGTACCCCAACTACCGCGCGCTGCTGTTCGGCGGCTCCCGCCACGACGCGGGCGTCATGGAGTGGGCCCGCGAG
>DASYBY010000066.1:0-23334 GCA_036500525.1 Baekduia sp. | reverse complement strand
GCGACGACGAGCCCGACGAGGTCACCGTCCGCGGTCCGATCACCTACGCCGGGCCCGGCTCGCTGGGCGGCACGCCCTCGGGGCTGCGGCAGTAGTGGCGGCGCGCGCGGTCGCCTCGCAGCGGCGCCGGCGGTTCGTCCGTGGGCTGTCCACGGTGCTCATCATCGTGGGCGCGCTCGTCCTCGCCGACGCCGCGACGACCCTGCTGTGGCAGGAGCCCGTCACGGCGCTGCAGACGCGGATCCGCCAGCACGGGCTCGGCAGTGACCTCAAGCACCTGGAGGCCAAGGGCCCGACGCCGATCGAGGCGCGCGCGCTGGCCTCCATCGACGACGATCGCCGGCGCATCGCGTTCCTCGCGCGCTCGCTGCAGCGGCGCACCACGCCGGGCGACGCGATCGGCCGGCTGAAGATCCCGCGCCTGGGCGCGGACTTCGTCCTGGTGCGCGGCTCGGACGCCGCCGACCTGCGCAAGGGCCCCGGCACCTACGACGGCACGCCGCTGCCCGGCGTGCCCGGCACGGCGGCGATCGCCGGGCACCGCACGACCTACCTGGCGCCCTTCCGGCACATCGACGACCTGAAGCCCAACGACCGCATCACGGTGGAGATGCCGTACGCGACGTTCACCTATCGCGTGGAGCGCACGCGCATCGTCGACGCCGACGCGCTCTGGATCCTGAAGCGCTCCACGCAGGACCAGCTCGTGCTCTCCGCGTGCCACCCGTTGTTCAGCGCCGCACAGCGGATCGTCGTCTTCTCGCGGTTGACGACCGTTGTCCCCCTCGGCTACGCACGAAGTGGACAAGGGTCGGATTTCTCACCCACGCCCCTTGCGCCGGCTCCGGCCACGGCCGATGGTGGCGGTAGCTCGTCAAGCACGTGAACCCCGATCCCTTCTCGGGGCGAGGGTGCGGGCGGGAAGCGATGCCGGCAGTCCAGCGCCGGGCAAGGCAGGGAACATGTACGCCAAAGAGCTGAAGGCTCAGGTTCAACACGACGCCTATGTCGTGAACACCCATCTCGTCGCCGAAGCGCTGCTGCGCGCCGCCGTCGCCGAGCGCGCCGGTGCGCCGCGGATCACCCCACGGGATGCTCGTGGCCACGCAGCCGGCGTGCCGCCGCGGCGCCCGCGCTTTCAAAACTGAGTCCGGGCTCGCCCCTGGCGGGCACCGCGTCCACGCGGCCGACGACGGTCACCGCGGCACCCAGCGCCGCGGCACCGTCCGGCGTCAGACACGCGCACAGCTCGTAGTCCTCACCGGCGGTGGCGGCCAGCTCGGCGCCGTCGACGCCCAGCTGCGCGGCCACCGCGGCCACGCCCTCGTCGAGCGGGAGCGCGGCGAGGTCGACCGTCAGCGCCACGGCGCCGGCGCGCGCGAGGTGCGCGCCGTCGGTCGCCAGGCCGTCGGAGAGGTCGATCATCGCGCGCGCGCCCGCCGCGGCCAGCATCCGTCCGGCCTCGAGGCGCGGCCGCGGCCGCAGGTGGCGCTGCACGAGCGCGTGCGGACCGGTGGCCCGGCCCTGGAGGATCGCCAGCCCCGCGCCGGAGCCGCCGAGCGGTCCGGTCACCACGACGACGTCGCCGGGGCGGGCGCCGTCGCGACCGATGAGATCCGCTTCGCGATCGGCCCATCCGACCACCGTGACGACGATCGTCAGCGCCGGCGCGCGGGTGACGTCGCCGCCGGCGATCGTCGTGCCGGTCTGCTCCGCCAGCGCCTCCATCCCGCCGACCAGCGCGACGGCGTCGGCGGGTGCGAAGCCCGGCGGCAGCCCGAGCGCGACGTAGGCCTCGCCCGCGTCGGCGCCCATCGCCGCCAGGTCGCTCAGCGCGCCGGCCAGCGCGCGGTGCCCGACGTCGGCGGCGGTGACGTCGGGATGGTCGAGCAGGAAGTGCACGCCATCGACCATCGCGTCGGTGCTGACCGCTTGGAACGGCCGGGCGCGGACGACCGCGCAGTCGTCGCCCGACCAGCGCACCACGCGCGGCGAGCGGTTGGTCAGCAGCTCCTGGAAGGCCGCGATGAGGGCGTGCTCGCCCGCGGGCTCTGGATCGTCAGCGATGCCGGTATACGATACGGGCCCGGTTGAGGTCGTACGCACTCAACTCGACCCGCACGCGATCGCCCGGGAGGATGCGGATCCGGAAGCGGCGCATCTTGCCCGCGACGTGCCCGAGCACCTCGTGACCGTTGTCGAGCTGGACCCGGAACATCGCGTTCGGGAGCGCTTCGGTCACCTCACCCTCGAACTCGACGGTGTCCTCCTTGGTCATCGCGCGGAGACCGTACCAGGGCGGGCGAGGGCCGACACGACGATTCTGCTACGGGAGGACGCCGTCTCCGGAGCGCGGCCTACGGTGGCGGCGCGGTGCCGCCGCCGGCGCCGGTCGTCGGGTCGGGCGTGCCCGTGCCGGCGCCCGTCCCACCGCCGCCGGTCGCGCCCGTTCCGCCGCCGCCCGTGGCGCCCGTCCCGCCGCCCGCGCCCGTCGTGTCCCCGCCGCCGCCGGTGTCGGGCGTCGGGGTCTTGGGCGTCGTCTGCGGCGGCGACTGATACTGGTCGTTCGGGTAGTTGGGGTCCGTGCCGTTGGCCGTGCCGCCGCCCGGCGTCTCGGTCTTGTAGGTCCCCGGGTCGTTGCCCTTGACGCCGGTCTTGGAGTACTTCCCGAAGAACGGGGTCGAGACGAACGCGTGCTTGGGCTTGGCGAAGTCGCCGCAGTACGAGCCGTGCGCGACCTTCATGTACTGGCCCCACAGCGGCGCGGCCACGGTGCCGCCCTGGGCGTTGGCGCCGAGCGTGACCCGGTTGGTCGCGTGGCCGACCCAGACCGCCGTGGCGAGCTTCGGCGTGTAGCCGACGAACCACGCGTCGGTGAAGTCGTCGACCGTGCCGGTCTTGCCCGCCGCGGGGCAGCCGTACTGCGCCGCGGTGCCGGTGCCCGACTGCACGTTCTGGGCGAGGATGCTCGTGGCCTTGGCCGTGACGCCGTCGGAGAACGCGCGGTGGCGGTGGGGCTTCTCGGTCTTGCAGTCCAGCCCGCCGAGCCGCTTGGGGAAGCAGACCTTCGTGACGGCGCTGACGCGGTTGCGCCAGCCGTTGGAGGCGATCGTCGCGTAGGCGTTGGCCATCTCCAGCGGGGTGACGCCGTGGGTCAGGCCGCCGAGCGCCACGGCGGGGAGCGTGTCGACCGGCGACTTGATCCCCATGTCGATCGCGGTCTGCTTGACCTTCTCGGGGCCGAGGTCGAGGTCGAGCTGCTGGTAGACGGTGTTGTCGGAGGTCAGCGTCGCCTTGACGAGGTTCTCGCGCCCGGCGTAGGTGCCCTCGAAGGTGTGGACGTCGATCGGCCCCCACTTGGGGTCGTCGAACTTCAGCGGCATCGACGTGTAGGTGGTGCTGTCGGGGTCGACGCCCTCGCGCAGCGCGGTCATCAACACCATCACCTTGAACGTCGAGCCCGCGGCGTAGTGGCCCTGCGACGCCAGGTTGAACGTCAGCTGGCCGTAGCGCGCGCTGGTCGCCATGGCCTTGATGTCGCCGTTGGCCGGGTCGATGGTGACGATCGCGCCCGAGCGGTCGGTGCCCGCCAGGTTCTTCTTCAGGACGTTGGTGGCGGCCTGCTGCATCTTCAGGTTCAGCGTGGTGTAGATCCGCATGCCGCCGGCCTGCACCTTCGCGCGCCCGTACTCGTCGATCAGCTGCTGCTTGACGTAGTCGTAGAAGTAGCTCTCGCGGCGCTTGGAGTAGTAGGCGTTGGCCTTGACGCCGAGCGGCGACCGGATGGCCTTCGCGGCCGCGGCCTGCGTGATGTAGCCCTGCTCGGCCATGTTGCGCAGCACGTCGTTGCGGCGGTCGCGCGCGCGGCCGGCGTCCAGGAACGGGTTGTAGAGCGACGGCGCCTGCGGCAGGCCGGCCAGCAGCGCGGCCTGGGCCAGCGTCAGCTTGACGGCGGGCTTGTCGAAGAAGACGCGCGCGGCGGCCTGCACGCCGACGGCGGTCTTGCCGCCGACCGTGCCGTACGGGACGTTGTTGAGGTACTGGTCGAGGATCCAGCGCTTGCCGCGCAGGCCGGGGTGCTCGTCCTCGAGCTCCTCGGCGAGCTTGGCCTCGCGGATCTTGCGCTTGTAGCCCTCGACGCCGGTCCGGACCGTGTCCTTGGTGTACAGGTTGCGGATCAGCTGCATCGTCAGCGTCGAGCCGCCCTGCACGTCGTCCTTGGACTCGAGGTTCTTGACCGCGGCGCGGATCACGCCCTCGAAGTCGACGCCCTTGTGGTCGAAGAAGCGGCGGTCCTCGATCGCGACCGTGGCGTCGCGCATGACCTGCGGGATCTGGTCGTTGCCGACCGGCGTGCGCAGCACGTCGCTGCTGATGAAGCCGAGGCGGTGCCCGTCGGCGGAGTAGATGACCGAGGCGGCGCCCTGGTCCTGGGGCTTGATGCTGTCCAGCGACGGACCGGAGGTCGCGACGGAGACGACCCAGCCGACGGCGCCGAGCGCGCCGAGGGCGGCGAACAGCGTCAGCACGCCGAAGGCGAGCAGAAGGGGGCGGGCGGGGCCGCCCTTGTTGCGACGGCGCCGGCGCTGTCGTTCACGGCGGGACATAAGCGGTGGGCGGGCGCTGTCAGCCCCTCCCAAGGGCACGCACGCGAGTGGGTCATTCTAGCCGTGCGGCCCGAACCCTCCCGCCGGTTGCGATTCAGCGGACGGAGGCCTGGCGCAGCGCGCCGAGGGCCGACGCGCGCAGATCGCCCTCGTGGGCGAGGCGCTCGCTCGGCGGTCCGGGCTCGCCCATCACGAGGATCCGCATGCCCTCGTGGGTGATCTCGGCGATGCGGGCGCGGACGCCCTCCAGCCCGTTGAGGACCGCGAGCGCGACGGCCTCGTCGGCGTCGGACGCCAGCCACACCGAGACCTCGACGGCGACGGTCGGCGAGCGGATCGAGTCGTTGCGCAGGACGCCCGAGGCCAGGCGCTCGTTGGGGATGAGGATCCGCGCGTCGGCGCCGGTGCGCAGCCAGGTGTAGGTCAGGCCGACGTCCTCGACCGTGCCGGTCTCGCCCTCGAACGTGACGAGGTCGCCGATGCGGATCGGCTGCACGACCGCGAGCAGGATCCCGGCGACGCCGTTGGCCAGGGTCTGGCGCGCCGCGAAGCCGATGACCGCAGCGGTGATCGCGCTGGAGGCGAGGATCGTGCGGCCGACGCGGTCCAGCGAGTCGAACTGCGACAGGGCGACCGCGATGGCGATGATGATGATCACCGCCTCGATCGCGCGGCGGGCGAAGCGCAGGCGCGTGGCGGCGTCGCGCGACAGGCCGCGGTCTCCCGCGACGGCGTGGGCCAGCGAGCCGGCGCGCCGGACGAGGAACCGGTCGACCACCACGATGGCGACGATCGCCAGGAGGATCGTCCCGACCGCGGTGAACAGGTTGTCGTAGCGATCGATGAACGACTGGGCGAGCATGGCTGCGACGATGTCGGTCACGTGGGCGTGACCGTACAAAAGCCGCAGGCGTCCCCGCCGCTCGCGCCCCCCGGATGGCGCGGCGACTTCGCCGTCGCGTGGCGCGCCTTCTGGCTCTCGCGCGTGGTGGTGTGGGCCGCGGGGCTCGGCGCGATCGCGGTCTGGGGCGTCCACGCCGGGCACCGCGTGGCGTTCGACCCGACCGGCACGACGCGGCCCTTCGGCGCGTTCGGCGACCTGCTCGTCGCGCCCGCGGCCCGCTGGGACTCGGTCTGGTACCTCGACATCGCGCACTCGGGCTACGGCGGCGCGAGCGGCGATCGCACCGCGTTCTTCCCGCTCTACCCGCTGCTGGTCAAGGTGGTGGGGCTGCTCGGCTCGCCGCTGATCGCCGCGATCGCGATCTCGTGCGCGGCGTTCGTCGTGGCGCTGGCCGCGCTGCACCGGCTCGCGGTGATCGAGGTCGGCGAGGACGCGGCGCGCTGGGCGGTGTTGTCGACGGCGCTCTTCCCGGGCGCGCTGTGGTTCTCGGCCGCGTACTCGGAGTCCGTGTTCCTGATGGTGTCGGTCGGCGCGGTGCTGGCGGCGCGGCGGCGCCGGTGGGTGGTGGCCGGGCTGCTCGGCGCGCTGGGCGCGGCGACGCGCAGCGCCGGCGTGCTGCTGGCGATCCCGATCGCGCTGCTGTGGCTCGACGCGTGGCGCGCGCGGGAGGCGCGGCCGGTCGACGTGCTGTGGCTGGGGCTGGTGCCCGTCGGGCTGCTGGCGTTCTGCGGGTACTTGGCGGCCGAGGGCCCGGGGTTCCTGGCGCCGTTCGACGCCCAGGACACGTGGAATCGCAGCCTCGCGGGTCCGTGGACCGGCGTCTGGGACGGGGCGGTCGCGGCCGTCGACGGCGTGCGCCAGCTCGTGCACGGGTCGGACTTCCCGGTGTACTTCGCCAAGGCCGGCGGCGACCCGATGGCGATCGGCCGCCACAACCTCGCGCTCTTTCTCTGCCTGGTGATCGCGGTGCCGGCGGTGGTCGGCGCGCTGCGGCGGCTGCCCCTGGCCTACGGCGCCTACGCCGCGGCCGCGCTGCTGCTGCCGCTCTCCTACCCGGTCTCGCCGCAGCCGCTGATGTCGCTCGTGCGCTTCGAGGCCGTGCTCTTCCCGCTGTTCATCTGGCTCGGCTGGTGGATGGCGCGCGGGCCGGCCTGGCGCCGCGTGGCGGTGCTCAGCCTCTTCGCGCTCGGCCTGGCGATGTGCAGCGCGCTGTTCTCGACGTGGCACTGGGTCGCGTGACGCGCGCGGTCCTCCTCGATGCCCTCGGCGTCCTGCTGGAGCTGGAGCCGCCGGCGCCGCTGCTGCGCGCCGAGCTGGCGGAGCGCGGCGTGGCGATCACCGAGGAGGAGGCGACGAGCGCGCTGCGGGCGGAGATCGCCTACTACCGCGCCCACCACGACGAGGCCTCCGACCCCGCCCGCCTGGAGGCCCTGCGCGATCGCTGCGCCGCGGTGCTCGACGGCGCGCTGCCGGCCCACGCGCGCGGGATCCCCGACCTCCGCGCCGCGCTCCTGGCCGGCCTGCGCTTCCGGCCGTACCCCGAGGTGCCCGCGGCCCTCGCCGCGCTGCGCGCCGCCGGCCTGCGCCTCGTCGTCGTCAGCAACTGGGACGTCTCGCTGCACGCCGTGCTCGCCGAGACCGGCCTCGCGCCGCTGGTCGACGCGGCGATCTCCTCGGCCGAGTGCGGCGCGGCCAAGCCCGACCCGGCGATCTTCGCGCGGGCCTTGGCGCTGGCCGGCGACGTCGCGCCCGCGGCGGCGTGGCACGTCGGCGACACCTTCGAGGCCGACGTCCTCGGCGCCCGCGCGGCGGGGATCGAGCCGGTCCTGGTCCTGCGCGACGGCACGCCCGCGCCCTCCGGCGTGACGGTCCTGCACGAGCTACGGAGGCTGCCGGAGCTCGCCGCGGCCTATCTTCTGAGCCGATGACGAGCCTGCCGGACGCCGGTCACCCCGCCCCGCCCGAACGCCCCGAGCGGCCCTCCGGCCTCGACGACGGGTCGGGGATCCCGCCCTGGCTGCCGTGGACGGCGCCCGCCGCGCTCTTCTCCGCGCTGGCGGCGGCGCTGGTCTCCGGCCTCATCATCAGCCTCGTCGGCGCCGCGTTCGGCGCGAGCCTGGACGACGCGCCGCCCGCCGTGCTGATCGCCTCGACGATCGCCCAGGACGTGTGCTTCGTCGCGGTCGCGCTGCTCTTCGCCGCGATGGTGGTCTTCCCGCGGCCGGTGCACTTCGGGCTGCGGCCGCCGCGCTCGTTCTGGCAGGTCGTGGGGCTGATCGTCGGCGGCTACATCGCGTTCATCGTCATCAGCTACGTCTGGCTGCAGATCATCGGCCAGCCCGACGAGAAGGACACGGTCATCCAGGACCTCGGCGGCGACGACGGGACGGCGGCGCTGATCGCCATCGCCTTCGTGGTCGCCGTCTGCGCGCCGATCGCCGAGGAGTTCCTGTTCCGCGGGTACTTCTACGGCGCGCTGCGGCGCCTGGGCATGTGGCCGGCCGCGGCGCTGACCGGCCTCGCGTTCGGGCTCGTACACGTCTTCGGCTCGCCGATCGCGTTCATCGTGCCGCTCGGCCTGCTGGGCATGGGGCTGGCGCTGCTGCGGGAGAAGACGCGGTCGCTGTACCCCGGCATCGCGCTGCACTCCATCAACAACGCCTTCGCCTTCTGCAGCAGCGTGCACTGGGACTGGCAGCTGCCGTTCGTGCTCGTCGGAGCGCTGAGCCTCATCACGCTGATCGTCTGGCTCGGGCTGCGGTTCTGGCCGGAGCCGCGCAAGAAGATCGCGACGCCGGCCGCGCCCGCACCTGCGCCAACGGGGTGACAACGCTCCGGGCGCCGGTACGATGGCGGCGCCATGCGCCGTCTGATCGCCCTCTCGCCCGTCGTCCTCGCGCTGATCGCGGCCGCTCCGGCCGCCGCGCAGGCTCCGTCCTCGTCGACCCCCGCGCCGACGACCGCCACGCCCCCGCCGACCACGGCGACGCCGCCCGCGACCACCGTCCCGGTGCCCCCTCCCGCGGTCGCCGCCGGCAAGCTCACGGTCGCCCTGGAGCGCGTCAACGGCAAGTCCTCCGCCGTGCTGGCCGGGGACCGGTTCCGTGTCCGCGGGACGGTCAAGCCCTACGTCGCGGGCCAGAAGGTCACGGTCCGCTTCTACAGCGGCGCCAAGAAGCTCGCCAGCCGCGCGGTCACCGTCAAGCCCTCCAAGAACGGCGCGAGCGGCAGCTTCCTGCTCGGCTACAAGACGACGTCGGCGGGCCACATCACGGTCCGCGCCAGCCACCGCGCGACGGCCGAGCAGCTGACGATGGTCGCCAAGGGCCACGGCGTCGACGTCCTCCCGCTGCACGCCGCGCCCGGCTCCTCGGGCCTGGCGGTGCGGGTGCTGCAGTCCAAGTTGAAGGCCTTGGGCTACGTGATCGGCCAGCCCGGCCTCCTGGACGCGCGGACCTCCCGCGCGGTGCTCGCCTTCCGCAAGGTCACCGGCATGGCGCGCACCGAGTCGGCCTCCGAGGACGTCTTCCGCAAGCTCGCCGCCGGCGCCGGCCACTACAAGGTCAAGTTCCCCGGCCAGGGCAAGCACGTCGAGGCCGACCTCTCGCTGCAAGTCCTCGCGCTGATCCGCGGCAGCAAGGTGGAGCGGATCTACCCGATCTCCTCCGGCAAGCCGTCGACGCCGACGATCCTCGGGACGTTCCACGTGTACTCCAAGACGCCCGGCGTGAACTCGCTCGGCATGGTCGACACGAGCTACTTCCAGGGCGGCTACGGGATCCACGGCTACGCCGAGGTCCCGACCTTCGCCGCCAGCCACGGCTGCCTGCGCACGCCGGTGCCCGACGCGCTGTCGATCTTCAACTGGATCTCGTACGGCGACGCGGTGGACGTCTACAACTAGCTAGCGCCCGGCGGCGAAGCGGGCCAGCAGGCCCAGGCCGAAGCCGTAGACCAGCAGCGCCAGCAGCGCCGGGACCGTCCGGCGCGCCCACTCGCTCGAGCTGCCGGAGGCGATCGAGGCGAACGGCGCCAGCAGCACGTCGTTGGCGTCGTCGACGGCCTCGTGGGCCTTGCCCTGCGAGTGCTCCCGCGCCCGCTCCTCGTCGGCGCCGGGCGCGACGGTCGCCGCCACCGGCACGACGTCGCCGGCGATCTCGGCCTGCGAGTCCTTGGAGGCCGTGCTGGTCTGGTTGGCCGCGAACCATCCCCAGCCGAGAACCACCAGCAGGCTGGACGCGATGGCTACGAGGCGAATGGCCCGTTCGAGCACACCCGTAGACTTCGGCCGCTCATGGACGCGACTGAACGCTTGGTGGACGAACTACGGAGCCACGCGCTGGTCATCGGCGAGGTGGTCCTGACCAGCGGCGCGACGGCGCAGTACTACGTCGACGCCAAGCGCGCGATCATGCGCCCCGCGGGATTCCGCGCGCTCGGCGAGCTCGTGGCCGGCCACGCGACGGCCTGGGGCGCGACGGCCGTCGGCGGTCTCACGATGGGCGCCGACCCCGTCGCCTGCGCGGCCCTGGCCGGCGGCTTCGACGGCAAGGCCTTCTTCGTCCGCAAGGAGACCAAGCAGCACGGCCTCCAGCGGCGCATCGAGGGCCCGTTCCTCGACGGCACCGACCGCTGCGTGATCGTCGAGGACGTCGTGACCACCGGCGGCTCGACGGTGCAGGCGATCGAGGCGGTGCGGGAGGCCGGACACGAGATCGTCGGCGTCGTCGCGGTGCTCGACCGGCTGGCCGGCGGCGCCGAGCGGATCGCGGCCGCGGCGGGCGCTCCGTACATCGCCTGCGCGACGATCGACGATGTCTACCCGGATCGCCCCGACCGCCCCTAGTCCTCGTCGTCCGGCGCGCGTGTAGGTTGGCGCCGTGCACGCCCCGGGCACCGCCAGCGAGACGGACCTCCTGAAGGACGCGGCCCTGCGGCTGCTGCTCGTGGAGGACGACGACGGAGACGCGTTCCTCTTCGAGGATCTCCTCCACGACGCCGACCTCGACGTGGACGTCGCGCGCGCGCGAACCGTCGCGGGCGCCGAGGCCGCGCTGCCGGGCGACGTGTCGTGCGTGGTGCTCGACCTCGGGCTGCCCGACGCCGACGGCCTGGCCGCGCTGCACCGCCTGCGGGCCGTCGCGCCGACCGTGCCGATGCTCGTCCTCACCGGCTTCTCCGACACCGCGCGCGGGCTGGAGGCCGTCGCGGCCGGCGCCCAGGACTACCTCGTCAAGGGCCGCGTCGACGGTGAGCTGCTGGTCCGCTCGATCCGCTACGCCGTCGAGCGCCAGCGCGCCGAGTCCGTCCAGGCCGAGCTGCGCTCCGCCCACCTCAACGCCGAGGAGAACGCCCGCCTGGAGCGCGGCCTGCTCCCGCGCCCGATCGTCACGGACCCGCGCGTCGGCGTGGCCGCCGGCTACCGCCCGGGCCGCACGCGGACGCTGCTGGGCGGCGACTTCTACGACGTGATCGAGGTCGGCGACGGCACGCTGCACGTGCTGATCGGCGACGTCTGCGGCCACGATCCCGACGCGGCCGCGCTCGGCGTCTGCCTGCGCATCGCCTGGCGCACGCTGGTCCTCGGCGGCCGCGAGCCCGACGAGATGTTCGCGACGATGGACCAGGTCCTCGCGCACGAGCGCCTCTCCGACGACGTCTTCGCCACCGCCTGCATGGTCAGCGTCGCGCCCGACCGCCGCTCGGCCGTCGTGCGCGTCGCCGGTCATCCGCTGCCCGTGCTGGTCGCCGACGGCAGCGTCGCCGAGCTGCCGCGCCCCGCCGTGCGCCCGTTGCTGGGCATCGGCGCGCGCGCCACCGGCTGGCCGGGCGTCGCCGTCGCGCTGCCCGATCGCTGGGCGCTCATGCTCTACACCGACGGCCTGATCGAGGGCCACGTCGGGCCGGGTGGCGAGCGCCTCGGGACCGAGCGCCTCGTCGAGCTGATGCGGCAGCGGACCAGCGCCCCCGACGCCGAGGCCGGCCAGGCGCTGATCGAGCGGCTGATCGCGACCGCGCGGCGGCTCAACGGCGGCGACCTCGCCGACGACGTCGCCGTGCTGCTGCTGACCGTCGGCGCCGATGGCTGAGCGGCGGCCGGCCCGCGGGCGCGGGATGTCGCGCCTGCGCAGCAGCCAGTGGCTGGCGATCACCGCCGGGGCGCTCGTCGTGGCGGCGCTGCTCGGCGTCGCGATCTCGCTCATCGCGCTGCACCGCCTCACCGACGCCCGCAACGCGGTCGTCGAGCGGGCCGACCCTGCCCGCGTGCTCTCGGCGCAGTACCTCACCGGCCTCATCAACCAGGAGACGGGGATCCGCGGCTACGCCCTCTCGGGCGCCGAGGAGTTCCTCACGCCGTTCGCCCAGGGCGGCCGCGACGCCGCGGTCGCGCGCGGCGGCCTGCAGAAGATCGCCGACACCGGCGACGTCGCGGCTCTGAGCGACGACCTGGCGACGATCGGCCGGCGCGCCTCCACGTGGCAGCGGGTCTACGCCGACCCCGTCGTGATCGCGGTGCGCCGCCGCGGTCCGTCGTCGCCCGACGCCCCGCAGCTGGTGCAGGGCAAGGCGCTGTTCGACGGCGTCCGCGCCGGCTTCAACACCATGAACGCCCACCTCGGCGCCGTCCGCGACGACGCGCGACGCCGCCTGCGCGACGCCGCCGCGGCGGTCCAGTGGGCGGTGATCTTCACCGGCGCGCTCGTGCTCGCCGCGGCCTTCGTCGCCTCCGGCACCCTGCGGCGCGTGGTCGCCCGGCCGCTGTCGCAGCTGGCCCGCGACGCCCGGCGCATCTCGCGCGGCGACTTCAGCCACGAGGTCGCGATCCAGGGCCCGCGCGACATCGTCGGTCTGAGCACGGACGTCGACTCGATGCGCCGCAAGATCCTCGCCGAGCTCGACGTCGCCGCCGCCGCGCGCGAGCGGCTGGAGGAGCAGACGATCGACCTGCGGCGCTCCAACGCCGAGCTGGAGCAGTTCGCCTACGTCGCGTCGCACGATCTCCAGGAGCCGCTGCGCAAGGTCGCGAGCTTCTGCGGGATGTTGCAGCACCGCTACCAGGGCCAGCTCGACGATCGCGCCGACCAGTACATCGACTTCGCGGTCGACGGCGCCAAGCGCATGCAGGTGCTCATCAACGACCTCCTCGCCTTCTCGCGCGTGGGCCGGGTCGGGGCCGAGCACGTGCTCCTGGACATGGACGAGCTCGCCACGCTCGCCGTCGGCAACCTGGAGTCGGCCATCGAGGAGGCCGGCGCCACCATCGAGATCCAGCGGCCGCTGCCGGCGGTGCGCGGCGACCGCTCGCTGCTCGTCGCGCTGCTGCAGAACCTGATCGCCAACGGCATCAAGTTCCACGGCGACGATCCCCCGCACGTGCGCCTGTCGGTCACCGCGCCGGTCGAGGGCACCTACACCTTCGCCGTCGACGACAACGGCATCGGCATCGCGCCGCGCTACGCCGACCGCATCTTCGTGATCTTCCAGCGCCTCCATCCCAAGGAGGACTACGCGGGGACCGGCATCGGCCTCGCGCTGTGCCGCAAGATCGTGGAGTTCCACGGCGGGGAGATCCGCCTGGAGCCCGAGGGCGCCGACGGCGGCGCCAGCTTCCGCTTCACCCTGCCCGTCCCCGAGGAGGACGCCACCGCATGACCCCCAAGGCCGCCGGAACCCCGATCGAAGTGCTCCTGGTCGAGGACGACCCGGGCGACGTGCTCCTGATCCAGGAGGCGTTCGAGTTCAACAAGGTCCACAACAACCTCAACATCGTCCGCGACGGCGAGCAGGCGCTGGCCTACCTGCGCCGCGAGGGCGAGTACGCCGGCGCCGCCCGGCCCGACCTCGTGCTGCTCGACCTCAACCTCCCGCGCAAGGACGGCCGCGAGGTCCTGCAGGAGGTCAAGTCCGACGAGGTGCTGCGGACGATCCCGATCGTCGTGCTGACGACCTCCGAGGCCGAGGAGGACGTCCTGCGCAGCTACCAGCTGCATGCCAACGCCTACGTGACCAAGCCCGTCGACTTCGATCGCTTCGTCTCGATCGTGCGCCAGATCGACGACTTCTTCGTGTCCGTGGTGCGCCTGCCGTCGTAGGCTTGCGGAAACCCGCCCCGATAGCTCAGATGGATAGAGCGTCCCCCTCCTAAGGGGAAGGCCGCTGGTTCGAATCCAGCTCGGGGCGCTGGCGGGCACGATTCCGGAACGGCACACCGTATCGGCATCGACTTGTCCAAAGTGGAGTCACTTGGCTCTGCAGCTGGCGTGAACGTCACGTTGCGTGTGGTCAAGTGACCTGACATATCCCTCAGAAGAGGAGTAGCCTGCGCGCCGTTCGCCCAGGGTTTCTCCCGCTTTAAGGGAGGGGAGAGGAACCCCGCGAATGGGCAACGTCGAACGGCTTCTGGGAGAGGGACCCATCAAGCAGTACGAGACCATGCACGTGGGGGCCGGCGCGTGAGCACCGGTGCCCCCGAGTCGCTCCTCGAGAGCGAACCCGTCGATCTGACGGACGAGTCGACAGCGGAGATCGCTGCCCGATCGCCCCTGGAGCTGTTCTGGCGCAGGCTGCGGCGCGACAAGGTCGCGCTCATCGCGCTGACCGTCGTCGTGGTGATGGTGCTGATCGCGATCTTCGGGCCGCTGCTCGTGAAGCTCTTCGGGCTGCCCAACCCCAACACGCAGAACAGCAACCTGCTGGACGACTTCGGGTCGCCCACCGGACCATCGAGCGCGCATCCGTTCGGCGTCGACGAGCGTGGCCGCGACGTCCTGTCGCGCGTCATCTACGGCACGCGCATCTCGCTCGAGGTGGCGTTCATCTCCACGGCGCTGATCGTTCTGCTCGGCGTGACGCTCGGCATGATCGCGGGCTACTACCGCGGCGTCGTCGACACCGGCCTGAGCCGGGTCATGGACCTCATGCTCGCCTTCCCGGTGCTCGTGCTGGCCGTGGGCATCGGCGTCGCCTGCGTCCAGGGCTGCCTCGGCGGCGCGCTGCAGCCGGGGCTCACGGTCGTGATCTTCGTCATCACGCTGACCTCCTGGCCCTACATGGCCCGCATCATCCGCGGCCAGGTGCTGTCCTTGCGCGAACGCGAGTTCGTGGAGGCCTCGCGATCGCTCGGTGCCTCAGATCGCCGCATCATCTTCCGGGAGATCCTCCCGAACCTCGTCGCGCCGATCATCGTCTACTCGACGGTGCTGATTCCGCAGAACATCCTCTACGAGGCTGCGCTGTCGTTCCTCGGCGTGGGCGTCGACCCGTCCAAGCCCTCGTGGGGCGCCATGCTCTCCGACGCCATCTCCGTCTTCCAGGACGCGTGGTGGTTCATGACCTTCCCCGGACTGGCCCTGCTGATCACGGTCCTCGCCTTCAACATCGTCGGCGACGGCCTGCAGGACGCCCTCAACCCCCGTACCTCGAAGTAAGGCGCACCGTGTCTGAGGAGATCGCGGTGCGTCGCAGTGCACGTACGTTCGCTCCAACGAAAGGACCATCCATGTCCGGGAATCGCCTCCGATTCCTCGTGGTGATCGCGCTCAGCGCGCTCACCCTGGCCATCGCCGCGTGCGGCGGCGACGACAGCTCGTCGTCGTCTTCGGCGCCGAAGACCACCGCTTCAACCCCCGCCGGCAGCAGCACGCCGGACACGACGGCCGGCAAGAAGGGCGGCAAGCTGACGATGCTTGCGTCCTCCGACGTCGACTACCTCGATCCGGGTCACACGTACTACACCGCGGGTGAGCAGGTCGACGGTGCCGTCGGCCGCACGCTCTACACCATCGGACCGTCGGATCCGACCAAGACCATCCCGGACATCGCCGACGGCGATCCGGAGATCTCGGCCGACAAGAAGACGGTCACGGTCAAGCTCAAGACCGGCATCAAGTTCAGCCCGCCCGTGAACCGCGCGGTGACGAGCAAGGACATCAAGTACGCGTTCGAGCGCTTCTTCTCGGTGAACGTCGGCGGCCAGTACGCCTCCTACTTCCCGATCGTCGGCACGACGGCGACGCCGACCAAGGGCGTCAAGCCGATCTCCGGCATCACGACGCCGGACGACCAGACGATCGTCTTCAAGCTCAAGGACCCGGTCGGCGTCTCGTTCGCCGCCGCGCTGGTGATGCCCATCACCACCCCGGTCCCTGAGGAGTACGCCGCGAAGTTCGACGCCAAGAACCCGTCGACCTACAACACGCACGTCGTCGCGACCGGTCCGTACATGGTCAAGAACGACGCGTCGGGTAACACCGTCGGCTACAAGGCCGGCAAGAGCATCGACCTGGTCCGCAACCCGAACTGGGATCCCGCCACCGACGACCGCCCCGGGTACCTGGATGAGATCTTCATCCAGACCAACGCGACGGACGCCAACGTGTCGGCCCAGCAGGTCATCGACGGCCAGAACATGATCCTGGACACGAACCCGCCGGCGAACATCCTCAAGGAGCTCGTCACCAAGATCAAGGACCAGTACACGCAGGTCCCGTCGGGCGGCTTCCGCTGGTTCCCGCTCAACACGACGATCAAGCCGTTCGACAACCTGAACGTCCGCAAGGCCATCCTCGCGGGCTTCGATCGCAACGCGGCCCGCCTGGCGCGCGGCGGCAAGTTCGTCGGCGACCTGCCGACGCACTTCCTGCCCCCGCAGTTCCCGGGCTTCGACGAGGCCGGTGGCTTCGCCGGACCGGGCAACGACTTCTTGTCCACCAAGAACGAGTCGGGCGACCCGGCGCTGGCCGCCAGCTACATGAAGAAGGCCGGCTACCCGAGCGGCAAGTACACCGGCAACGAGCAGTTCCTGATGGTGACGGCGAACGCGGACCCGGGCAAGGCCCAGGCCGAGGTCGCCGCCGCGCAGCTCGAGAAGCTCGGCTTCAAGATCAAGCTGCGCCTCGTCCCGCAGGACGCGGTGTACACCGAGTGGTGCCAGGTCCCGAGCAAGAAGGTCGCCGTGTGCGGCTCGGCCGGTTGGTTCAAGGACTTCATCGACCCGCAGTCGATGCTTGAGCCCACGTTTGCCGGGTACACGATCGCCAAGGGCGGCGGCAACAACAACCTCGCCCAGCTCAACGACCCGAAGATCGACGCGGCCATGAAGGCCGCCGGTCCGCTCGAGGGCGACGCCCGCAACAAGGCGTGGGGCGAGATCGACAAGATGATCACCGCGCAGGCGCCCGCCATCCCGTTCGTCTGGGACAAGACGACGCTGGTGCGGTCCAAGAACGTCAACGGAGTCGCGAACCCGTACCTCGCGCTCTGGGACTTCACCTACACGTCCATCAAGTAAGGGATCGACCAACCACGATCCCGCTCGGTTGACGCCGGCCGCCGTCCCACCATCAGGGTGGGGCGGCGGGCCGGGGTCGGCCACCACCACCACACTCCTTCATGGCCGCCTACATCGTTCGCCGACTCCTCTGGACGGTGCTGCTGCTCCTGGTGATCACCGCGGTCACCTTCCTCATCTTCTACGTGCTGCCGAGCGGCGACCCCGCCAAGCTGCGCGCAGGGCGCAGCCCCACCCCGGAGACCATCGCCGCGATCCGCAACCAGCTGGGCCTGGACAAGCCGCTGTACCAGCAGTACGGCGAGTACGTCTGGAATATCGTCCGGCACTTCGACTTCGGCAACAGCTACACCAACAACGAGCCGGTGCGGTCGCTCGTGTTCAGCCGCCTGCCGAACACGATCTACCTGGTCCTCGGCGCCGCGTTCATCTGGTTCCTCAGCGGCGTGGTCATCGGCACCGTCTCGGCGGTCGCCCGCGGCTCGCTCTGGGATCGCATCCTGATGGGCGGTGCGCTGGTCGCCATCTCGGCGCCCGTGTACTTCCTCGGCCTGGTGTGCCTGTACCTGTTCAGCGACGACATCGGCAAGTTCAAGCTGCTGCCGGGATCGGGGGCCTACCAACAGGCGGGCAACCCGCTCAGCAAGGCCCACGCGCTGATCATGCCGTGGCTCGTGCTGGCCGCGGCCTTCGCCGCGATCTACGCGCGGCTGTTGCGCTCCAACCTGCTGGAGACCTTGTCGGAGGACTACATCCGCACCGCCCGGGCCAAGGGCCTGAGCGAGCGGCGGGTCGTCCTGCGCCACGGGCTGCGGTCGGCGATCACGCCGATCGTCACGGTCCTCGGCCTCGACATCGGCATCCTGATGGGCGGCGCGATCCTGACCGAGACGGTGTTCAACATCGATGGCGTCGGGCGCCTGTCCTTCGACGCGATCCAGCGTGGTGATCTCGCCACGATCCAGGGCACGACCGTCGTGCTGGCGGCCGGCGTGGCCATCATGAGCCTGGTCGTGGACATCCTGTACGCGTTCCTCGACCCGCGCGTGCGCTACTAGTGGGGGAGTGAGTCCCATGGCGCAGCCACTGCTGGAGATCAAGGACCGACCGCGAGATCTTCATGTCTGAACCACTGCTCGTAGTCAAAGATCTCGCCGTGCACTTCGAGACCGAGGACGGTCTCGTCCAGGCCGTCGACGGCATCAGCTACACCGTCGAGCGCGGCAAGACGCTCGGCATCGTCGGCGAGTCCGGCTCGGGCAAGTCCGTGTCGTCGATGACCGTGATGGGCCTGACGCGGGCGGGCAACGCGCGCATCAGCGGCTCGATCACGTTCGACGGCAAGGAGCTGCTCACCGCGAGCAACTCCGACATGCGGTCGATCCGCGGCGGCGACGTCGCGATGATCTTCCAGGATCCGCTGTCCTCGCTGCATCCGTTCTACAAGATCGGCGACCAGCTGATCGAGGCGCACCGGTCCCACAACGACGTCTCGAAGGCCAAGGCGCGCGACCGCGCGGTCGAGATGCTCACGCTGGTCGGCCTGCCCGATCCGCGCCGGCGCATCGACAGCTACCCGCACGAGTTCTCGGGCGGCATGCGCCAGCGCGTGATGATCGCGATGGCGCTGATCAACAACCCCAAGCTGCTGATCGCCGACGAGCCGACGACGGCGCTCGACGTCACCGTCCAGGCCCAGATCCTCGAGCTGATCCAGAAGCTGCAGGCCGAGCTGGACACCGCCGTGGTCATGATCACCCACGACCTCGGCGTTGTCGCCGAGGTCACCGAGGAGATCGCGGTCATGTACGCGGGGCGCATCGTCGAGTACGGCAGCTCCGACACGATCTTCGCGGCGCCCGAGCACCCCTACACGTGGGGTCTGCTCAAGTCGATCCCGCGCCTGGACACGCCGCGCGACGAGCCGCTGGTCCCGATCTACGGCCGTCCGCCGTCGCTCATCAACAAGCCGTCGGGCTGCTCGTTCCACCCGCGCTGCCCGTACGTGCGCGAGGCCCACAAGAAGGTCGATCCCGGCCTCGAGCCCACCGGCGGGGCCGATGCCACGCACAAGGTCGCGTGCCTGCTGCCGGCGGAGACCCGCCGCTCGCTGTGGGCCGCGCTGCGCGCCGGCGAGACGCCGGACCAAGTCCTTCAGGAGGTCGACATCCCCGCCAACACGCTGTCGCCGTCGGCCGAGGGCCAGACCGGCGAGGAGGTGACGGGCCAGTGAGCACGCCCGGCGAGCCCCTCATCCAGGTCCGAGGGCTCAAGAAGCACTTCCCGATCCGCAGCGGCATGCTGATCCAGCGCGACGTCGGCGCCGTGCGCGCCGTCGACGGCATCGACTTCGACGTCCTGCGCGGCGAGACGCTCGGCCTGGTCGGCGAGTCGGGCTGCGGCAAGTCGACGACCGCGCGCCTGATCACGCGGCTGCTGGAGCCGACGGCCGGGTCGATCACGTGGGAGGGCCGCGACATCGCGGGCCTGTCGCGCCGCGAGCTCAAGCCGCTGCGGCGCGAGATGCAGATGATCTTCCAGGACCCGTACTCGTCGCTGAACCCGCGCAAGACGGTCGGCGCGATCATCGGCGAGCCGTTCATCATCCACGGCGTCGAGTCCGACGACACCAAGCGCCGCAAGCGCGTGCAGGAGCTGATGGAGCAGGTCGGGCTCAACCCCGAGCACTACAACCGCCTGCCGCACCAGTTCTCCGGCGGTCAGCGCCAGCGCATCGGCGTGGCGCGCGCGATCGCGCTCAAGCCGAAGATGATCGTCGCCGACGAGCCGGTCTCCGCGCTCGACGTCTCGATCCAGGCGCAGATCCTCAACCTGCTGTCCGAGCTGCAGCGCGACCTCGGCCTGACGATCGTCTTCATCGCCCACGACCTCTCGGTCGTCCGCCACACCTGCGACCGCGTCGCGGTGATGTACCTCGGCAAGATCGTGGAGCTGGCGTCCTCGGACGAGCTGTACCTCCACCCGCGCCATCCGTACACCGGTGCGCTGCTCTCCGCGGTGCCGGTGCCGGATCCGCGGCTGGCGCGCAACAAGCACCGCCAGATCCTCGGGGGCGACGTGCCGTCGCCGACCAACCCGCCGAACGCCTGCCGGTTCCACACGCGCTGCGCGAAGTTCGTCGAGGGCACCTGCGACGTGGTCGAACCGCCGCTGGAGCCCAAGGAGGGCGGCAACGTGGCCGCCTGCCACTTCCCGCTGACCGACGAGGAGATCGCCCGCCGCGTGCCGAGCGCGGCGGCGTAGGCCTACAGCTCGACGTGTGACCCGAGGACCACGGTGCGGTCGTCGGGGAGGCCGAAGTAGGCCACGGGGTTGGAGGTGTTGCGGGCGATCCCGAGGAAGAGGCGCTTGCGCCAGCGGGCCATGCCCGGCGCGTCGGTCGGGACGATCGTGATGCGCGACAGGAAGTAGGAGGCGCGGCGGAGGTCGATCAGCTCCTCGCCCTCCAGCCGCTTGTGGGCGCGGCGCAGCGTGCGGGGCACGTCGACGTCGTCGAGGAAGCCGAAGCGCGCGGTGACGTGGGTGATGCCGTCGTCGGCGTAGCCGAGGTCGTCGATCGTCACGCGGCTGTTCTCGGCCACGTGCGGCACGCGCTCGGTGACGACCGAGACGATGATCACGACCTCGTGGACCGTGTTGTTGTGCTCGAGGTTGGCGCGCAGCGCCAGCGGCGTCGTCTTGGCCGAGGCGTTGAGGAAGATCGCGGTGCGCGGTGCGCGGTAGACCGGCGGCTGGTGGTCGCGGACCTTCTCGACGAAGTCGCGCAGCGGCCCCTCCTGCTTGGTGCGGTTGGCCGTGACGATCCTGCGCCCCCGCTGCCAGGTCGTCAGCACGAGGAACACCAGCGCGGCGATCAGCAGCGGGAACCAGCCGCCGTGGAGCACCTTCGGCAGGTTGGCGGCGAAGTACGTCAGGTCGACGGTGAGGAAGAGCGCGACGCCGCCGACCACCATCCACAGCGGCTTCTTCCAGATCACGTGGACGACGACGAAGAACAGCACCGTGTCGATCGCCAGCGTGCCGGTCACCGCGATGCCGTAGGCCGAGGCGAGGTGCTGCGAGGAGCCGAAGCCGACGACCAGCGCGACCACCGCGGCGAAGATCCCCCAGTTGACCGCCGGCACGTAGACCTGCCCGATCTCGTGGCGCGACTTGTGCAGGATCGTCAGCCGCGGCAGGAAGCCGAGCTGCACCGCCTGGCGCGTGACCGAGAACGCGCCGGAGATCACGGCCTGGGACGCGATGACCGTCGCCACCGTGGCCAGCAGCACGATCGGGATGCGCGCCCAGTGGGGGAAGAGCAGGAAGAACGGGTTGTCGATGGCCTCGGGCGTGCGCAGGATCAGCGCGCCCTGGCCCATGTAGTTGATGATCAACGCCGGGAAGACGAGCGCGAACCACGCGCGGCGGATCGGCGAGCGGCCGAAGTGCCCCATGTCGGCGTACAGCGCCTCGGCGCCGGTGACCGTCAGCACGACCGAGCCCAGCGCGATGAACGCGACCGTGCCGTGGTGCAGCAGGAAGTCCGCGCCGTAGGTCGGCGAGATTGAGCGCAGGATCGCCGGGTGGTGGACGACCTCGCGCAGGCCGCCGATGGCCAGCAGCGTGAACCACACCGCCATGACCGGCCCGAACGCGCGCCCGACCACGCCGGTCCCGAAGCGCTGGATCCCGAAGAGGATCGTGATGATCACCAGCGTGATCGGGATGACCAGGTCCTTGAAGTCCGGCGAGACCAGCTCCAGGCCCTCGACGGCCGAGAGCACCGAGATCGCCGGCGTGATCATCCCGTCGCCGTAGAACAGCGACGCGCCGAAGATTCCCAGCAGGACGAGGCCGGCCTGCGCCCAGCGACGGTTCAGCGTCACCGTCTGGATCCGCGCGATGAGGGCCATGATGCCGCCCTCGCCCTCGTTGTCGGCGCGCATGATGAAGGTGACGTACTTGATCGAGACGATGATCGTGATCGTCCAGAAGACGAGCGAGATCACGCCGTAGACGCCCTCCTGCGTCGGCCGGACCGCGTGGTGGTCGGCGGCGAAGACGGTCTGCAGCGCGTAGAGCGGGCTCGTGCCGATGTCGCCGAAGACGACGCCGAGCGCGCCCATCGTGAGCGCGACCTTGCCGGCGGTGGCCGCGGTGGTGTGCGGCCGTGGGGCGCCCTCGGGCGCGTCGTCCATGTGCGGCTCAGTCGGTGGAGCGGAGGACATCGGCCAGCGGTGCGCGCTCGGGCACGCGCTGCTCCTGACGCGGCGTGCCGAAGTGGAGGATGCCGACGCAGTGCTCGCCGTCGGGCAGCCCGATCGCGGCACGGCCCCCGGGCTCGTTGACCACGCCGATCGTGCGCCAGTAGGCGGCCAGGCCGCGCGCGTGCGCGCCGAGCAGGATCGCGTAGGCCGCGCAGCCGGTGGCGAGCAGGTCCTCCTCGTCGGCGCCCGGGTCGTCCGGGGTCTGCACGTAGGAGACGGCGACGAGCGTCGGCGCGCGATCGAGCTTGGCCGCGCCCCCGGGGCCGACGGCCTCCTTCAGCCGCGCCAGCGCGTTCGGCCCGATGACGCGGAAGCGCCACGGGTTGGTGAGGTGGTGGTTGGGCGCCCAGCGCCCGAGGTCCAGCAGCTCGGTCAGCGTCTCGCGGTCGACGGGGTCGGGCCCGTAGGCCTTGTGCGTGCGCCGGGTGCGGATCGCGGTCTCGAGGTCCATCAGGCCTGGTCGCCCTCGGCGGCCTCGTCGTCGTCCTCGCCGTCGTCGGTGTAGAGCGACTCGCGGGCCAGCTCGCGGCCGATGCCGTCGAAGACCGCCACGTCGAGCGTGTCGCCGCGGTAGTCGTCGGGCGCCAACAGCGTGAAGCGGTTCTCGATCAGCAGGCACTGGTCGACGGTGACGCCGGCCAGCTCGGCCGTCGCGACCGCGACGCGGTCGACCACGGGCGTGCCCCAGACGAGCGTCATCGCCGCGACGTTGCCGAGCTCGCCGCGCCAGCCGCCGACGACCTCCTCGCAGACGTCGATCGTCCACTCCGGGTTGGCCTCGACGGTCTCCTCGGTCCAGTCGGCGGTGGTGCGGAAGTGCTCGGGCTCCTGGTCGTCCTCGACCGCGGGCGCGTAGGAGACGGCGCCGTAGACCTCCAGGCCGGCCGACGTGCGCGAGGTGACCGGGACGTAGGTGCGCCCGCCCCAGGTGCGGTCGGGGTACCACACCAGGTCGCCGAGCTGGCCGATCTCGTCGCCGAGCGTGAGGCACTCGGCGAGGAACTCCTCGCCGAGGCGATCGGCCCAGCGGCCGTAGGGCAGCAGCTCCTGCGGGGGCTCGGCGATGAAGCGGGGGACGAACCGTTCCTCGGGCGGCATGGCCCCGCACCTTACGGCGTCTCCGTGGTCTCCAGCATCAGCGTCACCGGGCCGTCGTTGACCAGCTCGACCTCCATGTGCGCGCCGAAGCGGCCGCCCGGCGCGCCGAGGCGCGCGCGGAAGCGCTCGTACAGCGGCTCGGCGCGCTCGGGCCGCGCGGCGCCG
>DASYBY010000065.1:0-9019 GCA_036500525.1 Baekduia sp. | reverse complement strand
CGACCGCTGTAACAACACCGGCTACCGCGGCCGGCTGGGCATCTTCGAGATCCTGCGCATGAACGAGGAGATCCGCGGGCTGGTCCTGCGGCGCGCCTCGGCCGACGAGATCGCCAACATGGCCGTCGGCCAGGGCATGGTACGCCTGCGCGAGGACGGCCTGCGCAAGATCCGCCTCGGGCTGACGTCGCCCGAAGAAGTGCTGCGGGTCACCGCGGCGGGCTAGGGCCGGCCGCCGCCGGGGCTACTTCAGCCGCTGCGCGATCCAGGTCGTCGCGGCCTTGGCCCCGGCGGTCACGATGCCGGCGTGGTCGACGCCCGCGACCTTGGTGTAGGTGAGGCTCTTGGCGCCGTTGGCCTTCAACTCGGTGGCCAGCTGGTCGGTGAACTGGGGGAAGACCGTGGTGTCGGCGGAGCCCTGCTCGATCAGCAGCGGCGTGCGGAGCTTCAGGTGCGAGGGATCCTGGGCGTCGAGGAGCTTGGCGACCGGCGCGAGGTCCGCGTTCGGCTGGAACAGGTCCTTCGGCGGCAGGCCGCCGAACGAGGCGGGCGTCGAGAGCTCCGGCAGGCACTGCGTGAGCGTCTGCGGGTAGAGCGTCCGCGCCTGGTCGCCGAGGAGCGCATTCAGGTCGAAGGACGGCGTCGCGGTCGCGATGCCGCGGGCGATGAGCGAGACGAGGCCGGACAGGCCGGCGCCGGGCGTCGTCAGCGCCGTCGTGAGCGGGATCTGCTCGTCGAGGTGCGAGGCGGGCGCGAACGCCACCGTGCCGCGGATCGTCAGCTCGGGCGTCCAGGTCGGCGCGAGCGCGGCGGCGAACAACGCGGCGTGCCCACCCTGCGAGTGGCCCGAGATGATGACCTTCTTCGCCGAGATGCCCGGGTCGAGATCGCGGGCGGCCCGCACCATGTCCAGCGTGCTGCGGCCCTCCGAGGAGCCGATCAGGTACGGGTGGACGCCCGGCGTGCCGAGGCCCTCGTAGTCGGTGCGCACGACCGCGTAGCCGGCCTTCAGCCAGCGGGTGAGCAGCGGCAGGATGTAGGCGTTGTACGGATGCACCGGCGTGCCAGCCGTGTCGCGCGACGGCGCGCACTGGTCGGCGATGCCGGTGGTGCCGTGATCGAAGGTGATGACCGGCCAGCCGGCCTTGGGCGCGTGGCCCTTCGGGACCGAGACGATGCCCGACACGGCGGTGGGCTTGCCGTCGACGCCGGTCGACCGGTAGAGCACCACCTTGGTCGACGCCGCGCCGGGCGCCACCGCAGCGCCCGTGAGCTTGCGCGCCCAGACGAGGTCACCGTGGGCGTGGCCCGGGAGCGGGCTGGGCGGCGCGTAGAACGCGACGCCGGCGGGGCCGGTGCGGACCTTGGCGGCCGCGAGCGCCGGGGCGGCCATCACCAAGGTGGCCACGGCGGCGACCAGGCCACCGCGAAGGACGTTCGAGCGGGACATCGGGCGACACTACACCCGGTGTGGGCGGTGCGCGGCGATGCGCGGCGGGGCTGGCTGGGCGGCACTCCGTGACGATCGCCACCGTCCCTCCGCGACGCGCTCGCGGTGTCGCGGTATCGGCGCCGGTCGATCGCCCGCGCTGTTCTCTCTGCCCCAGCCTCGTGGCATCGATGGCGCGCTTTCGCTGCGCGCCGGATGTCGACATCACAGAGCGCCACCTCGATTCAGCGGCGTGGCACCACGACGCAGTCCCCTCAGTCGCGCGACCGCTCACGCACGCTCCGCACGGCTCCGCCGGCGTCGACACGCCGCGCCACCGCACCGCCGCGAGCGCCGAGCACCGACTGTCCACCGGCTCGCCTCGCCTCGCCCGCGCAACACTCCGCACCGCCCGCCTCGCCCGCGCGACACTCCGCGCGCCGCCGCCACAGCGCCGCGCGCGTCCAGCAACGACGCTCCGACGCTCGCCTCGCTGCCGCCAGCACCTAGCGAAGACACTCGGCGCCCGCGACCAGCTGCAAGCCCACGCCGTCACACCCGCCAAACGCAGGCGCTCCGCACTACCCGACGCCGACCCTCCGCACGCCACGCCGCGCGTTGCTCCGCGCCGACCCGGCTCGCCCCCTCGCAGCGAGCGGGCATAGGGGCCAGACCCCTTTGCGGCATGTCGGCCAGTGCCGTAGCGAAGCGCGATCGGCTACGGCGCGTCCGCCGCGAGCTGACGGCGTAGCGGGGATGTGTGACGTCGTCACTCGCGCGGAGCGGCTGAGCGCGCCATCGATGCCCACCCGCCGGCGCCCGCCCGAGCAGCGGCACCACCAGCCAACGCCCGCACCACCCCGACGCAAGCGCGTAGCGGAGTCGCGATGGCGTGCGTCACGCAGCGCCGCCGACCAGCCCCGCCCCACGCCGGGGCCTACGCGAACGCCCCGAACTGCCAGGTCATCGCCGCAGGCTCGACGAGGAGCGCCGGCTCGCGCGGGAGGCGCTGACGCACCACCTCGTTGTGGTACTCGGCCACCCAGCGGTACTTCTCCCAGACGCGCTTGTCGCGGCGATGCTCCGCCAGCCGCGCCGTCACGCGAGCCCGGTGGGCCTCGAGTGCCGGGCGCGGATCGTCGGGCTCGTCGAAGAGCAGCCCGAGGTAGTTGATGAACGTCCAGCCGTCGCTGTCGCACGCGGGACCGCCGCGGTCGAGTCCACGCCGCCGAACCAAGCGCCGCGCGGTCGCGTTTTGCGCCCCGCATCGTCGTGGCTGACGGTTGCCGGCGAGCGCCGGAGGGCGCCAGCCCTTCAAGCTCCGTTGGCGACCGTCAGGCGCGGCGAGGCGGCGCGCAAAACGTGGCCGCTATTCCCACTCGATGGTGCCGGGGGGCTTGGACGTGATGTCCAAGACCACCCGGTTCACTTCGCGCAGCTCGTTGATCATCCGCGACGCGATTTGCTCGAGGAGGTCGTAGGGCAGGCGTGCCCAGTCGGCGGTCATCGCGTCGTCGGAGGTGACGGCGCGGATGACGACGACGTAGCCGTAGGTGCGCTCGTCGCCTTGGACGCCCACGGTGCGGACGTCGGGCAGCACGCAGAAGGACTGCCACAGCTCGCGGTAGAGGCCCGCGTTGCGGATCTCGTCCTGGAGGATGTAGTCGGCGTCGCGCAGGACGTCGAGGCGGGACTTGGTGGCCTCGCCGCCGACGAGGCGGATCGCCAGGCCCGGCCCGGGGAAGGGCTGGCGCCAGACAAGGCGCTCGGGCAGGCCGAGCTCGGCGCCGACCGCGCGGACCTCGTCCTTGAACAGCGCGCGCAGCGGCTCGACGAGCTCGAACTCGAGGTCGTCGGGCAGGCCGCCCACGTTGTGATGGGACTTGATCGTCGAGGCGCCCGTGCCACCACCCGACTCGATGACGTCGGAGTACAGCGTGCCCTGCACGAGGTACTTGGCGTCGCCGATCTTGACGGCCTCTTCCTCGAAGACCCGGATGAACTCGGCGCCGATGATCTTGCGCTTGGTCTCCGGATCGCTCACGCCGGCGAGGCGCTCGAGGAAGCGATCCTCGGCGTCGACCGCGACGAGCGGGATCTTGTACTGGTCGCGGAAGGCCTTGATGACCTGGTCGCCCTCGTTCTTCCGCATCAGCCCGTGGTCGACGAAGATGCACGTGAGCTGATCGCCGATCGCCTGGTGCACGAGCACCGCGGCCACCGACGAGTCGACCCCGCCGCTGAGCCCGCAGATGACCTTCGCGTCGCCGACCTGGGCGCGGATGCGCGCGATCTGCTCCTCGACGATCGAGGCCGCCGACCAGTTCAGCTCGGCGCCGCAGACGTCGCCGAGGAACTTCTTCAAGACGTCGGTCCCGTAGGGCGTGTGCACGACCTCGGGGTGGAACTGGATCCCGTAGATCCCGCGCTCGGTCGACTCGAACGCCGCCACCGGCGACGCGGTCGACGACGCCAGCGCGGTGAACCCGGGCGGCGCCTCGAAGACCGTGTCGCGGTGCGACATCCAGCACGACTGCTCGAGGGGCAACCCCTCCAACAACGTGCCTGACTCGCGGACCGTCAGCTGGGAGCGGCCGAACTCGCCGACCTCGGCGCCCTCGACCTTGCCGCCGAGGTTCAGCGCCAGTAGCTGCATGCCGTAGCAGATGCCCAGCACCGGGATCCCGAGCTGCAGCAGCTCGGGATCGAGCTTCGGCGCGCCGTCGGCGTACACCGACGCCGGCCCGCCGGAGAGGATCAGGCCCTTCGGCTTGCGCCGCCGGACCTCCTCCACGCCCACGTGGTGCGGCAGCAGCTCGCTGAACACGCCGCACTCGCGCACGCGGCGCGCGATCAGCTGCGAGTACTGCCCGCCGTAATCGAGGACGACAACCTCGTCGACCGCCGTCGGGCGGTCGACGGGCGCCGACTCGTCGGCGAGCTCCGTGGCCGCGGTGCTGGCGGTGACGAGGTTCTCTGTCATGTTGTTGGTGCTCTACGCCTGCGCGAGGGCGGGCGTCTTCTCGGCGGCGCCGGTGCTCTCGCCCTCATGGCTGTGAGCGCCGACCGCCGCACCGCGCGAGCCCATGCCCACGCCCTGCGAGGACTGCAGCTGCTTGCCCTCGGTCTGCAGCGACGGAGCGATCATCAGCTCGGCCCGGTTGAACTCGGCGATGTCCTGGTAGCCGGTCGTCGCCATCGAGGTGCGCAGGCCGCCCATGAGGTTGAACGTGCCGTCGTTCTCGCGCGCGGGCCCGGTGAGGATCTCCTCGAGCGTGCCGTTCTGCACCGTCGCGACGCGCGTGCCGCGCGGGAGCGTCGGGTGGAACGTCGCCATGCCCCAGTGGAAGCCGCGACCCGGCGCCTCGTGGGCGCGGGCCAGCGGGGAGCCGATCATCACGGCGTCGGCGCCGCAGGCGATGGCCTTCGACACGTCGCCGCCAGTTCGCATGCCGCCGTCGGCGATGACCCGCACGTACTCGCCGGTCTCCAGCATGTGCTGGGAGCGGGCGCCCGCGACGTCGGCGATCGCCGTCGCCTGCGGGACGCCGACGCCGAGGACGCCGCGCGTGGTGCACGCCGCGCCGGGGCCGACGCCGACCAGCACGCCGGCCGCGCCGGTCCGCATGAGGTGCAGGCCCGTGTGGTAGCTGGCACAACCGCCGACGACCACCGGGACCGGGAGGTCCGCGATGAACTCCTTGAGGTTCAGCGGCTCGGTCGTCTGCGAGACGTGCTCGGCCGAGACGACCGTGCCCTGGATGATGAGGATGTCCAGGCCCGCGTCGAGGACCTTCTCGTAGTACTTCATGACGCGCTGCGGCGTGAGCGAGGCGGCGGTGACGACGCCCTGCTCCTTGATCTCGCGGATCCGCTGGACCATCAGGTCCTCGTCGATCGGCGCGGCGTAGATCTCCTGCATCTCGCGCGTCGCGACGTCCTTGGGCAGCTGCGCGATGCGCTGGAGCTGCTCGTCGGCGTCCTCGTAGCGGGAGAAGATCCCCTCGAGGTTCAGGACGGCGAGGCCGCCCAGCTTGCCGAGGATGCCCGCGGTGCGCGGGGAGACGACGCCGTCCATCGCCGAAGCGAGGACCGGGAGCTCGAAGCGATAGTCGCCGAGCTTCCAGGAGATGTCGACGTCATCAGGGTCTCGCGTGCGCCGCGAGGGCACGATTGCGATGTCGTCGAAGCCATAGGCGCGGCGGGCCTTCTTCCCGCGACCGATCTCGATCTCCATAGGTGAATCCTAAGTCTGTGGCCGGACAAAAAGACCCCGCGCAAACGGGGTCCAGGACGGGCGATGCGGCGTGGTGTGGCGGCAACCATTCACGCGTCATCGAGAATAGCAACGGGTCCGAACGGAACCGCAGGGGCCGGTCGAACGAACGCCCGCAGGATGCGGGACTAGGCCGATCAGCCGACCTCGGCCGGAGCCGAGAGCTCTTGTACGTCGACCTCGGAGAGCAGCCGCTCGACCTCGCGCGGCTCGACCAGCCCGGCGCCGAGATGCTGCGTCGACTCGGCGCCGCACGCGACCCCGTAGGCCAGGCAGTCGGCGGGCGACTTGCCCGAGTAGCGGGCCGCGACGTAGCCGGCCAGGAACGCATCCCCCGCGCCGACGCCGGCGACGGCCTCGCGCGGCGGGATCGACACGCGGAACCGCTGGCGGTGGCCGTCGACCTTCATGCAGGCGACGCAGCCGGCCTCCAGGGTCATGATCGCCTCGTGGGCGCCCTGCTCGACCATCTCGCCCACGGCGATGAGGCGGTCCTCGTCGTCGTTGAACTCGTGGCCGACGAGCTCCTCGGCCTCCAGCACGTTCGGCGAGATGACGTCGGGCTCGGCGCGGACGGCGTGGCGCAGCGGCTCGCCGTCGGTGTCGATCACCGTCAGCACGCCGACCTTGCGCAGGTCGCGCACCAGGCCGGCGTAGACGTCGGCGTCCACCCCGCGCGGCAGCGAGCCGGCGATGACCACCATGTCGGCGCCGCGGGCGAGGTAGAGCAGCTTGTCGCGGAAGAGCTCGAGCTCCTTGGCGCTGACCGCCGGACCGCGCTCGTTGATCTCGGTCTGCTGCCCGTTGGTCGGATCGTAGACCGCGGTGTTGGTGCGCGACTCCTCGCGGATCCGCACGAAGTCGTTGAGGATCGACTCCTCGGTGAGCTGGTCGACGATCCGCGTGCCGGTCGGGCCGCCCGCGAAGCCGGTGGCGATCACGGGCTGCCCGAGCGTCTTGAGCGCGCGGGCGATGTTGACGCCCTTGCCGCCGGCGGCCGTGCGCTGCTCCACGGTGCGGTGACGCCGTCCAAGCCGGAAGTTCGGCACGGACAGCGACTTGTCGATCGCTGCGTTCAGGGTGACGGTGATGATCACGCGACAGGGGCCCTTCGGCCTGGGCGGCGCGCCTGGCGACGCCGCACTGCGCGCCGCCGAAGCAGCACGAGGTAGAGGCTACAGACGGCGAAGGCCGCCAGCAGCACGAGCGTCAACGGACGACCGAGGAAGTCCCGCAGGCGGTCGATGAACGTCGCGGCGTCGACCGGCTCGGCGGTCTGCAGCGGCACGCGCGCGACGACCTTGCCGCGCTGGGTGACCGTCACGGTCCCGACCCGCGCGCCCTTGGGCAGCGGGCCGTCGAGCTCGGTCGGCGCGCCCTGGGTCGCGACGGTCAGCTTGTCGCCGCGGCGCGCGGTGCGCTTGACGGTCGCGCCGGCGACGAGGTCGACGTGCTCGTCGCGATGCGCCAGCGACGAGTGGCCGAGCACCTGACCGGTCTTGACCGGCGTGACGACGTGGTAGCGGCCCAGCCCGTACTTGAGGAGGTTGAGCGAGTCGCTGTCGCGCGCCGACTCGCTCGGCTCGTCGAGCACCGCGCTGAGGACGGTGACGCCGTCGCGCGAGGCCGACCCGACGAGGATGTAGCCGGCCGTGTTGGTGTGGCCGGTCTTGACGCCGTTGACCGCGGGGACGTTGACGACCAGCGAGTTGCGGTTGACGAACGTCCGCGGGTGCGCGCCGGAGTGCAGCGTCACGCGCTTGAGGTTGGTGGTCTCGCGGAAGAACGCGTTGCGGCGCAGGATCAGCGTGAGCTTGACCAGGTCGGTCGCCGACGAGTAGTTGGTCGAGCCGTCGAGCCCGACCGGGTTGTCGTAGTGCGTGTCGGTCAGGCCGAGCTGCTTGGCCTTGGCGTTCATCATCGCCACGAACTTGGCGCGGGTGCCGCCGACGCGCGTCGCCAGCGTCGCCGCCGCGTCGTTGGCCGAGGTGATCAGCAGCGCGCGCAGCAGGTCGCGAACGGTGACGTGCTCGCCCGCGCGGAAGCCGGCGATCGACTCGGCCGGCCCCGCGTCGTAGTCGATCGTCGTCATGACATCGTCCAGCGAGGCGTGCTCGAGCGTGACGAGCGCGGTCATCAACTTGGTCGTCGAGGCGATCAGCCGGCGCTGGTGGGCGTTGCGCTGGAAGACGATGTCGCCCGTGGCGGGCTCGACGAGGATCGCCGCGGGCGAGCGGATCTGCGGCGGATGCGGCGCGGCGGTGGCCGCGTGGGCCGCCGTCGGCAGCAGGACCAGCAGGGCGACGACCGCCCCCAGCGTGGCCCGCCGGAGTGCGGACGCCGGACGGCTCATCGAAGCTTGAGCTTCTGGCCGGGATGGAGCGTCGCGGCGTCCATCTTCGGATTGAGCTTCTCGAGGGCGGCGACGCTGGTGCCGGTCTTGATCGCGATCGCCGACAGGACGTCGCCGGACTTCACGGTGTAGGTCTTGTGCTTGCTCGCGGCCGACTTGCGGGTGGTCGTGGTGCCGGACTTGCCCGTGGTCGAGGTGGAGGTGGCCTTCGCGCCTCCGCCGCCGTCGTCGGACTTCAGCTCGCTGTGAACGACGGCGTACACCGCGACGGCGCAGGTCACCAAGGCCACGGAGGCGAGAAGTCGGGCAGGGGCGCGTCTCCGCATCAGGGGCGGAGGATAGGCGTCGGGTCGGTCTGAGGGCTCAGCGCAGCGACCATGCGGCCGCCCGCAGGCGCTCCGCCTCGGCCCGCGCCGCGGCCACCGGAGCGCCCCCGCCGTGGACGTGGGCATCGACGATCGAGCGCGAGGCGGTGACCAGCCCGGCGGCGCGACCGGGCGCGAACGCGGGGGCGAGATCCTCGACCCGGCCGCCCTGGGCGCCGACGCCGGGCAGCAGGAAGATCGTGCGCGGCAGGAGCTCGCGCGCCCGGGCCAGGTGCTCGGGGTGGGTGGCGCCGAGGACCGCGCCGACGTCGGTCAGGCCGGACTCGGTGCCGACGTGCTCGTCGCCGAGCTGGGCGACGAGCTGGGCCACGCGCTCCCAGACGGCGGTGCCGTCGGCCAGGCGCGCGTCCTCGAGGTCGGCGGCGCCGGGGTTGGAGGTGCGGACGAGCACGACGATCCCGGCGCCGTTGGCGCGCGCGACGGTCGCGAACGACCGCAGCGTGTCGAGGCCCATGTACGGCGCGACGGTCAGCAGGTCGGCGCCGAGGCCGGGGACGTCGCCGTCGGGGGTCGGCGTCGCGCCGAGGAAGCCCTGGGCGTAGGCGGTGGCGGAGACGTCGATGTCTCCCCGCTTG
>DASYBY010000064.1:0-7906 GCA_036500525.1 Baekduia sp. | reverse complement strand
GCGCCGGATGGCCGAGCTGCCGCCGCGCCAGCGCGAGGCGCTCGCCCTGCGCGCGCTCGACGGCCGCGGCTACGACGAGCTCGCCGCCCACTTCGACCTGACCGAGAACGCGACGGTCCAGCTCGTGCACCGCGCGCGGCGGAACCTGGTCGCGCTGGTCGCGTGAGCTTCGTGGTGGACAAGTCCGACCACGCGCACGCCGCCGCGGTTGCCCGCCTCCTGCGGGGGTACCACCTGGCGAGGATGACCGATCGCAACGACGACACCACGTCGCTGGAGCTGCGCGAGCAGCAGGCGATCCGCGCCAACCAGGAGGCCCGCGCCGCCCGCGAGGCCGACCAGCCGGCCGAGGCGCGCGCCCACCGGCGCCGCTCCGAGAAGGCCGTGTACCTGCGCGACAAGCTCGCCGAGGCCGACGCGGCCGACCACGACGCGGGCTAGGGCGTCGACGTCGTCGGCGCCGGCGTGCCCTGCACGTCGGGCGCCGGCGTGGTCTGCGTCTGCTGCTGCTGGCGTTGATCGGGCGTCGCGGCGCCGGGCGGCGTGGCCGTCGAGGCCGGCGGCGCCGCGGGCGTCGTCACCGTCTGGGTGACGGTCTCGGTCGGCCGCGTGGTCGTCTTGGGCTGGGTGGTGGTCTTGGTCGTCGTGGTCTCGGACTTGGTGGTCGTCGTCGACGAGCTCGAGCGATGGTGCTTGTGCGCCTTGCCCGGGAAGAAGGTCGTCGCGTGGCCGGAGCGGCCGACCGAGTTGCCGGCGATCAGCTCAGGCACCGTGAAGACGACGACGCAGACGGCGAAGCCGAGCAGCCCGGTCAGCACCGCCAGCCGCCAGCGCAGCCGGCGCCCGCGCGTGGAGTAGACGCGCACCGGCCCGGTCCCGGCGGGAGCGACCGCGTGCGGCGGCGGGAACGGCGGGGGCGCACCGCCGTCCAGGCGCTCGGGCAGGTCGTGGGGCATCGCGCGGGACGCGGGCGCCCCGGGATCGCGCGGCGGCGGCGCCGACCCCGTCCGGCTCGTCCCGTTGCCCCGCGACAGCGTGCCGCTGCGCAGCGGGCGCGCGACCGACGGCACCACCGAGGTCACCACCTCCGACGGCTTGCGCAGCGCCTCCTTGACGAGCGCGACGATCACCGGCGACAGCGCCGCCGAGTAGAGCGTCCCCTGCGACCAGATCTTCGACGTCACGAACGCGGCCGCGGCCGACGCCAGCGCGCTGATCAGCAGCGTGGTGAGGTCGATCCCGGGCTCCGAGGGCGGAGGCGTCGAGGTCGGGGGCGCCTGCGCGGAGGCGCGCGGCTGCGTCGGGTCTCCCTGCGAGGCCATCGGCCTCCGAGGCTAGCCCGCCTCGGCCGTGCGCTTCAGTCCGTCGGCGGCATTGCCGAGCAGGAAGTCGCGCACCTGGCCCTCGACCGGCCCGCGGATGAGCATGCCGAGCATGCGCCCCGGGTCGACCTCCAGGCTGTAGGTCGCACGGGTGCGGTCGCCCCCGAGGTCCTCGAGCTTCCACGCGCCGTCGAGCGCCTTGACGTCGCCCTTCTCCTGCGTCCACCGGATCGCGCCCGGCGACTCGTAGGAGAACCGCAGCTTGGTCTTGACGGTCTTGACCTTCGCGTCGTTGACGGTGTCGACCACCATCGGACGGCCGTCGGCGTCGCGCTCCAGCACCTCGACGTCCTTCAGCGAGCCCTGCCACGCCGGCGCGTTCTCGATGTCGGCGGCGATGTCGAAGCACCGCTGAACCGGTGCATCGATCTCGACCGACCGCTCTCCCGTGATGTTGCCCATGCGGCGCACCGTACCCGAGCGAGGCGCGTCAGACGCGACCTTCCGCGCGCAGCTGGGCCAGCAGGCCGCGGCAGGCGGCGTCGACCATGTCGATCACGTCGTCGAAGCCGCGCGCGCCGCCGTGGTACGGATCGGGCACCTCCAGCTCGGCCGCCGCCACGGCCGCCGGGTCGAACTCGCGCAGCAGCCGGACCCGGCCGGCGGCGTCGTCGTCGGGCGCCGCCGCCACCAGCGCGGCGGCGTTCTGGCCGTCGGCGGCCAGCAGCAAGTCATAGGCCTCGAAGTCGGCCTGCGTGACCTGCCGCGCCGCGCCCTCCACGACGATCCCGCGCGCCCGCGCCGCGGCCGTCGACCGCGGGTCCGGCGGATCGCCGACGTGCCACGCGCCGGTCCCGGCGCTGTCGATCTCGATCACGCCGTCGAGCCCCTCCTCGGCGACCAGCGCACGCATGACGGCCTCGGCCGTCGGCGAGCGACAGATGTTTCCCATGCAGACGAAGAGCAGACGCACGCTTCATATGATCGCGCGGTGATGCCGAGCCCGCTGATCACGCCCCTCCAGGTCCGCTACGCCGAGTGCGACATGCAGGGCCGCGTGTTCAACGCCCACTACTTGACGTGGTTCGACATGGCCAACAGCGATGCGCTGCGCACGATCACCGGGTTCAGCTACCTGGAGCTCGTGCAGCGGTGGGGGATCGAGCTGGTCGCCGCCGAGTCCACGCTGCGCTGGCTGGCCCCCGCGCGCTTCGACGAGGCACTGGAGGTCGAGGCCACCTTCGACGCACCGACGACCTCCTCGCTCACCAGCCACTACACCCTGCGCCGGGGCGACACCACGCTCACCACCGGCACGCTGCGCCACGTCTGCGTCGACGCCGAGACGTTCCGGAAGGCGCCGTGGCCCGCCGAGTTCCGCACCGCACTGGCGCCCTTCCTCCCTTCCGCCTGACCCTCGTAGATTGTCGGGCATGCCCTACGTGCCCGCCGAGGACCGCTACGCGTCCATGCCGTATCGCCGCTGTGGTCGCAGCGGCCTGCAGCTCCCGCCCATCTCGCTCGGGCTCTGGCACAACTTCGGCGACGACCGCGCCCTCGACGTCCAGCGCGCGATCGTCCGCCGCGCCTTCGACCGCGGGATCACGCACTTCGACCTGGCCAACAACTACGGACCGCCGCCCGGCTCGGCCGAGGAGAACTTCGGCCGCCTGCTGGCGACCGACCTGAAGCCCTACCGCGACGAGCTCGTGCTCTCGACCAAGGCCGGCTACAACATGTGGCCCGGCCCGTACGGCGAGTGGGGCTCGCGCAAGTACCTGTTGTCGAGCCTCGACCAGAGCCTCGGCCGGATGGGCATCGACTACGTCGACATCTTCTACTCGCACCGCTTCGATCCCGACACGCCGCTGCACGAGACGATGGGCGCGCTCGACACCGCGGTCCGCCAGGGCAAGGCGCTGTACGCCGGCATCTCCTCCTACTCGGCCCAGCGCACCGAGGAGGCCGTCCAGATCCTGCGCGACCTCGGCACGCCCTGCCTCATCCACCAGCCGTCCTACTCGCTGCTGAACCGCTGGATCGAGGAGGACCTCCTCGACGCCCTGGAGCGCGAGGGCATGGGCGCCATCGCCTTCTCGCCGCTGGCCCAGGGCATGCTCACCGACAAGTACCTCGGTGGGACGATCCCCGAGGACTCGCGCGCCGCCGAGGGCCGCTCGCTCACCGGAGACATGGTCACGCCCGAGGCGCTGACGCACATCAAGGCCCTCAACGCGATCGCCGGCGAGCGCGGGCAGTCGCTGGCGCAGATGGCGATCGCCTGGACGCTGCGCGACGAGCGCATCACCTCGGCGCTGATCGGCGCCTCCAGCGTCGCGCAGCTCGACGACAGCCTCGGCGCGCTGGACAATTTGGAGTTCACCGACGACGAGCTCGCGGCGATCGACCAGCACGCCGTCGACGCCGGGATCAACATCTGGGCGCAGTCGAGCGCGGGCTAGAACGCGGAGCCACGCATCCACGGGGGTACGGCGGGCCGTACCCCCGGCCGGGTGCCTGCTCCGTCGTCCGGGGTCTAGGCAGGTGCGAGGGTCTCGCGCATGCAGTCGCACGCCGCCACGATCCAGGCCATCCTGGCCCGCGAGCTCGACGAGCAGGTCCGCCGCCAGGTCCAGCTCGTCCGCACCACCCTGTTGCCCATCGTGCCGAGCAGCTCGGGGATTGCTGCCTCCGGCCCCAAGCCGCAGGCGTCGCGCTAGGCGGCGTTGACGACGCGCCGCGCCGGAAGGGCGTCGGCGACTGCGTAGCTGCCGGCAGCGACGACGGCGGTGACGACGGCCACGGACGGCCAGGCCCCGATGCTGTGTGCCAGCACGTGGGACCCGGCGAAGGCCGCGAGGTAGAGCCCGACCAGGCCTGCCGCGCGGCCGGTGCCGACCTTCTCGCGCCAGCGCAGCGCGCACCAGCCCGCGCCGGCGACCAGCACGATCCCGCCCAGCGGCCGCACGCCGGTCGCCTGCGCGACGGCGAAGCCGAGGACGAGCGAGCCGGAGGCGACGGGCCAGGTGGGCATGGCGGAGCGCATGCCCTCACGGTACCGGCGGCGGACCTCAGTTGAGCCGCGACAGGAGCCGCTGGTGGATCGCGGTCTGCGCCGACCGCGCCCGCTCGTCGACCGGCAGCGCGAGCAGCAGCGCCGACGCGCCGAGCGAGCGCGTGAGGTCGCCGGTGCGCTCCGCGGTCGTGCTGACGCAGCGCAGCAGCACGCCGGTCGCCTCGTGCGCGCAGCGCCAGCTCAGGTCCTCGGCGAGGTCGCGCGGATCGGCCAGCGCCTCGGGCCGCGACGGATCGAGGATCAGCACGGGCGCCAGGTCGCGGTGCGCGAGGTAGAGCGACATCCCGTGGCCGACCAGCGCGGTGCGGTACCCGGCCCGCTCGCCGAGGATCGCCAGCACGATCGCGACGCCGGTCGGATGCCCGCGGCTCTCGCGCAGGATCTCCGGGAGCAGGAACGGCCCGCCCGAGCGCGGCAGCAGGATCTCGGCCGCGACCGTGCGCAGCGCCTCCAGCTGGCGATGTGGCTCGGTGACCGCGGGCAGCGCTCGGGCCAGGACGTGCAGCGTTCGCCGGGCGGCCGATCCGCCCTCGACGCCGAGCTCCGCCGCGAGCCCGAGCGCGAGCGCCTCGTGGGGCGGGCACTGCTGGCCCGCCAGGCGTGCGAAGTCGCTCATCAGCGGCGCGAGTAGAACTCGATGATGAGCTGCTCCTGGATCGGAGCCGGGACCTCCGAGCGCTCCGGCAGCCGCAGGACGCGGCCGGCGAGGCCGTCGAAGTCGGCCTGCAGCCACGGGCTGCCCTGGCCGGTCAGCTCGGTCGCCTCGCGCACGAGCGGCTCGACCGGCGCACCGGGGCGCAGCGCCACGGTCTGGCCGGCCTTCACGGCGAAGGAGGCGATGTCGACGCGGCGGCCGTCGACGAGCACGTGCCCGTGGCCGACGAACTGCCGCGCCTGCGCGCGGGTCGACGCGAAGCCGAGGCGGTAGACCACGTTGTCGAGCCGCTGCTCGAGCAACACCACCAACTGCTCGCCGGCGCGCTCGCCGCGGCGCCGCTCGGCCTCGCGGACGTAGCGGCGGAACTGGCGCTCGCGGACGCCGTAGTAGCGCTTGGCCACCTGCTTGGCGCGCAGCTGCGTGCTGAACACGGTGGGCTTGTTCGGCCGCCGGTTGCCGTGCTGGCCGGGCGGCAGCGGACCGCGCCGCGCCAGCGCCGACTTGCCGTTGAGCGCCCGCAGGCCCTTCAGATACAGCTCGACGCCTTCGCGCCGCGAGAGCCGCTCGACCGGCCCCGTGTACCGTCCCATCTCACAACTCCCACCGTGCTGGTTGGCTTTACTTAGGTGACCCTAACACGTGCCGTCGCATGATGGACCGGTCCCCGGGGTATGAGCCGCTCCGCCATGTGGAGAAGCCACGACACGTTGTTGGTCATCAAGCTCGTGATCGCGATCGCGGTGATCGTGATCCTGGTCGCCCGTTACAAGCTGCACCCGTTCCTCGCGCTCACGATCGGCGCCCTCGGGCTCGGCCTCGTCGCCCCGGAGAACCCCGCCGACCTCATCGAGTCCTTCGAGAGCGGCGCGGGCGACACGCTGGGCAACGTCGGCATCGTCCTCGCGCTGGGGACCATGCTCGGCAAGCTGCTCTCGGAGTCGGGCGGGGCCAACCAGATCGCCACGACGGTCATCCGCCACAGCGGGCACAAGCGGCTGCCCTGGGCGATGGCGCTGATCGCGATGATCGTCGGGATCCCGTTGTTCTTCGAGATCGGCGTGGTGCTGCTGGTGCCGATCATCTTCACCGTCGTGCGCGAGCTGCACGACGAGGGCGAGGAGATCGACGGCCGCACCTACCTCCTGCTCGGCCTCCCCGCGCTGGCCGGGCTCTCGGTGCTCCACGGCCTCGTCCCGCCCCACCCCGGCCCGCTGATCGCCATCGGCGCGCTGCACGCCGAGCTCGGCACGACGCTGGCCTACGGCCTCATCATCGCGATCCCCACGGTCATCCTCTGCGGGCCGGTCTTCGCCCGCTTCGCCTCGCGCTGGGCGACCGCCAACCCGCCACGCGCACTGGTCGAGCAGGTCGCCGGCGAGTCCCAGCACGACAACCCGCCGGGCTTCGGCATCACGCTGTTCACCATCCTGCTCCCCGTCGCGCTGATGCTGCTGCGGACCTTCGCCGACCTGGCCTTCGACGAGGGCGAGAAGGTCCGCGTGTGGGCGGAGTTCATCGGTGAGCCGATCGTCGCGCTGCTGATCGCGGTGCTCGTCTCGCTCGTGACGCTCGGGACCGCCCGCGGCTTCAAGGGCGAGCAGCTGCGCGACTTCCTCACCGAGGGGCTGGCGCCGGCCGCGACGATCCTGCTGATCATCGGTGCCGGCGGCGCCTTCAAGCAGGTGCTGATCGACAGCGGCATCGGCGACTCGATCGCCAAGGGCGTGGAGAGCGCGGGCATCTCGGCGCTGCTGCTCGGCTGGCTGGTCGCGGTGCTCATCCGCCTGGCGACCGGCTCCGCGACGGTGGCGATCACCACCGCGGCGGGGATCATGGCGCCGATCGTCACCCACGATCACTCGATCAACGGGCCGCTGCTCGTGCTGGCGATCGGTTCGGGCTCGCTCTTCCTCTCGCACGTCAACGACGCCGGGTTCTGGCTCATCAACCAGTACTTCGGGATGTCGGTCAAGGACACGTTCAAGACCTGGTCGCTGATGGAGACGCTGATCTCCGTCACCGGGCTGGCGGGCGTCATGATCCTGTCCGTGATCGTGTGACCACCGTCGTCGGCATCGACATCGGGACGACCAGCGCCAAGGCGGGGGCGTTCGACGCCGACGGCGGCGAGACCGGCGCGACCGAGGTCGGCTACCCGCTGCTGGAGCCCGAGCCCGGCTGGGCGGTGCAGGATCCGGCCGTGGTGGTCGACGCCGTCGTCGAGGTGATCCGCGGCGCGCTCGCCGCCACGCACGAGGCGGGCGTCGAGGTCGGCGGCCTCTCGTTCAGCGTGGCCATGCACTCGCTGGTCGGCCTCGACGAGCACGACGCACCCATCACGCCGCTACTGACCTGGGCCGACCAGCGCGCGGCGCCGCAGGCCGAGCGGCTGCGCGAGGAGCGCCCGCACCTGCACGGCGCGACCGGCACGCCGCTGCACCCGATGTCGCCGCTGACCAAGTTGGTGTGGTTCCGCGAGGAGGAGCCCGAGCTGTTCGCGCGCGCCCGGCGGTGGTGCGGGATCAAGGAGCTGGTCGTGCACCGGCTGACCGGCGAGTGGGTCACCGATCACTCCGTGGCCTCGGCGACCGGGTTGATGAACTCGGAGACGCTGGACTGGGACGCCGAGGCGCTGGAGGTCGCTGGCGTGCGGCCCGAGCAGCTGTGCGCGCTGGCCGAGACCAAGCACGTGTTGAAGCTGACCGCGGGCGGCGCGCGCGAGCTGGGCGCCGATCCCGCCCTCCCCCTCGTGCTCGGCGCCGGCGACGGGCCGCTGGCCAACCTCGGCGTCGGCGCCGTGCGCCCCGGCGTGGCGGCCTGCTCGATCGGCACGTCGGGCGCGCTGCGCCT
>DASYBY010000063.1:0-2576 GCA_036500525.1 Baekduia sp. | reverse complement strand
GCTGCTGGAGCGCAACGGCATCGTCACGCGCGAGCACGTGCTGGCCGAGGGGATCCCCGGCGGGTTCGCCACGCTCTACGACGCGCTGTCGTCGCTGGAGACGCTGGGCGTCTGCCGGCGCGGCTACTTCGTCGAGGGCCTCGGCGGCGCGCAGTTCGCGCTGCCCGGCGCGGTGGAGCGGCTGCGCACGCAGGCCGACCGCGCCGAGGAGGCGCCGCCGCTCGTGCTCGCGGCGACCGATCCGGCACAGCCCTACGGCGCGGCGCTGCCGTGGCCCAAGCGCCGCGACAACGACGCCCGCGCCAAGCCGGCCCGCGCCGCGGGCGCCTACGTCGTCCTGTCGGGCTCCGAGCCCGTGGTCTACGTCGAGCGCGGCGGGCGGGGGCTGCAGATCCTCGTCGAGCGGGAGGACCCGCGCCTGCGCCCGGCCCTCGAAGCGCTCGCCGCGTTCGTCACCGCCGACCGGCGCCACAAGCTGTCGGTGGAGCGCATCGACGGCGAGGCCGTCGTCGGCTCCGACCTCGAGCTACTGCTCATCGAGGTCGGCTTCCGCGCGGGACCGCGAAAATTGACCCTGAGCGCCTAGGCCTTCGCCTTCGCGGCGGCCTTGGCCTTCTTCTTGATGCCCTTGGTCAGGCCGCGCACGAGGAGCGTCCAGACGGCCTCGAAGTGCGCGTCGATCTGCGGGTCGGCCCACTCGGGGACGTGCGCGGGGTTGTGGAAGATGCCGGTCGCGTCGAGGATCGCCCGCCCGGTCACCGCCGGGTCGTCGGAGGCCAGCTCGCCGCGCGCGACGCCGTCGGCGACGATCCGCGCGAGCTGCGCCGCGAGGTGGTCGACGTGCTGCGCGACCGCCGCGCCCGACTCCTCGACCAGCGCCATGTAGGTGGCGAACAGCTCGGGGTCCTCGGTCGCGCGGCTGCGCTTGGCGTCGATCAGGCCGCGCAGCCACGTGTGCAGCCGGTCGGTCGCCGGGGTGTCGGCGTCGGCGACCGCGTCGAGCGGCCCCGCGATGCGCTCCAGCCACTGCGCGGTCACCGCGTCGCGCAGCGCCGCCTTGCTCGGGAAGTGCCGGTAGACCGAGCCGTGGCTGACGCCGAGCACGCGGGCGACGTCGACCACCGTCGCCTTCGCGGGGCCGAAGCGGCGGAGGACCTCCTCCGCCGCCTCGAGGATCCGCTCCGGGGTGAGGGGCCCGTCGGTCACCGTTCGCTGTCGAGGTGCGCCATCTGGTCGGCAGCGTAACGGTCACCGGCGGCGGCATCGGCCGGCACGGCCTGCTCGATCTGCTCCAGCTCGGCCGCGCTGAGGGCCACGTCCACGGCGCCGAGCGCCTCGTCGAGCCGCTCGCGGCGGCGGGCGCCGACCAGCGGGACGATGTCGTCGCCGCGCGAGAGCACCCAGGCGATCGCGACCTGCGCGACCGTCGCGCCCTTCGCCTCGGCGATCGTCCGCAACGCCTCGACCAGGTCGAGGTTGTGCTGGAGGTTGTCGCCCTGGAAGCGCGGGCTGAAGCCGCGGAAGTCCCCGGCCGGCAGCTCGCGGTCCGGGGTCCAGTGGCCGCTCAGCAGGCCGCGCGACAGCACGCCGTAGGCGGTGATGCCGATGCCCAGCTCACGGGTCGTCGGCAGGATCTCGGCCTCCAGCGAGCGGGAGATCAGCGAGTACTCGATCTGCACGTCGCTGATCGGGTGGACCGCGGCGGCGCGGCGGATCGTGTCGGCGCCGACCTCCGAGAGGCCGATGTGGCGCACGTGGCCGGCGGTGACCATCTCGGCGATCGCGCCGATGGTCTCCTCGACCGGGATGGTGGGGTCGACGCGCGCCGGGCGGTAGACGTCGACGTGGTCGGTGCCCAGGCGCTGCAGCGTGTAGGCCAGCGAGGTCTTGACGAAGTCGGGGTGGCCGCTGTTGCCCAGCCAGCCGCCGTCGGCGTCGCGCAGCGCGCCGAACTTGACGCTGATCTCGACGTCGTCGCGGTTGCGGCCCTGCAGCGCCTCGTGGAGGAGGAGCTCGTTGTGGCCCATCCCGTAGAAGTCGCCCGTGTCGAGGAGCGTGACGCCGGCGTCGAGCGCGGCGTGGATGGTGGCCAGGCTTTCGGCGCGGTCGGCGGGGCCGTAGAGGTCCGACATCCCCATGGCGCCGAGGCCGAGGGCCGAGACGCGGGGACCGGAGGTGCCGAGGGATCGTGTCTGCATGCCATCAGTGTGGCATGACTGCTGACAGATGTCAATATCTGTCATCCCCCGAGCGTCAGATGGGAGCCCTACGGCGTTTTCTTCCCCGGGTTGAAGAGCCCCTTCGGGTCCAGCGCGCGCTTGATCGCCCGCTGCGCCTCGACCGCGGCGGGCGCCCACTGCGCCGACAGCTGGCCGGCCTTCAGCAGCCCGATCCCGTGCTCACCGCTCGCCGTTCCGCCCAGGTCGCGGGCCATCGCGAACAGGTCGCGCGCCGCGGCGTCGGCGCGCGAGCGCATCTCGGCGTCGCCCGGGTCGAGCAGGAACGAGGAGTGCAGGTTGCCGTCGCCCGCGTGCCCCCAGGAGCAGCCCTCCAGGCCGTGGCGGGCGCCGATCGCG
>DASYBY010000062.1:0-5639 GCA_036500525.1 Baekduia sp. | reverse complement strand
CGCCGCGCGCGGTGCACGAGCTGGACCGTCGCGTTCTCGGTCAGGTCGAAGTGGGCGGCGAGCTCGTCGTAGCCGCGGCCGTCGAGCGCGCGCAGGGCGAGCGCCTCGCGCTGGCGCGGCGGCAGCTCGGCCATCCGGCGCAGCGCGTTCGACAGCCGTTCGTTGCGCGCGGCGACGTCGCAGCAGTCGGCGCCGCCGGCGGCGACGGGCTCGTCGGACAGCTCGCCGTGGCGGCGGGCGGTGCGGCCGAGCTCCGAGAGGCAGGCGTTGCGGACGCAGCGGAAGAGCCACGGGCGCAGCTCGACGATGCGGTCGCGGCCGAGCAGCGCGATCTGCGTGCTGGCCAGCGCGTCGTGGACGGCGTCCTCGGCCAGGGCCGGATCCAGGTACCGGCGGGCGTAGCGCCGCAGCGCCGGCGCGTGGCGGCGGTAGATGGCGTCGAGCGACGTGCGATCGCCCTCGGCGAGGCGCCGCGCGAGGGCGGCGTCGGTGACCGGCGCGAGCCGTGGTGAGGCGGCGAAGGAGGGGCGGCTGAGCGGGACCGGCGGCATGCGGCAAAACCTAGGTGCGGACCGTCGGTTGTTCAGTGTCAGAGTGGTCTCACGCGGCGCATCGACAGGGTGGCCCCCCTGCGCGGGGTGCGGGCAGCCGCACCCCGAATCCCGCTCCGAGCGGCCGGCGATGCCGCCGACGTAGAATCCCCTGCCTGCTGTCGTCGCCGTCCACCGTCTCGATCCGTCGCGCCAACCCCGGCGACGCCGAGCGCGTGGCCGCGATCTACAACGAGGGGATCGCCGACCGCGAGGCCACGTTCGAGACGCGGCCGCGGAGCAAGGCCGAGGTCGCGGGGTGGACCGTCGGGCCGCTGCCCGTCCTGGTCGCCGAGGTCGACGGGCGCGTCGTGGGCTTCGGCAAGATCGGCAGCTACTCCGAGCGCCCGGTCTACGCCGGCATCGGCGAGCACGGCGTGTACGTGGCGGGCGCGGCGCGGCGCCTGGGCGTGGGTCGCGCGCTGCTCGGCGCCCTGGCCGAGGCCGGCGCCGAGGCCGGGTTGTACAAGTTGACCTCGCGGATCTTCACCACCAACACGGCGTCGATCGCGCTGCACGAGGCGGCGGGCTTCACGATCGTCGGCGTCCAGCGCCGGCACGGGCAGCTCGGCGGCGTGTGGCGCGACTGCGTGCTGGTGGAGCGGCTGCTCGGCGACGCGGCCGAGTAGCCCGCGCGTTACTCGGCGAGCCGCAGCGTCACGTGGTCGGCCAGCAGCCGGCCGCGCAGCGTGAGCACGGCGCGTCCGTGCGTCAGCGGTCCCGGCTCGATCAGCCCGTCGGCCGCCGCCAGCGCCGCGGCCTCGCGCGCCCGCGCGGGGAGGCGGTCGAGCTCCAGCCCCTCGACCAGCCGCACCGCGAGCATCACGTGCTCCAGCCGCGCGGCGTCCTCGTCGGGGATCTCGCGGCCGATCGCGGGGGAGCGGCCGTCGGCCAGCGCCGCGGTCCAGCGCGTGGGGTGCAGCGCGTTCCACCAGCGCACGCCGCCGACGTGGCTGTGCGCGCCGGGGCCGGCGCCCCACCAGTCGCCGCCGCGCCAGTAGCCGAGGTTGTGGCGGCACTGCGCGCCGGCGTCGCGCGCCCAGTTGGCCATCTCGTACCAGTCCAGGCCCGCCGCGCCGAGGCGCTGGGCGGCGACCTCGTAGCGCTCGGCGAGCACGTCGTCGTCGGGCTCGGGCAGCTCGCCGCGACGGACGCGCGCGGCCAGGCGCGTGCCGGGCTCGACGATCAGGGCGTAGGCGCTGACGTGGTCGGGGTCGGCTTGGAGCGCCGCGTCGAGCGAGCGGTCCCAGTCCTCGGCGCGCTCGCCCGGCGTGCCGTAGATGAGGTCGACGCTGACGTGCTCGAAGCCGGCGGCGCGCGCCTCGTGGGCGGCGTCGACGGCGCGGCCGGGCGTGTGGTGGCGCTCGAGCGTCTCGAGGACGTGCGGCGCGGCGCTCTGCATCCCGAGCGAGATGCGCGTGAAGCCGGCCTCGCGCAGGGTCGCCAGCGATGCCGGATCGACCGACTCGGGGTTGGCCTCGGTGCTGATCTCGGCGCCGTCGGCCAGGCCGACGTGCTCGCGGATCGCGTCGAGCAGCCGCGCGAGGTCGGCGGCGGGGAGGAGCGTCGGGGTGCCGCCGCCGACGAACACCGTCTCGGCGAGCGGCGCGTCGGGGCCGAGCACGCGCCGGGCGAGCTGGAGCTCGGCGGCGATCGCCTCCACGTACCCCGCGGGCGAGGCGCCCGCGCCGGGCACATACGTGTTGAAGTCGCAGTAGCCGCAGATGCTCGCGCAGTAAGGAACGTGCACGTAAACGCCGAACGGTCGCGTGCCGAGCCCGGCCAGCGCCGTCGCCGGCAGCGTGCCGTCGGCGGGTGGACGTTCGCCGTCGGGGAGCCGAGCCATGTGTTGGAGACGTTAGGGCCTGGTAAGTCCCGGCGGCCCGGCCGCGGGTGCCCGGTAATCTCGCCGCCGTATGCGTGTCCGCGCGGCCGTCCTGGTGGCCCTTCTCCTCACCGCCGCCGGCTGCGGCGCGGACGACGGGCAGGACGCGGGCACCGCCGGCTACGTCGGGGCGCTCAACCAGGCGCAGTCCTCGCTCGCCCAGCGCTTCGAGGCGCTGGAGGCCCACACCGCGCCGACCAGCAGCGCCGGGCAGGACACCCAGACGCTGCTCGCCTACGAGGCCGCGGTGCGCGACACCGTCGCCGGCCTGCGCAAGGTCGATCCTCCGCCCGCGCTCAGCCCGCTGCACCGGCGGTTCGTCGCGCAGGTCGAGGGCTACGGCGCCGCGCTGCGCACGGCCCGGGGCGAGCTGCGCGGCGGCGACCCGCAGGCGATCCTCGCCGCCCAGGGCCGGTTGCGGACCGCGGTGGTGCGAACGGGAACGCGCCTGAATGCCACGATCACCGCGATCAACCGAAAGGTTCAGGGTTGAGGACCGTTGACAAGATGAGTCGCTTTGTGAGCAGACCAGACTTCTGTAAGACCGGCGTTCCGGGTGCTACGTTCGAAGCCTCGATCGCAGCCGGGCGACCCAAGCGCCCAAGCCAGCAGGCACGGAAGGGCATATCCAGTTGATGTCGCGCAGCAGTTGCAGGTCCACGGGAAGGGTCACGACGACCACCCCGTCGTGGTTGTGCGCCGGCCTGCGCGGCTGCGGTGCCAGATCGGCGAATGTGGCGCCCGAACCCCTCAAGTGTCCGCCCATCGACGCCGACATCATGGGGTAGTTCGGAATACCCACGTGAATCGCATCGAGGTCAGCAACCAGTCGATCGAGGCCGTGCCCCTGCACGCGCCATCATCTCGTCTGCCCGCTCCGGGGCTCACGAGCGTCCCGCCGATGGTGTGGCGCCGCGAGGCGCCCGGGTTCCGGCGCGTCCTCCAGTCGCCCGCGCTGCGCCCGCTGCTCGACGTGGTCGGCCTCGGCGGCGCCCTGCTGCTGGCGATCCGCTGGCCGGGCGAGCCCGTCCCGTTCAGCGAGAGCTGGCCGCTGCTGCTCTTCCCGCCGATCGTGATGATGCTGCTGCTCGTGCGCGGCATGTACGAGCGGCGGCTGCGCCCGACGATCCTCGACGGCGTCGTCCCGATCGCCGGCTCGATCTCGGTCGCCGCGATGGCGGTCGTCGTCCTCGAGTCCTACCTGGCGCACACCCAGTTCGTCCCCGCGGTCACCGCGCACCTCTGGTTCGCGGCGATGCTCGCCGTCGGCGGTGCGCGCACGGTGCTGGTCGGCGCCCAGCGCGTCGTCCGCCAGCGCGGGCTCGACGGCCGGCCGACCCTGATCGTCGGCGCCGGCGCCGTCGGCATGCGCCTCGCGCGCCGGCTCAAGGAGCAGCCCGAGTACGGGCTGACGCCCGTCGGCTTCCTCGACGCCAACCCGCTGGAGGGCGACTCGGTCATCGACGTCCCGGTGCTCGGGACGCCCGACGACCTCGACTGGGTCGCGCAGCTCTCGGCCGCCGAGCACGTCGTCATCGCCTTCTCCTCCGAGCCCGACGAGCGCCTCGTCGATCTGGTGCGCCGCTGCGAGGCCCTCGGCCTCGAGGTCTCGCTGGTGCCGCGGCTGTTCGAGTCGCTGAACCACCGCGCGACGTACGAGCCGCTGGGCGGCACGCCGCTGATCGGCCTGCGCAGCGTGCACCTCAAGGGCTGGCAGTTCGCGCTCAAGCACGGGTTCGACCGCCTGGGCGCCGCGCTCCTCATCCTCATCTTCTCGCCGGTCATGGGCGCGATCGCGCTGGCCGTGCGGCTGAGCTCCCCGGGCCCGATCGTCTTCCGCCAGCGCCGGGTCGGGCGCGACGGCACGGTCTTCGACCTCTACAAGTTCCGCTCGATGCGGATGTCGGCCCCGCAGCCCGACGGCTTCCGCCCCGGCGCGGGCAGCGCCCCCGGCGGCGTCGAGGGCGCCGACCGGCGCACGCTGATCGGCCGCCTGCTGCGCCGCACGTCGCTGGACGAGCTGCCGCAGTTCTTCAACGTGCTGCGCGGCGAGATGAGCCTGGTCGGCCCGCGGCCCGAGCGCCCGGAGTTCGTCGAGCTCTTCGAGTCAGACATCCGCCGCTACGGCGATCGCCATCGCGTGAAGTCGGGCGTCACCGGCTGGGCGCAGGTCCACGGCCTGCGCGGCCAGACGTCGCTGACGGACCGGGTCGAGTGGGACAACTACTACATCGAGCACTGGACGCTGGGCCTGGACATCAAGATCCTGGCGTTGACGGTGCTGGCGGTCCTGCGCTCCGCGGAGTAGGACCCCTAGGATGGGGGCGTGTCCCCGTTCTGGATCTGGATGCAGGTCGTGATCTTCCTGTGCGTCGTGGCGAGCGTGATCATCGCCACGATCCGGCTGGTCTGACCGCATCGCGCCATTAGACTGCGGCGCATGTTCGAGACGATCGTGGTCGGGACCGACGGCTCGGAGACCGCGGGCAAGGCCGTGGACCGGGCGACCGAGCTGGCCACCTCGCTGGGGGCACGGCTGCTGATCGTGTCGGCCTTCGCGCCGGTGAGCGAGGCGCGGCTGCGCGAGGAGTCCACGCAGGTGCCCGCCGACCTGCAGTGGCTGGTCAACCCGCGCACCGACGTCGACGCGACGCTGGAGGCCGCCGCCGAGTCGGCGCTCGAGCAGGGCGTGACGGCCGAGGTCTTCGCGCGGCAGGGCGATCCGGCCGACGCGATCCTCGACGTGGCCGAGGAGCAGGACGCCGACCTGATCGTGGTCGGCAACAAGGGCATGACCGGCGCCAAGCGCTTCCTGCTCGGCTCCGTGCCGAACAAGGTCAGCCACCACGCGCCGTGCAGCGTGCTGATCGTCCGGACGATTTGAGCGCGACTAGCTGACGGGCACGGCGGGGTCGGTCGCCTTGCCGGCGTCGACCAGGCCGTAGCCGTAGCGCTCGTCGTAGCCGGGCGCGCCGAGGTCGCGGGCGGTGGTCTCCAGGCGGCGCTCGACGGCGTCGGGCGTAGGGTCGGGACCGAGGATGCCGCTGGCGATCACCAGCGCGGCGGTCGCCGAGACGTGCGGGACCGCCATCGACGTCCCCTCGTAGCCGCTGGGGATCCCGAACGCCGTGCGGTGGTCGCCGACCAGCGTCTCCTGGGCGATG
>DASYBY010000061.1:0-3927 GCA_036500525.1 Baekduia sp. | reverse complement strand
GGCCTTGGTGTAGAACGACGTGCCGGCCGAGAAGTAGGTGACGAAGTCGACCGTCTTCTCGCGCTCCTTGGTGTCGGTGAACGACGACATGCCGAGGTCGTACTTGTCGGCGGCCAGGCCCGGGATGATCCCGTCGAAGGTGGCGTTGACGACCTTGGCCTTCAGCCCCAGCTTGGCGGCGATGGCCTTGCCGAGGTCGGCGTCCATGCCCTGGACGGTCTTGCCGTCCGACGCGAAGAACTCGTTCGGCGCGTAGGACGCGTCGGCGGCGACGGTCAGCGTGCCCTTGGACTTCACGGCGGCCGGGACTTCGCCGGCGGCCTTCGCGTCGACGCCGGCGGCGGCCGCGGGCGTGGTGGCCGCGGTGGTCGGCGTCGCGCCGGCCGAGCTGGTCGTCGCGCTGGAGTCGTCGTCACTGCTTCCGCAGCCGGCTGTCGCGAACGCCATGGCCGCAAGAGCGCAGGCCAGTGCGCTCGCGCTGCGGCGGGTGGTCAGGATGCTCATCAGGTTCCCCTCCTCGTAGTACGTGCTGCGCCGAGTCGCTCGGCGGCGGCAACATACTCGCCGAGCGGTCCAAACGCCACATCAGGGGTGATCGTAGGGGTCGGGGGTGCGACCGTGGGCCAGCGGCGCCCCGGGTCCCGCGAGGGCACCGTCACTGTCTCCTGGATAGGTTGTCCGTGCAATGGCTTTTGGACGTCTCCTGCCGCGCCCCAAGGGGCTCACCCCCGCCGCCGTGGTGCGCCGCGCGCTGGGCGCGATCGGGGACGGCGAGCTCGCGCGGCTGCCGGTCACGCTCGTCTTCTGGGACGGCAGCGAGCTGCGCAACCCCGACGCCGACCCGTCGGCGCCGGCCATCCACGTCGAGCGCCGCGCGATCGGCCACCTGCTCTGGGAGCCCAACCAGCTCGGCCTCACGCGCGCCTTCGTCTCCGGCAGCCTCACCTTCGACGGCGACCTGTTCGACATGCTGGCGCTGCGCGGTCAGATGCGCGGCGTCGCTCCGGATCTCCGCGCGCTGGCGCGCGTGGTCGCCGCCGCGGTCTTCATCGGCGGGATCGACGCGCTGCGGCCCCCGCGTATCCCGGAGGCCGAGACGCGCATGACCGGCGTGCGCCACTCGCTGCGCCGCGACCGCGCCGCGATCCGCCATCACTACGACATCTCCAACGCCTTCTACCGGCTGATCCTCGGGCCGACGCTCGTCTACTCCTGCGCCTACTTCGCCGACGCCGACGAGTCCCTCGAAGCCGCCCAGACCCGCAAGCTGGAGCTGATCTGCCAGAAGCTGCGCCTCGCCGAGGGCGAGCGCCTGCTCGACGTCGGCTGCGGCTGGGGCTCGCTGCTCATCCACGCCGCGCAGCACCACGGCGTGCGCGCGGTCGGCATCACGCTGTCGGAGGCCCAGGCCGAGCTGGCGCGCGAGCGCATCCGCGCGGCGGGCCTGGCCGACCAGTGCGAGGTGCGCGTCGCCGACTACCGCGAGATCGACGACGGCCCGTACGACAAGATCGCCAGCATCGGGATGTTCGAGCACGTCGGCGCCGACCACCTCGACGACTACGCGGTCGCCATCGCCCGCCTGCTCAAGCCCGGCGGCCTGGCGCTCAACCACGGGATCGCGGGGCTGTACTCGCAGCCCGCGGGCGAGAAGTCGCTGCTGCAGCGCTACGTCTTCCCCGACGGCGAGCTCATCCCGGTGGCCCGGGTCGTCGAGGCGCTGCAGGACGCCGGCCTGGAGACGCGCGACGTCGAGTCGCTGCGCGAGCACTATGACCTCACGCTGCGCCGCTGGCTCTCCAACCTCGCCGAGCATCGCGAGGCCGCGATCGCCGAGGTCGGCATCGAGCGCGTGCGGGTCTGGGAGCTGTACATGACGGGCTCGGCGCTGGGCTTCGCCGACGCCGACATCTCCATCAACCAGATCCTGGTGACCAAGCGCGGCGGGCCCCATGGGCTGCCGCCGATCCGCACGTTCCTATAGTCGGGCGCATGACCCTTCTCGACACGCCGCTGGTCGCGCTGACCGGCGAGCCCCTCGATCCCGACACGCTGCGCGGCCGCGCCGTCCTCGTCGTCAACGTCGCGTCACGCTGCGGGCTCACGCCCCAGTACGAAGGGCTCGAGCGGCTGCAGAAGCGCTTCGGCGACGCAGGCTTCACCGTCCTCGGCGTCCCGTGCAACCAGTTCGCCGGGCAGGAGCCGGGCACGAGCGAGGAGATCGCCGAGTTCTGCTCGGCCACCTACGGCACGACGTTCCCGATGACCGAGAAGGTCGACGTCAACGGCGACGGGCGCCACCCGCTCTACCAGTGGCTCACGCAGACCGACGACGCCGAGGGCACCGCCGGCGACGTCGCGTGGAACTTCGAGAAGTTCCTGGTCTCCCCCGCCGGCGAGGTCGTCGCCCGCTTCCGGCCGCCCGTCGATCCCGAGTCCGACGAGCTCGTCGCCCGGATCCGGGACACCCTGCCGGAGCCTCAGCCGGTCTCCTGACCGGCGCGGTCGGCCGCCGGCGCTCCCACGACGCGCTGATCGGGCGCCGTCGTGGCCGCGCCGGCCTCGGCGAGGAACAGGCGCACGCGCTCCATCAGCGCCAGCCGGTCCTCGCCCTCGCGGCGGTGGATCGGCGGCCCGAAGCGGACCTCGATCGGATGGCGGCGCCCGCGCAGCCGCCCGGCCTGGCGGCGGGGCCACGATTGGCCCGCGGGCATCGCCGCGTGCGTGCCGGAGATGTGGACCGGGACGAGCGGCAGCCCGTGCTCGGCGGCCAGCACCGCGGCGCCCGAGCGCAGCCGGCCGACGCTGCCGTCGCGTGAGCGCGTGCCCTCGGCGAAGACCAGCAGGCTCCAGCCGTCGGTGAAGAGCCGGTCGACGTGGCGCGTGGACGCGGGGGCCAGCCCGCCGCCGTGGCGCTGGATCGGCACGGTGTTGAAGGCCAGCGACACCGTGGCCGCCCGGCGCCGGCTGGCGTAGAAGTAGTCGGCCGCCGCCGCGACCGCGGTGCGCCGCCGGAACCGCCTGGGCAGCGAGCGCAGGATCGTCGGAGTGTCCATGTGGCTGGAGTGGTTGGCCACCAGCACGACCGGCCCCGTGAGCGCGTCGAGGTTCGCCGTCCCCCCGACCCGCCGCCGCGTGTAGATGTCCATGATCGGACCGAGCATGGCCATCACGAAGACTTCCCGCGCGGCCCGGGCGGGTGGCGTGCGCGCCCACGGCATGTCCGCGGCCCTCTTGTTCCCCCGACGATCCCCCATGTCCTTCATCTACCCCGTCGCGCCGGCTGGTTTCTCCGCTCCGACGATCTTGCCGGGGTTGAGGTTCGCGCCGGGGTCGGCGGCCTCGAACAGCGCGCGCACCAAGGTGACACCGGGCGCCGAGATGTCCTGCTCCAGCCAGCGCGCGTGCTCGGTGCCGACCGCGTGGTGGTGCGACAGCGTCGCGCCGGAGTCCATGAACGCCTGCTGGATGGCCGACTTGACGACGTCGTAGTCCTCCAGCCCGTCGCGGCCGGGCGCCGGCCGGAAGGCGAAGGTGAAGTAGAGGCACGCCCCGCCGTGGTAGGAGTGCGACATGTGGCTCATGATGTAGCCCTTGACGCCGAGGCCGTCGAAGGCCTGACGCGCGGCGCCCATCGCGTTGTCGTACACCTCGGGCAGGGCGCTCCAGGGCGCCGAGGTCTCGGAGACGTCGGCCAGCGCGCCGCGATCGAGCAGGTAGTCGCGGATGTAGGGCGTGTCGAACTTCTTCTGGTCGTACAGCTCGCCCGGCCCGCGGCCGATGCAGACGCCGCCGTGCTCGCCGACGATCTGGCCGGTCAGCTTGCGCTGCGCGGCGACGTGGTCCTCGCTGCCCTCGTAGCCGATGAACGACAGGCACATCGCGCTGACGTCGTAGCCCTTGCGCCGCTCCAGGAACTCGCGCAGC
>DASYBY010000060.1:0-4969 GCA_036500525.1 Baekduia sp. | reverse complement strand
GAACACGTCGCCGTAGAGATCCTGGTGCAGCGCGTTCCAGTCGCCCGGGCCGTAGCGCAGGATCAGCGGGGTGGGGCGCGTCTGGCCGGCGGCGTGGCAGCGCTCCAGCAGCGCCTCGTGCTCGGCCGGGAACGCGTCGGGCTCGCCGCGCAGTCGCTGCGACCACGCGTTGGCGACCGGCGCGAGGTGGCGGTAGAACGCGCTGCGCAGCGCGGCGATCGTCTCCGGCAGCGGGTGGTCGAAGTAGCGGTAGCGGCCGTCGCCGAAGCGGTGGCGGGCCATGTCGATGGTCGAGCGGAACCGGCCGCCGTCGAAGAGGTCGGCCAACATGGTGCACTCGTCCTCGGTCAGCAGCGGCTCGGTGATCGCGAAGCCGCGCGCGTCGAGCTGGGCGTTGAGGTCGTCCCAGTCGAGGGCGTCGACGCGGTAGTCGACCGAGGCGCTCGCGATGGGCGTGTTCGAGATGTCGGTGGTCACCCTCGGACAACGGCGCGCGCCGCCGGGGCGTGAGATCGCCTACGAGTCCGACGGCGGCGGCAGCGGCTCGGGCCGCGTGGGAGCGCCGGCCAGCGCGTCGATGACGCCGCGGCGCCAGCGGGCGAGGCGGCGGTCGGAGGCGAAGCGCGCCTGCGCGCGCAGCAGGCGCTGCGGGGAGTAGCGGTGGCGCGCCCAGGGCGACGTCGGCTGGCCCATCCGCACCGCGCCGAACAGCGCGGCGACCGGGACGAACAGCCCGAGGACGCCGAGGAAGATCCGGCCCTTGATGAAGCACATGACCGACAGGCCGAGGACGACGGCCACGACGGCGATCGTCCCCCAGATCGACGCCGCGTCGTCGAGGCCGAACGGGGCGGTGCCGAGGACGACGAGCGCCGCGAACGACACGGCGATGACCGCGGCGTCGACCGACCGGCGGCCCTCCTGCTCCCAGTAGACGTCCTCGAGATGCACCCACAGGGCGAACTCGTCCATCGTGAACCCCGCGCCCACGCCGAAGCTCACCGCGACGAAGTCCCACCACGGCGCGCCGGGTGGGGCCGCGAAGGCCAAGAAGCCCGAGAGCATCATCAGGCAGATGCCCCAGACCAGGTGATGGATGTGGACGCCGCCCGACCGCACGCCGCCCGGCCACCACGCGACGCCGCGGCTCAGCCGCGCGCTGGTGCGGATCGCCAGGAAGGACACCACGAAGGCCAGCAGCACCAGGAACGCCGCGCCCGAGCCGGGACGCGGGCGCGCGCCGAACGGATCCACGTTCTGGACGAGCGCACCGAGCATCGCGAAGGAGACCATCTCGGAAGACAGGTAAGCACCTGGGCGGCGGTGGGTCGTGTCGGATCGGCAACCGGGCCTGCCCGGCGGCAGGGACTGCCACCATGGAGGCGGTGCGCCGCCTTGGCCTGATCCTCGTCGCGCTGGTGCTCTCGGCGGCCACCTACACCAACCCGGTCATCCCCGGCGACCACCCCGATCCGACGATCGTGCGCTCGGGCGACCAGTACCTGGCCAGCGCCACGACCAGCGCCTGGGCGCCCGTCTTCCCGATCTACCGCTCGCGCGACCTGGTGAACTGGACGCAGGTCGGCGCCGTGCTGGCCCAGCCGCCGCCCTGGGCCAGCGGCAAGTTCTGGGCGCCCGAGCTGCAGGCCGAACCGGGGCGCATCCTGGCCTACTGGGGCGCCGCGCGCCACGGCGGGACGCCGTGCATCGCGCTGAGCACCGCCGCCCGGGCCACGGGGCCGTGGCACTACCGCGGGCGGGTGACGTGTCCGCCGGGCGGCGCGATCGACGCCCAGCCGTTCCGCGACGCCGACGGCTCCCGCTGGCTGCTGTGGAAGGCCGCCGGGACGCAGGGCATCATGATCCAGCGCCTCGACAGCCAGGGGCTGACGGTGCGCGGCCCGCCGCACCGGCTCCTCGCGCCGACCGCGCCCTGGGAGCAGCACGTCACCGAGGGACCGTCGCTCATCCGGACCGGCGGGCGCTACCTCCTGTTCTACTCCGGCGGCCACTGCTGCAGCCTGCCGTGCTCGTACGCGGAGGGCGTGGCCGTCGCGACGCACATCGAGGGTCCGTACATGAAGGACCCTGACAACCCCGTCCTGCGCGACAGCCCGGCGTGGAAGTGCCCGGGGCACGGCACGGTGATCAAGGCCGGCGGCGCGGGGCTCGTGCTGCTGCACCACGCCTTCCGCGCCGACGACGTGTTCAACGTGCGAAGGCAGGTGCTCCTCGATCGCGTGACGCTCGGCCCCGACGGCTGGCCGGTCGTCGGCGGCTCGGTCGACGTCGCCGACTCGCCGACCGGCGTCCAGCAGCAGCCGCCGGCCACCGGGTTCTCCGACGGCTTCGCCTTCGGCCTGCAGCAGGGCTGGGAGTGGCTGTTCGACACGTCGCCGACGCTGACCTTCGGCGGCGGCGACCTGACGCAGACCTGCGACGGACCGCTGAGGTTCGTTGCGCGGCAGACCGTCGTCGACCGGCTGACCGCGACGGCGACCGTCGAGCCGCCGACCGGCCGCGCCTCCATCGGCCTCGCGCTCAACCTCGGTCGTGGCGTGCGGGGGATCGAGGTCGGCGAGGGCCGCGTACGGGCCTTCACCGCCTCGCCGACGGGCGCGAAGACCGGCCCCTCGATCCCGGCGCCACCCGGCCGCATCCAGCTGGTGGTCTCGCTCATCCCCGGCGGGCGCATCGCGACCTACGTCGGCCAGCCCGGCGGCCCGCTGCGGCGCATCAACGCGGGACCGGCGACCCAGGGCGCCGCCCCGACCCGCCTGGCGCTGACCTGCCGCGGCTCCGGGTCGGGCCGCTTCGCGTCGGCGCGGGTGCGTGCGGAGTGACGACCGTTCCCCTACTTGACGAATATACGTAAAGTCATCTATCCTGTTGCGCGTGCTCTACGCGACCCCTGCCATCAAGCCGGCCCTGCAGGCGCGCCTGGACACGCTCGACCAGCAGCGTGCCGGCCTCGGCGACCGCGCGGGGACGCCGACGCCGTGGCTCGGTGCGCTGCGTCGGCAGGCACGAGCCCAGGCGGCCGAGAGCTCGATCGCGATCGAGGGGTTCACCGTGCCCCACAACGAGGTCGCGGCGATCGTCGCGGGGGAGACGCAGATCAACCCCGACGACGCGGATCGCATGGCCCTCGCGTGCTACGCGCACGCCATGGAGCACGTCGCGATCATGGCCGGCGATCCCGGCTTCCGCTGGTACGACCGCACGATCCTCGACCTCCACTTCGACGCGTGCTCGTTCCAGCGCGACCAGCAGCCCGGCCGGTGGCGTGATCATCCCATCGGCGTGACGAGCCTCACCGGCGCGGGGCTCGCCTACGAGGCGCCGGCCGAGGCCGAGGTCCCGGGTCTGATGGCGGAGGTCGTCCGGTGGCTCCATCGCGGAGATCCTCAGACCCACCCAGTGGTCCGCGCGGCGATGGCCCACCTCCACGTGGTGTCGGTCCACCCGTTCAGCGACGGCAACGGCCGCGCGTCGCGGATCATCCAGTCGTTGGTCCTGGCCCGCGACGGCCCGCTCGCCCCCGAGCTCGGGTCGATCGAGCCGTACCTCGCGCAGAACACCCCCGCCTACTACGCCGTGCTCCAGCAGGTGCAGGGCGGCCGCTACCAGCCCGACCGCGACGCCACGCCCTGGGTCGCCTTCTGCGTCGAGGCGCACCTGGACCAGATCGGGAGCCGGCTCGACCAGCTCGAACGGGCGGCGAGCCGCTGGCAGGCGCTGGAGCAGCTCGTCGATCAGCGCGGCTGGCCGGACCGCTTGGTCGTCGCGCTGGAGCACAGCCTGTTCGACGGCGTCGAGCGCGCGGCCTACAGCGCCGAGGCCGACGTCTCGCTCCCGACGGCCAGCGGTGACCTGCGCCGCCTCGCCGATGCCGGGCTCGTCGCTCAGCGCGGCCGGACCCGCAGCACCCGTTACCTGGCGACCGACACGCTCCGCGCGCTCGTCGACGACGCCTTCAAGAACCGCCCCACCGACGGGTGAGCGATCGTTAGTCTTGGCCGATCATGACCGCCGTCCTCTGGCACATCGAGGTCTCGCACTACAACGAGAAGGCGCGGTGGGCGCTGGATTACAAGGGCATTGCGTATGCCTTGAAGGTCCCGATGCCGGGGCTGCACGGGGTGCGGGCGTTGATCCTGACGCGGGGTGCGCAGCGGCGGTTGCCGATCCTGCAGCTCGACGGCCGGGCGATCGGCGACTCGACGGCGATCATCGCGGCGCTGGAGGCGCATACGCCGGCGCCCGCGCTCTATCCCGCCGATCCGGCCGACCGGGTCCGCGCGCTCGAGTTGGAGGACTTCTTCGACGAGCGGCTGGCGCCCGAGCTGCGGCGCTACATGTGGCACTACACGCTGCAGGACATCGACACGGTCGTCGACAGCCTCTTCACCCGGCCGGCGCCGGCGCGCGAGCGGATGCTGCGGATGACCGCGCCGATGGTGCGGCCGCTCGTCCGGCGCGACTACGGCGTCGACGGCGCGACGGTGGGGGAGGCGCGCGCCAAGGTCGTCGCGGCGATGGATCGCCTCGAAGCGGAGCTCGGGCCGTCCGGTCACCTGGTCGGCGACACGTTCAGCGTGGCGGACCTCACCGCTGCGGCGCTCTTCACGCCGCTGCTGGCACCGCCTGGGCGCCCGTACCTGCCGAGGAGCATCCCGCCTGAGGCGGCAGAGCTGCGCGACGAGCTGATGGCCCGGCCCGGTGGCGCATGGGTCGAGGAGATGTACCGCCGCCACCGCGGCAGTCACCGCATCCCTGTCGCGGCCTGACGGTGGCGGAGGGCGACGCGCCTCGCGGCGCGTCGCCGTCGCGGACTACTTGCGCTTGTTGGCCACCACGGTCTTCAGCGTGGCGCCGGCGGTGAACTTCGGCGACTTGGAGGCCTTGATCTTGATGGCCGCGCCGGTCTGCGGGTTGCGGCCGGTGCGAGCGGGGCGCTTGGCCACGG
>DASYBY010000059.1:0-1747 GCA_036500525.1 Baekduia sp. | reverse complement strand
ACCCGAGCGCGCACCCGGCGCGCCAGCACCGCGAGCCTCCGGCGGCGGCTCGCGCGGCAGGAGCGACGTCGCGACGGTGAGGACGCGGCGCCGTCACGCCGGCTGCGCGTGGAGGGCAATCACCTCGCGGCCGCAAGATCGAGATCCACGCGCACGAGGCCGTGTTGCAGCGCGCCCGCGCCCGCCAGCGCAGTCCCGAGTGGCGCGCGAGCTACCGAGCCACCCGCCCGAAGGTCGAGCGCAAGCTCGCGCACCTCGTGCGACGAAGGCACGGCGGGCGACGCGCGCGCGTGCGCGGCGCCCAGCGCATCACGCGCGACTTCGCGATGCTCGCCGCGGCCATCAACCTCGCGCGCCTCGCCACCCTCGGCGTCCGCCACGCCGGCTGCGGATGGGCCGCCTGACCGGCCGTGAGGCCGTCGATCCGCCTGCCAGACACGACGTGCCTGGTCTCGAGACGAGGGCGCCGACAAGCACAGCATCTGCGACGTTAGAAAATCCCCACTCCTCCCTCGACCTCCACGTGACGTAGCACCGCCGGCGCCAGCGCCTCAGCGCGTTGCGGATTGCCGACCAGTCACCTAGCCGCGCGGCACTGACCGTGCGCGAGCGCGGAGGTGCTGGAGTGCCCGACCTGCAAGGGGACGATGAAGCTCGTCGCGATGGTGACCGAGCCCGCAAGGATCCAGCCTTCCTCGGCGCGCTCGGGGAGGCGACCGAGGTCCCGGCCGCTCGCCGAGCCGTGGGCCGCCCACTGGAAGAGCCGCGTCTGCGCCGAAAGGCGCTCGGCGAGGTCGCGTAGCCCACCCCGAGAGACGCGGGCGCGTCCCCGGCGCGTCGTCATGGGGGCGTGTGTCCGTGGGCCGAAACCGGGCGAAAACGCGCCGTGAACGGCCCACCCGACCGGCGCCACGCGAGCCGAGGCGTATCGACGGCTCCCCGCCGCCCACCGGTCCCCCGCCGGCCGGCCCGATCGACTCGACGGACGCGGCTTGTTTCGCTTCACGCTCTCACCCCCGTGTTCGCCGCCATCGCGGCGGCGCCAGCGGGTCGATGTTTGCCCGGCGCGATTGGCGCCCGCTCTTCGCTCACGCGTGGTATGCTTGGCCATGCGGCGATCGCTGGAGCTCATCTTGGTCGCGATGCTGAGCCAGCACGGTTGTGCGTCGAACTCAGGCGGGGGGGGCGCTGGAGGCTTCGGCGCTACCATGAGTGTGACGTCGGCCTCGGGCGGCGCTGGTGGAGCGGATGGGGGCGGTCCGGCCTCGACGTGCGCCGTTGGTTGCAGTGCGACCACCTGCGCGGGTTGTGCGGCAGACTGCTCCACCTCTTCATGTGGAACGTACGCGTACTCGAGTGAGGGATGCGCGTGTTGGCCGCTCCCGGCAGGTGTCGCATGCACCCCTGGCGCGACGGAGGCGTGTTACGACGGGCCACCTGGAACACAGGATACCGGCACGTGCGTCGCCGGGCTCCGCACGTGCAACGCGACGGGGACAGGCTTGAGCGCCTGCATCGGTCAAGAGCTGCCAAGCCCCGATAGCTGTTCGGCTCCCGTCGCGCTCTCTTGCACGGCCCCCACGCTTCCTTGCGGGCGACCGAGTTGGGCGCTCAGCACCATCGGTTCCGCCACCGGGGGCGGCGGAATGTGGCTGGCGACCGACTCTGCGGGCAATGCTCTCGTCTCATTCTACGGTGCGGGCAGCGTCGTTGAGCTGGCGAAGATCGACCCGTCGGGCAACACGAC
>DASYBY010000058.1:0-3150 GCA_036500525.1 Baekduia sp. | reverse complement strand
ACGACACCGGCCGGTGGATCGCCGTCGCGCTCGGCGCGCTGGTGGTCGTCGCGAGCCTCGGCGGGATGCGGCAGGCCCGCGCGATGACGCGCCTGCGCCGCGAGGGCCTCGGCAACCCCGGGCTCGCGGCGCAGATCCACGCCGGCGCCCGCCGCGCGCTGGCCTGGCGCGGGGCGATCGCCGGCCTGTCGCTCGCGCTGCTGGCGATCGCCGCCGTGCTGGCGTCCTAGGCAGACTGCGGTCATGGACAAGCACGAGCGCATCGCCGACCGCTCCGAGGTCTCGGCGGGCACGTGGGCCATCGCCGGAGGTCGCGGGACCACGCGCGCCGGCGGCCCGCTCAACGTGCCGCCGGTGCTCGCCTCGAACTTCACGATCGGCGCCGACCGCGTCTACAGCCGCGAGCACGCGACCGAGACCTGGGAGGCCTTCGAGGACCTCCTCGGCGGCTGGGAGGGCGGCGAGGCCGTGGCGTTCGCCTCCGGCATGGGCGCCGTCGCCGCGGTCTTCGACCTGCTGCCCGTCGGCGCCGCGATCGTCCTGACCGAGGACTGCTACCAGCGCGTCGGGCACCTCGCCGACGCCGGGGAGCGCGCCGGCCGCTGGTCGGTCGCGCGCCTGCCGGTCGACGACACGGCCGCGTGGACCCACGCCGCCGCGGGCGCCGACCTGCTCTGGCTGGAGTCGCCGTCCAACCCGCTGCTGGCGGTCGCCGACGTGCCCGCGATCTGCGCGGCGCCCCGTCGCGACGGCGCGCTGTTGGTGGTGGACAACACGCTGGCCACGCCGCTGGCGCAGCAGCCGCTGGCGCTCGGCGCCGACGTGGTCGTGGACTCGGCCACCAAGTTCATCGGCGGCCACGCCGACCTCCTGCTCGGCGTCGCCGTGACGGCCTCGGCCGCGCTCGCCGCGCAGCTGCGCGAGCGCCGCGCGCTGGCGGGCGCCGTCCCCGGGGCGCTGGAGGCCTACCTCGCGCTGCGCGGCGCCCGGACGCTCCCGCTGCGCCTGCGGCACGCGACCGCCGCCGCGGGCCGGCTCGCGCAGCGCCTCGCCGACCACCCGGCGGTCGCGATCGTGCGCTACCCCGGCCTGGCCGATCACCCGACCCACGCCGTCGCGCGCCGGACGCTGCAGGGCTTCGGCGCGATGATCGCCTTCGACGTCCACGGCGGCGCCGACCGCGCCGACGCGCTGTGCCGGCGGCTGCGGCTGATCCACCACGCCACGAGCCTCGGCGGGGTCGAGTCGACGATCGAGCGGCGCGCGGTCCACCACGGCCAGGAGCACCTCCCGCCCGCGCTGCTGCGCCTCAGCGTCGGCTGCGAGGAGCTCGACGACCTCTGGCACGACCTCGACGGGGCGCTGCGGGCGACCTCAGGCTGAGGGCGTCTCGGCCGCCTCGGCGGCGGCCGCCTGGGCCATCGGCCCGCGGATCTGGATCTGGCAGCCCGCCGTCTCGGGGTCCTCGATCACGAATGCCACCAACTTGGTCTTCGGGTCGATCGTGTCCAGCATCCCGCGCGTGACGCCGCGGTGCAGCGCGCACACGACCGCCTGCTTCTCGCGCACCACGTCGCGGTAGGGGCAGTTGTCCAGGCAGTAGGTGATGCGGTCGGGCGCGTCGATGGTTCGCGTGGGGCGGAAGCCGAGCGCGGCCAGCGCCTCGTACAGGCGGTGCTCGGCCGGGACGGTCTCGTCGTCGGGCGCGATCCCCCGGCCGATCTCGCGCCCGGTCGCCTCGATCTCACGGATGCCGACCTTGGCGTTGGCCAGCGCGCGCACGAGCCAGCCGCCGAGCTGCGCGTAGCCGCTCGGCGAGCGCCCGCCGGGCAGCGCGGTGGGGCTGATCGTCCACTGGTCGCGCGGGCGGCCCCGCGACTGGCGCACCCGCTCGCGGTGGACCAGGCCGCCGTTCTCCAGGATGTCGAGGTGGACCCGCACGCCGTTGGGGTGCAGCCGCAGCCGCTCGGCCAGCTCCTCGGTGCCGGCGGCGCGACCCATCTCGCTGAGCAGCGCGAAGATCCGCGCGCGGGTCGGCTGGGCGAGCTCGTCCTTCGGGACGCTGGGGAGGTCCATCGGCCACCAGTCTCCCAAACACGGGCCCGGGTGACGACCGGTGGGTGCTAGATTTTCCCATTCATCGTGTGAAAATCTTCCGGAGGCATGAATGGCCTACGTCATCAGCGAGCCCTGCATCGGCACCAAGGACACGTCGTGCGTCGAGGTGTGCCCGGTCGACTGCATCCACCCGACCCCCGACGAGTCGAGCTTCGAGGAGCACGCGCAGCTCTACATCGACCCCGAGGAGTGCATCGACTGCGACGCGTGCGTCGAGGCCTGCCCGGTCGACGCCATCACGTCCGACGACCAGGTGCCGGACGAGTGGCAGCGGTACATCGAGATCAACGCCAACTACTACAAGAAGGCGAAGGCGTGAGGTAGCCCTTGCGCTCCCCGGCGCGCCGGTGGTAAACCGCAGCGATGAGCCCCGCCGCCCGCATGTTCGTGATCGTCGGCGCGAGCCTCGCCGGCGCCAAGGCGGCCGAGACCCTCCGCACCGAGGGCTTCGACGGCCGCATCGTGCTGGTCGGCTCCGAGAACGAGCGACCCTACGAGCGGCCGCCGATGTCGAAGGACTACCTGCGCGGCGAGTCCGAGCGCGAGGCGCTCCACGTCCACGCGCCCACGTTCTACGTCGACCACGACATCCCCGGCGCCGACCTCGACGGCGTCCTCTCCCTCCGGAGCGTCGAGGACTGCGACCGGCTGCGCGAGCGGCTGGAGCGCGGCGGCTCGGTCGTCGTCATCGGCGCGGGCTGGATCGGCGCCGAGGTCGCGGCGTCGGCCCGGCAGCGCGGGCTGGACGTCACCGTGATCGCCCGCGGCAGCGTCCCGATGGAGCGCGTGCTCGGGCTCGAGGTCGGCGCGATCTACCGCGACGCCCACCTCGAGCAGGGCACGCGGCTGCTGATGGAGACGGGCATCGCGGCCTTCGAGGGCGCCACGGCGGTCGAGCGCGTGCGCACCACCGACGGCCGCACGGTGGACTGCGACTTCGTCGTCGCCGGCGTCGGCGTCACGCCCCGCACCGGGCTGGCCGAGCAGGCGGGCCTCGCGGTCGGCGACGGCGTCCTGGTCGACGCGCACCTG
>DASYBY010000057.1:0-7448 GCA_036500525.1 Baekduia sp. | reverse complement strand
CGCGCCGTCGAGCCCCGCACCGTCGCGCAGGGCGCGGTAGGCGGCGACGAGGCTGGGGCGCAGCGCGAGGTCTCGGTCCAGGACATCCCTCCCAAAGCGTAGCTCAGGGTCACCCCACGCCAGATGGGCCAGCTGGTCCGGGTCGCCGGACAGCAGCAGCGCCTCGTGGTCGGGGTGCAGCGGCGGATCCATGGCGACGAGGTGGACGTAGCCGTCGGCGAGGCCGGGATCGCGCGCCAGGCCGTCCCAGCTGCAGAGCGCGTAGCCGCCGAGGCGGCCGGTCAGCTGGCGCATGCGGACGGATGCGTCGGCGCAGATCACGAGCACCGGCTCGCCGGTGTAGACCAGCGCGGCGATGGTGCCGGCCAGGCCGGTGTTGCGGCGGTCGCGGACCGCGCGGCGCCCGGGCTCGTGGCCCTGCGCGCGGGCGGCGAGCGAGGTGAGGGCCGCGCCGGAGCCGGAGCCCGACGCCGCGGGGAAGCGCCCCGTGCCGCCCCCGAAGCGCGAGCCGCCCCCGGCCTCGGCGTCCTCGCACTCGGCGACCGGCGCGCCGGCACCCGCGCCCGCGCTCACGAGCACCCGCTCGGCCGCGACCGCCGCGGCCAGCACCTCGGCGTGCCAGTCCGCGGTGCCCGGCAGCGGCTCGCCGACCAGCACCGGCGCCTCGGCGTCGGCGGGCAGCAGCTTGCGCAGCACCAGGCGCGGCTCGACCGCGCCCTGCCACTCGTTGAGCTCCAGCGTGAACGTCGCGTGCAGCCGGCCCTCGGCCGCGCCCTCGGGCAGCGCGCCCAGGCCGAAGGCGACCGCGCGCGCCCGCACGCCGCCGGCCTCGACGGTGAACCGGACGTGCTTGCCCTCGCTCATCGGATGCGGATCGACCAGCCGCGCGGCCGGGACCAGCAGCGAGACCGACGGGTTGCCGATGCCGAACGGCGCGAGGCGGCCCAGCTCCTCGGCCAGGTGCTGGCCCAGCTCGTCGCCGGAGACGACCGCGTCGACGCGCTCGACGGGCATCAGGTCCTCGGGCTTGAGCACGGCCGCGGCGTGCGCGGCGAAGGCGGCGCGGAAGGCCGGCAGCTCGTCGCGACGCACGGTGCAGCCCGCCGCGGCGCGGTGGCCGCCGTGGCGCAGCAGGTGCGTGGCGGAGGCGTCGAGGCCGCCGAGCAGGTCGAAGGCGGGGATCGAGCGGCCCGAGCCCGTGCCCTCGTCGGCGCCCTCGCGCAGCGCGACGAGCACCGTCGGGCGGTGCGTGCGCTCGGCGATGCGCGAGGCGACGATGCCGATGACGCCCTGGTGCCAGCCGTCGGCCCACAGCACGTAGGCCGGCTGCTCGCCGAGCTCGGCGACCTGCGCCTCGGCCTCGTAGAGGATCCGCTGCTCGACGAAGCGCCGGTCGGCGTTGGCGCGGTCCAGCTCCTGCGCGATCTCGGTCGCCCGCGCCTCGTCGTGGGTCAGCAGCAGCTCCAGCGCCGCGTCGGCCCGGTGCAGGCGCCCCGCGGCGTTGATGCGCGGCGCGAGGCCGAAGCCCAGCGACCGGGCGTCGACGCGCGACGGATCGACCTTCGCCACGCGCATCAGCGCGCGCAGCCCGACCTTCTCGGTGCGGCCGAGCGTCAGCAGCCCCTGGCGGACGAGCCGCCGGTTCTCGCCCTGCAGCGGCACGCAGTCGGCGACGGTCGCCAGCGCGACGAGGTCGAGGTCGGCCAGCGCGATGGCGGCCGAGTGGCCCGCGGCCTCCAGCAGCGCGCCGGCCACCTTGTGCGCGACGCCGCCGGCGCACAGGTCCGGGCACGGGTAGCCGCACACCGTGGGATGCACGATCGGCGCCGCGGGCAGCGTGCCGTCGGCGCGCGGGCTGTGGTGGTCGGTGACGACGACGTCGAGTCCGAGCGACGTGGCCAGCGCGACCTCGTCGACCGACGTGATCCCGCAGTCGGCCGTGATCAGCAGCTTCGTGCCGCGGGCGGCGAGCTTCTCGACGGTCGCGGCGGCGAGGCCGTAGCCGTCCTCGCTGCGGCTGGGCAGGTACCAGTCGACGTCGGCGCCGAGGGCGCGCAGCGTGCGCACGAGGATCGCGGTCGAGACCACGCCGTCGACGTCGTAGTCGCCGTGCACGGTGATCCGCGTCCCGGCCTGGGCGTGGCCCAGGATCACGCCGACCGCGACGTCCATCCCGCGGAAGTCCGAGGCCGGGTGCTCGTCGGCCCCGGCCAGCCAGTCGCGGGCCTGGGCGACGTCGGCGATCCCCCGCCGGACGAGCACCTGCGCGACGGGGAAGCTCGTCGCCAGGTCGCGCGCGAGCGCCAGCGCGCGGGCGCTGTCGCACGGCGGGACATCGAGTCGCGGCGTGAGCACCGCACCACAGTGGCAGCGACACCCGACGGAACGGGCGGGCCTTCCCGCTACGTGCAGTGTTTCGGTGCGTCTGCCAGACGAATTGCGGGCCGCGGCCCGCTCGACCAAGACCTACAGGTCGAGCGCGCGCAGCGCTCGACGCGATCGCCCCCGGAGTGCCCTTGACCTACAGGTCGAGGGCCGGGATGCCGCGGCGGACACCCTCGTAGTACACGGCGGCCATCCCGATCAACGCGCCCGGTGCGGCCTCGATGGCCTGCAGCAGGTGCGTCTCGCTCTCGCCCGGGATCGTGAACCCGTTGACGATCAGGCCGCAGAGGACGCCGCCGAAGAGCGCGCCGAGGAACGCCCCGACGATGCCGCCCCAGAAGCGATCCGGGATGAAGATGGCGAAGTGCCAGAGGGCCAGGCCCATCATGATCCACGCGAACATGGCCATCAGCGAGGCCTCCCGTGACGCTTGTTCCGTGCGCGCTTGCGCTTGGGTTCCTTGAGCACGAGATCCTCCGGGACCGCGTCGGAGTTCGGATCGACCTCCGGCTCCGGCTCGGGCTCCTTCTTGGCCGGCTTGGCCCGCGTCTTGGCGGCGACCGACGACGGCGCCGTCTCGTGGGCGATGTCGGCGACCAGCGCGTCGAACTCGTTCTTGGAGACGCCGCGCTCGGGGTCCTCGGGGCTCGTGATGCGGCGCGCCGGGCGCTGCGGGCCCTTCGGATCCACGGTCAGGCCGTGGCCCGCGGTGGCATACGCCGGCACGACGCCGTCGTTGTCCTCCATGATCCGCTGGCGGCGCCGGCGGTACATCTCGTCGCGCTCCTTCCAGTGCGAGAGCACCGGGGAGGCGATGAAGATCGACGAGTACGCACCGGAGATGACGCCGATGAGCAGCGCGAACGCGAAGTCCTTGAGCGTGTCGCCGCCGAAGAGCAGCAGCGCCGTGATCGGCAGCAGCGTGCAGAACGAGGTCGCGATGGACCGCGTCAGCACCTCGCTCATCGACCGGTTGACGATCTGGGTGAACGCCGCACGCGGCATGCGTGGGATGTTCTCCCGGATTCTGTCGAACACGATGATCGTGTCGTACAGCGAGTAACCCAGGATGGTCAGCAGCGCCGCGACCGTCGACGTCGTCACCTCCCGGCCCGTCAGCGAGTACACGCCTGCCGTGATCAGCAGGTCGTGCATCAGGGCGATGAGGACCGGCACGGCGAACTTCCACTCGAACCGGAGCGCGATGTAGATGCTGATGACCAGCAGCGACGCGATGATCGCCTTGATCGCCGAGGACGCGACGGTCTTGCCGAACGTCGGCCCGATCGAGTCCGCCTGGTAGGCCTTGGTGTTGCCGAACTTCGCGGTCAGGACGTGCTCGACCGTCGAGGCCTTCTTGCCGGTCTCGCTCAGCGAGATCTGCAGGCCGTTGGCCCCGAGTTCCTTGTCGCCCTTGATCTTCTGGACCTCAGGGTTGTTGAAGCCCGCGGCGCGCAGCGTGTCGCCGACCTGGATCTCGGTCGGGGTCTGCTGCACGAACGCCACCTTGGCCCGCGTGCCCGACTCGAAGTCGATGCCGAAGTTGAGGCCCTTGCCGCCGATGGCCAGCGCGCCGATCAGCAGGATGATCCCCGAGAGCGAGAAGAACCACTTCGACGCCCCCATGAAGTCCTGCGTCCAGCTGCGCTTCTTCTCGCCGGCGCCGAGCGCGGCCGGATGCGTGATCCAGCGCGAACGGCCCATGGTGCCGAGGACCGCCTGCGTGGCGAGGACCGCCGTGAAGAGCGACGTCAGCGTGCCGATGCCCAGCGTGAAGGCGAAGCCCTTGACGCCGGCGGTCGCGAGCACGAAGAGGATGAAGGCCACCATGAAGGTGACGACGTTCGCGTCGATGATCGCCGCGATGCCCTTCTTGTAGCCCTGGGCGATGCCCGCGGGCACGGATCTGCCCGCGCGGATCTCCTCTTTCACGCGTTCGAAGATCACGATGTTCGCGTCTGCCGCGACACCGATCGTGAGGATCAACCCCGCGATGCCCGGGAGGGTCATCGTGATCGGGATGAGCTTGATCAGCGCGAAGAAGTAGGCCGCGTAGACCAGCAGCGCCAGGACCGCGATGACGCCGAGGATGCGGTAGAAGGCGAGCAGGAAGAGCGCGACGATCGCGAAGCCGACGATGCCGGCCGTCAGGCCCTGGTGCAGGGCCTGCTGGCCCAGCGTCGCGGAGACCTGCGACTGCGAGATCAGCTCGAGCTTGATCGGCAGCGCACCTGTCTTGATCAGGTTCGCGAGGCGCTGAGCGGACTTGATCGTGAAGCTGCCGGAGATCTGCGAGCCGTTGGAGCCGTCGATGCCGTCGGGGTTCTGACGGGGATCGATGTACGGGACCGAGATCAGCTTGTTGTCGAGGACGATCGCGAAGTGGTTGGCGACCTGCGTCGAGTCGACGCCGGGCAGCAACTGGTCCGAGCCGCGCTGGGCGATGGCCCGCGTGGTCTTGGCCCACTTCTTGCGGCCCGCGTCGGTGAAGTCGAAGGTGACGTCGGGCTGGCCGCTGCCGCCGGCGCCGTTGTCGGTGTTCTGCTCAGGGTTCTTGACGTCGGTGCCGAGCAGCGCCGGGTCGTCCTTGAGGATGAAGTAGGCGTCGCTGGCGGCGGCCTGGGCGGCCTTGTTGGTGTCGTCGGCCTCGGCCTGGACGATGATGTAGCCGCGCGGCACCTTGACGATGCTCGACGGCTTCTTGCCGTCGTTCTGGCAGGCCTCGCGGGCGTCGGCCTCGGACTCCTGCGGACCGCAGAGGACCGTCTTGGCCTTGTCGTTGACCCCGAAGAACAGGCCGTTGGTCGTGTCGTCGGGCTCGTCGGTCGGCGGGAACTTCGACGCCCGCGTGACGGCCTCGTAGTAGGTCTGCGTGCCGGCGCCGGGCTGGCCGGCGTTGGGGCCACCGGTGACCGACGTGTCCAGCGGCGCGGGCTTGCCGTTGGGCCCGAGGACGCTCTTCTCCCAGTCGTAGAAGAGCAGCTGCGCCGTCGTACCGACCTGCTGCTGGGCCTGGTCGGCGTTCTTGACGTCCGGCAGCGACACGTCGATCTGGTCGGCGCCCGAGCGCTGGATCTCCGGCTCGGAGACGCCGAGGTTGTCGACGCGCTGACGCATGATGTCCATCGTGCGATCGATGGAATCCGACGTCACCGCCGAGAACCGGGTCGGCTTCGCCTGGTAGACGAGCGACACCCCGCCCTTCAGGTCGAGTCCCTGGCGGGTCTTCTTGGACAGCGGCGACCCGGGGATGATGACCGCCAAGGAGGCGATCAGCAACAACCCGACGAGGCTGAGGATGAGGAGATTTCGGCGGCGGTCAGACATGCGGGCGTCGGCAGAGTAGCTGCTCAGGACAAAGGCGACGTGAAGGACTTACTTGTCCGGCGTCAAGATGAGCAGCATCCCTCCGTCGTCATCGTACGCGGGGAAGAGATCGGCGGTCGCGCGGGCGGGCAGGTCGCCCTCCGCGTTGACCTCCACTGGCTGGCGGAGCTTGCGCACGCCCCACTCCAACACGGTGCCGACGGGATCGTCGCCGTTGCCGAAGCGCAGGCCGAGCACGTCGTTGACCGGGCGACCGATGACCTTCTGGTCGTCCAGGCCAGTCAACTCGAAGGATCCGCGACCGCAGGCAATGACGTTGCCCTGCTGGTCACAGGCGAAGAAGGCGGCGTCGGGCGCCGGGTAGTAGTCGTCGAGCAGCTCGAACAGGAAGCCAAAGCCACACTTCGCGCAGCCTCGGGCCTGACGGCGGAAGCCGGCGTTGCGTTCGGACTCGGTCGTCCGGTTGCCGCAGTTGGGGCAGATGAAGAGATGGGCCATCGTTGTCTGAGGAGGGTATCCGGGCGGCCCGGACTATCGGCTGACAACGGGCAGGAGCCTTCATCTGCGCTCAACAAGATTTCGGTCTTTGAGCCGTCGCGCCGAGCCCTCTGGTAGACCCCGGCCCATGGAAAGCTCCGGGCAGCGGCCCGCAGAGCCCGAAGTCCCCCTGGCCGACGCGGCGATCGCGACGGAGATCGCCCGTGCGGCGGCGCGGGGACGCGGGGCCGACCGGGCGCCGACGCTCGACCAGCTGCTGGCCGCCTTCGGCGAGACCCAGCCGACGTTCGAGGCGCGGCGCCGGGTTCGAGCCGCGCTGGAGGTCGCCGGGATGGGCGTGCGCCCGGACCTGCTCAACGCCGAGCCTGGCGAGCGGCTCATGCTGCTGCCGCCCGGCGTCAGCAGCGGTCCCTCGCGCGGCCGCGCCGCCGCCGGCATCGCGGCGCTGATCGCGATCCTGGCCGTCGCGGGCGGGGTCGCCGCCCTGGTCGGCGGCGGGGACGACAAGAACGCGAGCGACGACCTGCCGGCGACCGCGACGAGCGGGCTGAGCGCGTCGGCCGGCGGCGCGCCGAGCTCGGCGGCGCCCGCGAGCACGCAGACGCAGACGGCGACGCAGGCCGCCACCACGCCGGCCGCGAGCACGCCGGCCGCCACCACGCCCGCCGCGACGACCAAGACCGAGACCACGCCCGAGGCCGACACCCCGGCCGAGATCAAGGCCAAGCGGCACAAGCGCGCCGTGCGGATCCGCACCGAGCGGGCCGCGCGCGAGAAGGCGGCGCTCGCCGACAAGCTCGTGACCGTCCGCGTCGACGCCAGCGTCCGCCCCACGTTCCTCTGCGTCGACGACGGCGCCGGCAAGCAGCTCTTCGGCGGCACGCTCACCGGCAAGCAGACCTTCAAGGGCAAGCGCGTCCGCCTGAACATCGGCCTCGCCTCGACCCGCGTGACCGTCAACGGCAACCCGGTGCGCCTCGACGGCAGCCCGTCGGGCCTCGACGTCACCCGCAAGGGCGGCGCCCGCCAGCTGGCCTCCGGCCACCGGCCCTGCGGCTAGCGCCCGGCGCTCAGAACAGCCCGGGGTCCCGCGGCGGTTCGAGCCCGAGATGCGTCCAGGCGCGCGACGTCGCGACGCGCCCGCGGGGCGTGCGCTTCAAGAACCCGCACTGCAGCAGGTAGGGCTCGTAGACGTCCTCGATCGTGTCCTGCTCCTCCCCCACGGTCACCGCGAGCGT
>DASYBY010000056.1:0-5028 GCA_036500525.1 Baekduia sp. | reverse complement strand
AACCACGCCGCCCGCGGCGTCGCCCGCGGCACCGTGAGCCAGATCGGCGCGATCCTCTCCGCCACCTCGGCGCAGGACGACGTGCCCAACTACTACGTGTCGGAGCTGCTGGCCGGCGTCGAGGCCGAGAGCCGCAGCCGCGATTACGGCCTGCAGGTCGCGATGTGGACCGGCGAGATGCCCGCGATGGTCACCGACGGCTCGGTCGCCGGCGTCCTCTTCCTCGGCGGCTCCTTCCCGATCGAGACGCTGCTGGAGCAGAAGCTGCCCGCCGTCCTCGTCGGCACGTCCTTCCAGGAGTGGCCGCACGACTCGGTCCTGGCCGACAACCGCCGCGGCGCCTACCTCGCCGTCCAGCACCTCGTCGCCGACGGCCGCCGCCGCATCGCCTTCATCAACGGCCCCGAGACGACGCGCACCAGCGAGGCCAAGTGCCTCGGCTACCGCGACGCGCTGCGCCAGGGCGGCATCGAGATGGACCCCGCCCTGATGGCCGAGGAGGAGTTCGACCTCGCCCGTGGCCACGAGCGCGCGCTGGAGATGCTCGACCGCGTCCCCGACATCGACGCCTTCTTCGTCGCGGACGACCCGGTCGCCATCGGCGTCCTCCACGCCCTGCAGGAGCGCGGCATCTCGGTCCCCGACCAGATCGCCGTCCTCGGCTACGGCGACAGCCCCATGGGCGTCGTCGTGCGCCCCCGACTTTCCACCGTACGCGTCTTCCAACGCTGGCTCGGCACGCTCGGCGCCCGAAGGTTGCTCAACCGCCTCAAAGGAGAGGACGACTCAGCAGTGCAAATGTGCATCAGCCCCGAGCTTGTACTTCGGGAGACCACCAGATGACGTCCGTGGCGGAGCTCCACCGCGACAGCCTTGTCTGCAACCTCCACGACGACTGGTCCATCGAGGTCCACAAGCTGTTCATCGCCGGCGAGCGCGGCGCGCTCGAACGCACCTACCTCGATCGCCTGCGGCGCGGCGGGGTGGACTTCACCTTCTACACCGTCGGCGGCGACGACATCATGTTCACGCAGGACCCCGAGTTGCTGCTCGGCACCCTGCGGGCCGTCGACGCGGCGCGCGAGGAGATCGACGCGTCCGACGCGTTCCGCCTCTGCCTGAGCGCTGCCGACATGGTCGCGGCCAAGGCGGCCGGCCAGGTCGGCCTCATGCTCACGATCGAGGGCGCCGCGCCGCTGCGCGAGGACCTCGCGATCCTGCGTAACCTCTACCGCCTCGGCCTGCGCTCGGTCATCCTCACCTGGTTCAAGGCCAACCCGTCGGCCGACGGCGTCGGCGAGGCGCGCAACGGCGGGCTCTCCGAGTTCGGGCGCGAGCTCGTCACCGAGATGAACCGCCTCGGCATGCTGATCGACGTCAGCCAGACGTCGCCCGCGTCGTTCGACGACACGCTCGACGTCTCGACGCACCCCGTCGTCGCCTCGCACAGCAACTGCAGCGGCGTCTACGACCACCGCCGCAACCTCACCGACGCGCAGCTCAAGCGCCTCGCCGAGGGCGGCGGCCTGATCGGCATCACCTGCTACCCGGCCCACGTCGGCGAGGGCGCGGTCGACCTCGACGCGCTCGTGCGCCACGTCGACCACGCGGTGGACGTCGCCGGCATCGAGCACGTGGCGATCGGGCTGAACCTCGTCGTCCACACCGCCGACGAGGCGGTCGAGTTCTACGAGCGCTCGAACATCGAGTACAGCAGCTTCCACATGCCCGGCCTGGAGGACGTCGACCGCATGCCGGCGCTCACCGAGAAGCTCGTCGGGTCCGGTTACGACGACGACCAGGTCCGCGCGATCCTCGGCGGCAACCTGCTGCGCGTCATCGGCGAGGTGGTCGGATGAGCACCGTCCAGGCACTGATCGTCGACCCGCGCGACAACGTCGCGACGGCGATCGCCGACCTCACGGCCGGCACGGTCGTCGAGACCAACCGCGGTGACTACCACGTCGCCGCCGACGTCAACGCGGGCCACAAGTTCGCGCTGCGCCCGCTCCCCACCGGCGAGAGCATCGTCAAGTACGGCAGCTCGGTCGGCGTCGTGAGCGCGACCATCGACGAGGGCGAGCACGTCCACGTGCACAACACCAAGTCGATCGTCCCCTCCGAGCGGCAGCGCAGCGACGTCGCCGACCTCTCGGCCCTGCGCCAGGAGCCCTACCGCGGCAGCTGGGACGTCGACGCGTTGCGCGCCATCGAGTTCGACGGCTTCGCCCGCGCCGACGGCAGCGTCGGCGTGCGCAACACCGTCCTCATCATCTCGACGGTCGGCTGCGCCAACACCGTCGCCGACCGCATCGCGCGGGAGACCGACACCGTCGCGATCACCCACCAGCAGGGCTGCCTGCAGCTGGGCACCGACACCGAGCTGACGCGCAAGCAGCTGCTCAACGTCGCGCACAACCCCAACATCGGCGCGGTGCTCTTCGTGGGCCTGGGCTGCGAGACGATGCAGGCCGCGCCGCTGGCGCAGGCCGTCACCGGCCGCACGGTCAAGGCGATCGGCATCCAGGGCGAGGGCGGCACGCGCAAGACGGTCGAGCGCGGCGTGGCGATCATCAAGGAGATGAAGGACGAGCTCGCGCGCCAGCAGCGCACGCGCGCGTCGATCTCCAAGCTCGTCGTCGGCACCAAGTGCGGTGGGTCGGACGCCTTCTCGGGCCTGACCGCCAACCCGGCCTGCGGGGTCGCGTCCGACATGTTCGTCGACGCCGGCGCTGCGGTCCTGCTCTCCGAGACGCCCGGCCTGTTCGGCAGCGAGCCGTTCCTGGCGGCGCGCATGGAGAACATGGACGACCGCCGCCGGCTCGCCGGCGCGCTGGATCGCGTCTGGGACGAGAGCGTCCGGCTCGGCGAGCTGATGTCCGAGGGCGAGATGAGCCCGGGCAACATCACCGGTGGCCTGACCACGTTGGTGGAGAAGTCGCTCGGCGCGACGACCAAGGCGGGCACCCGCCCGTTCAGCGGCTTCATCGAGTTCGCCGACCGCGTCCCCGGCCCCGGCCTGTGGCTGATGGACACGCCCGGCTTCGACATCATCACCATCTCCGGGCAGGCCGCCGGCGGCGCGCAGCTGCTGCTCTTCACGACCGGGCGCGGGAGCCCGGTCGGCAGCAGCATCTCGCCCGTCGTCAAGGTCTGCAGCAACTCGCGCACGTTCGAGTGGATGGACGAGGACATGGATGTCGACGCGGGGGCGATCATCTCCCGCTCGGTCCCCCTCGAGCAGCTCGGGCGCGAGATCTTCGACCGCATCCTGGCCTCGGCCAACGGGCTGGAGACCAACTCCGAGCTCGGCGGCCACCACGAGTTCGCGCTGGCGAGGATCGGGAGCACGTTGTGAGGGTGGTCGACTGACGTGCGCGTGCTGGGGAGGAGAGAACCCGTCGTCACGCAAGATCCTGGGGTCGGCACCGCTGCTGCGGCGGTGCCCCAGCTGCTGGAGGTCACCGACCTCCACGTGACCTACACGACCGACGCCGGACCGGTCCAGGCCGTCGCCGGTCTCGACCTCCGGGTCGGGGCCGGCGAGGTGGTCGGCCTCGTCGGCGAGTCGGGCTGCGGCAAGAGCGCGACCGCGCTGTCGATCATGGCGCTGCTGCCGCGCAACGTCGGCCGCGTCACCGGCGGGTCGATCGCGCTCAACGGCGTCGACCTCGTGCGCGAGCGCGAGTCGGCCCTGCGGCGGGTACGCGGCCGCGACGTCGCGATGGTCTTCCAGGATCCGATGACGTCGCTGAACCCGGCCTACACGGTCGGCGACCAGCTCGGCGAGCCGCTGCGCACCCACCTCGGGATGTCGCGCGACGAGGCGGCGCGGCGCGCCCGCGAGCTGCTCGACGAGGTCGGCATCCCGCAGGCCGCCCGCGTCGCGGGCGACTACCCGCACCAGCTCTCCGGCGGCATGCGGCAACGCGTGGTGATTGCCATGGCCATGGCCTGCCGTCCCAAGCTGCTGATCGCCGACGAGGCGACCACGGCGCTGGACGTGACGATCCAGGCGCAGATCCTCGACCTGCTGCGCGAGCTGCAGCAGGAGTCGGGCATGGGCTTGTTGTTGATCTCCCACGACCTCGGCGTCGTCGCCAGCACGTGCGACCGCGTCGCGGTGATGTACGCGGGACGGATGGTCGAGGAGGCGGGCGTCGCGAAGCTCTTCGCGCACCCCGCGCACCCCTACACGCGCGGGTTGCTGGACTCGATCCCGCGGCTGGACGACGAGCGCGCGCGCCTCGCGTCGATCCCCGGCCAGGTGCCGGCGCCCGGCCAGACGCCCGCCGGCTGCCGCTTCTCCTCGCGCTGCTCGCACGTCGCCGACCGCTGCCGGGAGCGCGAGCCCGGGCTGGTCGCCCTCGGCGGCGGGCAGGCCTCGCGCTGCTGGCTGTCGCTCGACGAGGTGGAGGCACGATGACCGAGGCTCCGCTCCTGGAGGTCCGCGACCTCCAGGTCGAGTACGCGCTGCGCTCCTCCGGCGGGCTGCGCCGCACCCACGAGACGCTGCGCGCCGTCAACGGCGTGAGCTTCTCGATCCAGCCGGGCGAGACGCTCGGCCTGGTGGGCGAGTCGGGCTGCGGCAAGTCGACCACCGCCCGCGCCGTGCTCGGCCTCACGCCCGCCTGCGCCGGCGAGATCCGCTTCGACGGCGTCGACCTCCGCACGCTCGACGCCGCGAGCATGCGCGCCAAGCGCAAGGACTTGCAGGTCGTCTTCCAGGATCCGTCGGCCTCGTTCAACCCCAGGATGTCGATCCGCGACATCGTCGCCGAGCCGCTCGTCGTGCACGACGTCGGCACGCGGCGCTCGCGCACGGCCGAGGCGCTCGACCTGCTCGACCGCGTCGGGCTCGGCGCGCACGTCGGCAGCCGGCGCCCGTCGGAGCTGAGCGGCGGGCAGCGCCAGCGCGTCGGGATCGCCCGGGCGCTCGCGCTGAAGCCGAAGCTCGTCGTGGCCGACGAGCCGGTCTCCGCGCTCGACGTCTCCGTGCAGGCGCAGGTGCTCAACCTGCTGCAGGAC
>DASYBY010000055.1:0-4505 GCA_036500525.1 Baekduia sp. | reverse complement strand
GCCCGAGCACGACCTCAACACCCTCCTGGGCTGGCGCGGGCGCACCGTCCTCGACCGCAAGGGCGAGACCATCGGCAAGCTCGGCGACCTCTACCTCGACGAGGCCACCGACCGCGCCGCCTACGCCGGAATCCGCACCGGTCTCCTCGGTCGCCACGAGTCAACGAGAGCACGGCCCCGGAGATGGTCCGCTCCGAGAAAGAGATCGTCACCGGCACCACGGAGATGAAGCCGGCCGAGCGCGTCCGCCTGCGGACATGCCGCTGGACCCGGGTCACGGCGCGCGGCCGTCATGGCCGCCCCGCACGCCATGGCCGGACCTTGCGGTCGTGCAGCAGCGCGCGGGCGGCGGCCCGGCCGCTGACCCCGTGGACCGCCCCGCCGGGGTGGGTCGACGCGCCGGCGACGTAGAGGCCCTTCAGCGGCGTGCGGTAGCGGGAGAGCTCGGGCGCCGGGCGGAAGACGAGCTGCTGGTCGAGCTCCATCGTGCCGCCGCCGAGGTCGCCGCCGACCATGCTGGGGTTCTCGGCCTCGGTCTGGTGCGGCGCGCGGACCGCGCGGCCCAGGACCAGTGGACCGAAACCGGGGGCGAAGCGCTCCAGCTGCGTCTCGATGCGCGCGGCGACCTCCTCGTCGTCGAGGTCGTAGCGCGCGGGGACGTGGCCGTAGACGTACAACGTGTGCTGGCCGGCAGGCGCTCGGCTGGCGTCGGCCAGCGACTGCTGGCCGACGACGAGCGCCGGCTGCTCCGGGACCTGGCCGAGGGCGCCGGACTGCGCGGCCGCGCTGAGCGCCGTCAGCGACCCGGCGACGTGGACGACGGCCGCCTCACGTGCCTCGGCCGCCGCCCACGGCACCGGTCCCGAGAGGGCGTAGTCGACCTTGAACGCACCGGTGCCGTACCGCCACGAGCGCAGACGGCGCTCCAACCGGCCGGGGAGCACGCCCGGCTCGAGCATGCGACTCAACGGCAGCGCGCTGACCGTGCTCACCACCGCATCCGCGCCGATCTCCTCACCGCTGGTCAGCCGCACGCCGGCGACGCGGCCGCGGCGGCCGGTGAGGATGAGCTCGACCGTCGCGTCGCAGCGGATGCGCGCGCCCTCGCGTTCGGCCCGCGCGACGAGCGCGTCGGCGACGCGCCCCATCCCGCCCTCCGGCACCGGCCAGCCGTGGCTGTGGCCGAGCAGCTGGAGGAGCAGCCCGAACGCGCCGCTCCCGGCCGTCGACGGCGGCAGCCCGGAGTGCTGCGCCGACCCCGACAGCCAGGCCGTGGCACGGCGATCCCCGTCGAAGATCTCCAGGCCGAGCGCCTCGATCGAGCCGAGCATCCGGCGCGCCCAGTCGAGGCCGTCGCGGCGCAGCGCCGCGGCGAGCAGCAGCGGGCCGCGCACCGGCGGCAGCGGGGACAGGATCGTCTCGACCAGCGTGGTGGCCCGCGGCAGCAGTTGGCCCACCGCCCGCTCCCACCCCGCGCCGGCGGCGCCGCCCAGCGACGCAACGGTCTCCCCCACATCGCGGTGCAGCGCGATCGCCGTCCCGTCCTCGAACGGATGCGCCATCACCATCGGCGGCGTGATCCACCGCAGCCCCTCCCGTTCGAGCTCGAGCTCCCGCATCGCCCGCGAGGCGACGGTCATCGGCACGAACGCCGCGTGATCGTCGTGGACGAAGCCGGGCAGCGTGCGCTGCGACGAGCTCGTCGCGCCGCCCGGCTGCGGCGCATGCTCCAAGACCTGCACATCGAGGCCGGCGGCGGCCAGGTGCACCGCGCTCACCAGCCCGTTGTGGCCGGCTCCGATCACCAGGACGCGTGTCATCCACGATGGCTACCCGCCCGGCTCGCGCGACAGCACATGCCGGCGGAGACCGACGGGTAGCCGCGAGGCACATGGCTCGCAACGTCGCCACCTTCCCCGTCCCGATCGGGCACGTCTTCGCCGTGCTCGCCGCACCCGACACCTATGCCTACTGGGTCGTCGGCTCCGACTCCATCCGCGACGCCGACGTGCAGTGGCCCACCGTCGGCGCCAAGCTGCACCACCGCGTCGGCGTCGGCCCCTTCAAGCTCAACGACAACACCGAGGTCCTCGAAGTCACCGCGCCAGTGCACCTCGTCCTCCAGGCCCGCGCGCGCCCCTTCGGCACCGCCCGCGTCCAGCTCGACCTCGTCGACCTCGGCGGCGACCAGACCCAGGTCACGATGGTCGAAGGCCCCGGTGACGCGATCAGCCGACTCCTCCACAACCCGCTCGCCGACTGGCTGCTGCGCCGTCGCAACGACGAAGCGCTACGCCGCCTGAGAGAGCTCGCGACCAAGCACCAGGCCGGCGAGTCCCAGGCGTCCTCCTGATCCCCCCTGCGCGGCGCAGATGAAGGCCGGCGCCGTCGCGTCACGGGGCGATGCTGACGAACCGGTCGGGTGGTGGGCCCGCCGGGCACGTCAGCTAGACGCGCCGGCGGTCCCAGCGTCGCCCGAGGTAGGCGATCCTCTCGCCCTAGACGGTGCGTGCCGTGGCCGGCGCCTGGTCCCCAGCACGCATCCAAATCCACGATCTCCGCGAACAGGTCATCGAGCCGCGCCGACACCAGAACGACCGAATCGCGTCGCTCGCGCGAGCACCTCGAAACCGAGCCGCTGGTAGATCGTCACCGCGGCGTCGGTCGCATCCAGCAGCGCGACGCGCGCGCCACGGACCCTCGCATCCTGTAGCGCCGCGGCGGTCATCGCTCCTCCGATGCCACGGCCGCGCCAGCCAGGATCGGTGTTCACGAAGAGCACGTCCGCATGCGTCCCGAAAACCCCCGACCCGGATGTCGCTCGAACCTCACCGCCCTCATCGACCGCCGCGAGCAGGCGGACCGCCCCGGGCAACGACCGCAGCTCGTCCACGAGCGCCCGTTGCGGGATCTCGATACCCGAATCGGCCCGCATCACCAAGGCCACCGCCTCCTCCAGCGGCACGAGGCCAGGCGCGTCGCCTTCGAGTCGCCGGATCTCGCGAAGCGCCAACCCCGTCGGCAATGCCCCGCCACGCACCGATGACAGGTCACGGGCGACCATGAGCGTCACCCTGTCCATGGCGCTCGTGCCCCAGATGGGATGGTCGCGCAGCAACCCGCCGCACCGCACCGCCGCGTCCAGCACCTTCACCTTCCCCGACGGGGCGCGCGCCAGTTGCACCGCGACGAGATCGAGCGCCCGGTCATCGGTCACCAGCAGCCGAACGGGATGGCCGGCGAAGTCCGCGAGAAGGCCATGCACTCCGCGCTCGTCGACAAGCGTCTGACCGGGACGCAGCGCGCGCCGACAGCGCGCGACGAAGGCTCCGACGTACAGGTCGAGCGACTCGCTCCGCACCGCCACACCATAAGGGCGCCGCGGTGCGGATCCGTCCCGGCCTGTTTACCGCCGGCCGCCCCACGTCGGTGGTGCGCCGCGGCAAGGCGGCCCGGCCACGCTAAGTGAGGCCCAACAGCGATCGCGCCGGCGGTCTCGCCTGGTGGCGGGTATGCCGGACCCATGAAGGTCGCGGCGATCGCCTTGTGCGTCATCGCGGTCGCGGCGCTGGGCACCGCGATCCGCGACATGGTGCTCGGCACCACCAACGCCCAGCGCGGCTGGGCGCTCCGAGCGGTCGCCGTCCTCGCCTTCCTGCTCGCGGTCGTCCTCAACGCGGCGTCCCGATGAGCGACGCTCGGCCGTTGCGCAGCGGGCCGTGCTCCGGGTACGTGTTGACCACGCACACACGCCCCACGCGTCGAGCAAGGGCGACAGCGAGGTCAGCCGTGGCGTCACCGGATCACGGCGACTTCGCTGTCGCCACGCGCTACGACCTGGGCGAGAGCGACAGGCGCGGGGACCGGCGGGCAGGAGGCGGGCACGTCAGCGTCCGTACCCGCAGACCCCCGTTGGAGCAGCGCGCGGTCTCCGCGCCCGAGTCCGCGGTTGCGAGTCGGCTCCGCCGGGGACGCCGCGGGCATGTCCATCACCACCAAGCCCTTCGCCGTCGTCACGGGTGCCTCCAGCGGCATCGGCCTCGAGCTCGCCAAGCAGTTCGCGACCAACGGCTACAGCCTGCTGATCGCCGCCGAGGACGCCGAGCTTCAGACCGCCGCCGGCGAGCTGCGCGCGCTCGGCGCCGACGTCGACGCCCTGCAGGTCGACCTCACGACCGACCGCGGCGTCGACGAGCTCTACGACCGCATCACGGCGACGGGGCCCGTCGACGCGCTCGCGCTCAACGCCGGGATCGGCGCCGGCGGGTCGTTCGCCGGGCCCGACGAGGACCGTACGCCGCTGGACCAGGAGCTGGCGATCGTCGACCTCAACGTGCGCTCCACCGTGCATCTCGCCAAGCACGTCATCAGCGACATGGTCGCCCGCGACGAGGGCAAGGTCCTGTTCACCTCCTCGATCGCGTCGACGATGCCCGGTGCCTTCCAGGCCGTCTACAACGCGTCGAAGTCGTTCATCCAGTCCTTCGCCCTGGCGATCCGCAACG
>DASYBY010000054.1:0-5130 GCA_036500525.1 Baekduia sp. | reverse complement strand
CGCCAGGATGATCAGGAAGAGGATGAACGTCCCGAGCAGCAGGTGGTGGTAGTCGGAGGACGTCGCGCCGAACAGGTTGAAGTTGTACAACCCGAACACGGTGTTCATGAACGTGGCGCAGCCGTAGTCGACCGACGCCGTGACGGCGATCAGCCCGATGAGGTTGAACCAGCCGGTGAACCAGCCCCACGCGGGACCGCCGAGCTTGGACGCCCACCAGTAGATCCCGCCGGCCGTCGGGTAGGCCGAGACCAGCTCGGACATGCAGAACCCGATCGTCAGGATCAGGACCGAGATGATCGGCCAGCCCCAGGAGATCGCGATCGGCCCGCCGTTGTTCCACGCCTGTCCGTAGGTGGTGAAGCAGCCCGCGAGGATCGAGATGATCGTGAACGAGATCGCGAAGTTCTGGAACCCGCTCCAGGTGCGACTCAGCTCCTGCTTGTAGCCCAACTCCGCCAGCCGCTGCTCGTCGCTCGTGGCGACGGCGGCGTCCAAATTGGCCATGCGCGTGCTCCCTCTCCAAAGGTGTGGTGAACCGTCCTTAGCCTGGCGGGGCGAATGTACGTGGGGCCACGGACGGAAGTCAAGTGTGGATCGCCACAACCCGGTCCAAGCCGCATGTACCATGCTGTCGACGTGCACGACGGCGAGCGCCTCCTCATCGTTGGCGCCCTCCTGTCGGCCGGCCTCCTCGCATCGCTGCTCGCCGCGCGCGTGCGGGTTCCGGGGCTCGTGCTCTTCCTCGGCGTGGGCATGGCCGTCGGCAGCGACGGGGCCGGCTGGATCGACTTCAGCGATTACAACCTGGCCCGCACGGTCGGCATCGTCGCGCTGACGCTGATCCTCTTCGAGGGCGGCCTGGCCGCCGGCTTCCCGGAGATCCGCCCGGTCCTCGGGCCGGCGCTGATGCTCGCCGTGCTCGGGACGCTGGTCACCGCGGCGATCACGGGGCTGGTCGCGGCGTGGCTGTTCGACTTCGACACGACCGAGGGCCTGCTGGTCGGCGCGATCGTGGCGGGCACCGACGGCGCGGCGATCTTCGCGCTGCTGCGCGGCTCGACCCTGCGCCGGCGGCTCGCGCGAACGCTGGAGGGCGAGTCGGGGATGAACGACCCGATCGCCGTCCTGCTCGTGCTCGGGTTCATCGAGAAGCTCATGCACCCGCACTACGGGCTGCCGGACTTCGCGTGGCTGTTCGTGCGCCAGATCGTCATCGGCGGCGCGGTCGGGCTCGGCGTGGGCTACCTGTTCACCTTCGCGCTGCGCGAGGCGCGCCTGGCGACCGCCGGCCTGTACCCGGTCGCCACGCTGGCGGCGGTCGCCCTGGCCTACGGCGCGGCCGACACCGTCCACGGCTCGGGCTTCCTCGCGGTCTACCTGGTGGGGTTGATGCTCGGCTCGGCCACGATCCCGGCCAAGCAGACGATCGCCACCTTCCACGAGGGCATGGCGTGGGTCGCGCAGTTGTCGATGTTCCTGGTCCTCGGCCTGCTCGTGTTCCCGGAGGACCTGCTCGGCGTGGCGTTCGAGGGCACGGTCCTCGCGCTCGTCCTGGTCTTCGTCGCGCGGCCGGTCGCCGTCCTGCTCAGCACCGCGCCCTTCCGCTTCACGATCCCCGAGCAGGTGGTGCTCGGCTGGGCGGGCCTGCGGGGCGCGGTGCCGGTGGTGCTGGCGACCTTCCCGGTCATCGAGGGGATCCCGCGCAGCCACGAGTTCTTCAACATCGTGTTCTTCGTGGTCTTGCTCTCGACCATCCTGCAGGGCACGACGTTCGAGCCGCTGGCCAAGCGCCTGGGGGTCACGACCGACGAGCCCGCGCTGCCGAGGCCGCTGGCCGAGGCGGGGACGATCCGCGCGCTCGGCGCCGAGGTGCTGGAGTTCCCGGTGGTCGAGGACGACGCGATCGTCGGCCTGGCGGTGCGCGACCTCGGCCTGCCGCGCGAGGCGGTCGTCAACGTGATCGTCCGCGACGGCCAGGCGATCCCGCCGCGGGGATCGACCCGCGTGGTCGCCGGCGACCGGCTGCACGTGCTCTACCGCGAGGAGACGTCGCGGGCGCTGGTCTCGCTGACCAGCTCGTGGCGGTCGGGGCCGATCGGCCCGCGGGCGCGCCCGCCGCGCGAGATGCGCAGCCGCTCGTCGGTGTTCACCGCCCGGCCGTGGAGCGAGAGCGACGGCGACGCGACGCGGCCGTCGACGGTCTCCGGCCAGCCGGTCATCGACCTGCTGCGGCTGCGCCGCGACGCGCCCGGAAGCCTCGTCGTCCTGGCCGACGGCCGGTACGCGCTGTGCGGCTCGGTCGTCGTCGTCGGCGCGCGGCGGCAGGTGACCGAGTGGATCGAGCGGCGCATGCAGCGCGCGGGCGAGGAGGAGCGCGCGTGGCTGCGGACGGCGCTCGGCGCGGTGGCGACCGACCAGGTCGAGAGCGCGCTGCCGTCGCGGCTGGAGCGGCACCGCGACGCGCCCGCCTGACAGACTCCGGGGCGCATGGCCAAACTCGAAGCCGACGAGCTGCAGGAGTTCTACGAGCAGTGCTACACGCCGGGGGTCGACGGCGAGAAGTACCGCCGCTGGCGCCATCTGGGCGCGGTGGGCAAGGCCGATCACGTGGTCGACCTGGTCGCGCGCGCCGGGCTGGCGGCGCCGCGGACGATCGCCGAGGTCGGCTGCGGCGACGGCGCCGTGCTGAGCGAGCTGGGCGTCCGCGGCTTCGGCGAGCGCCGTGTGGGCTACGAGATCTCGGCGTCGGGCGTGAAGCTCACGGCCGAGCGCGAGGAGGTCGCCGAGGCGCACGTCTTCGACGGCGAGCACCTGCCCGTCGCCGACGGCGCCTACGACCTGGTCTTCGCCACGCACGTGCTGGAGCATGTCCCCGATCCGGTGCCGCTGACGCGCGAGCTGCTGCGCGTGGGCCGCGCGGTGATCATCGAGGTGCCGCTGGAGGCGAACATCAGCGCGCGGCGCCCGGCGGCGCGCGCGGCCTCGGAGGGCGTCGGCCACCTGCACCGCTTCGACCGGCGGGCGATCCGCCGGCTGGTCACCGACGCGGGGTGGACGGTGCGCGCCGAGCTGGTCGATCCGCTGCCGCGCGAGGTGCACCTGTTCGACGCGACCGACGGCACCGCGCGCGCCAAGGGCTACGCGAAGTGGGCGCTGCGCGCGGCGGCGGCCGGCGTCCCGGCGGTCGGCGAGCGGCTGGTCACGCTGCACTACGCGGTGGTCGCGACGCCGCGCGTCTGACCCCACCCCGTCGTCAGCACCACCTTGCCCACCGTCGCGCGCGACTCCAGCGCGGCGTGCGCGCCTGCCGCGTCGGCCAGCGGGAACGTCTGGCCGACGACCGGCAGCAGTGTGCCCGCCCCGACCGCCGCCAGCGCCGCGGTCTCCAGCCCGCGGATCCCGCCCGGCCGTCGCAGGATCCGCGCGCCCAGCGAGCCGATCACAGTGATGCCGCGCCCGCCGATGTCCATCGACGTCATCGGGGTCGGCGCGCCCGACGACCAGCCGAAGACGACCAGGCGCCCGCCGGGGCCGAGGAGCTCCATCGCGCCGCGGCCGATCGCGCCGCCGACGCCGTCGAAGGCGACCGACGCCGGGTTGCCGTCGAGCGCCGCGCGGACCTGGTCGATCCAGCCCGGCCCGGAGTAGTCGATGGCCATGGTCGCGCCGAGCTCCTGCACGCGCGCGAGCTTCGCGGGGCCGCCGGCCAGCGCGACCACCTCGGCGCCCGCGGCCCGCGCCGCCTGCACCAGCAGCGTGCCGATCCCGCCCGCGGCGGCGGTGACGACCACGGTGTCCTCCTCGGTCAGCTCAGCCAGTTCCAGGATCCCCATCGCGGTCCGGCCGGTGCCGATCATCGCGACGGCGGCGTCCGGCCCGACGTGCCCGGGGACCACGTGCAGCGACGCGGCCGAGACGACCGCGCGCTCCGCGTAGCCCCCGCTGGCCATCCCGAGGTGCGCGACGACGTACCGGCCCAGCCACTCGTCCTCGACGCCCTCCCCGATCGCCTCGACGGTGCCGGCGACCTCGCGCCCGGGGACCGTCGGCAGCTCCGGCAGCGGGAACGGCCCGGCGGCCTCGCCGCGGCGGATCGCGGTGTCGATCAGGTGGACGCCGGACGCCGCGACGGCGATCCGGACTTGCCCCGGCCCCGGCTCGGGCGCGGAGATCTCCTCATAGCGCAGGTTCTCGGCGGGGCCGAACTGGTGAAGGCGGATCGCGTGCATGGCGGGCATGCAACACCTTCAAGTGCACTTGAAGTCAAGGGGTCGGGTAGCGTCACGCCACCATGAGCCACCCCAACGCCGATCTCCTGCAGCGCTTCTACACCGCCTTCGCGGCGCGGGACGGCGCGACGATGGCCGCCCTCTACACGCCCGACGCGACCTTCTCGGACCCGGCGTTCGCCGACCTCAAGGACGGCGAGCCCGGCGCCATGTGGCGGATGCTCACCGGTCGCGCGCAGGATCTCGAGGTCCAGCTGCTCGAGCACGACGCCGACGACGAGCGCGGCAGCGCGCACTGGGTCGCCGACTACACCTTCGGCGGCAGCGGCCGCCACGTCCACAACGACGTGCGCTCGGAGTTCCGCTTCCGCGACGGGCTGATCGCCGAGCAGCGCGACACGTTCTCGCTGCGCGGCTGGGCGCGCCAGGCCCTCGGCCCGGCCGCGATGGTGCTCGGCTGGACGCCGCTGCTGGCGCCCAAGGTCCGCAGCACGGCGCGCGCCGGCCTCGACGCGTTCATCGAGCAGGAGCGCGCGGCCGCGAGCTGATCGCGCGCCCCCGGGCCGCTCGCGTAGTCTCGCGGCGGTGATCGCGCCGGGCATCCGCCACCTGCGTCCCAGCGCCACGGGGGAGCAGTCCACGACGACGGTCGAGCTGTTCTTCGATCTCGTCTACGTCTTCGCGGTCACGCAGCTGTCGCACGTGATCCTGGGCGACCTGAGCGCCACCGGCGTCGCGCGCGCCGCGTTCCTGCTGCTCGTCGTCTGGTGGGCGTGGATCTACACGACGTGGATGGTCAACTGGTTCGACCCGGCGTCGCCGGCCGTCCGCGTGGTGCTGATCGGCGTGATGCTCGCGAGCCTGCTGATGGCGGCCGCGCTGCCCGAGGCGCTGGGCG
>DASYBY010000053.1:0-4774 GCA_036500525.1 Baekduia sp. | reverse complement strand
AGGCGTCCGGCCAGATCATCAACGTCCTCTCGACCGCCGGGATCAAGATCGTCCCGCTGCAGGGCGTCTACGCGGGCACGAAGAACGCGGTCCGCACCATCTCCGAGGCGCTGCGCCAGGAGTCCGGTCCGCACCTTCGCGTCACCGTGATCTCGCCCGGCATGGTCCGGACCGACTTCACCGACTCGATCACCGACCCCGAGGTCCGCGCCCAGCTCGGCGACACGGTGGCCGAGCTGGCCATCGGCCCCGACGCCATCGCCCGCGCGATCGCCTTCGCCATCGAGCAGCCCGCCGACGTCGATGTGGGGGACATCACGGTGCGACCGACGGCGCAGGGGTAGGCCTACAAGTTGGTCTGGGCCTCAGCGGCGAAGCGTGAGACGGCGCGGCGCGGAGCGGGTCTGCCCAGCGAGCGTGACGGTGAGCGTCGACGGGACGGCGTGATGGCCGCGCAGCGCCGCGCGCGCCGTGCGGGTCAGCACGATCCGGGTCTCGCCGGTCTCGGAGACCGGCCCACGCCCGAGCGTTCGGTGGTGTGCGTCGCCGGTGCCACGTCCGGGTACGGACTCGCCCGCGCGGTCTAGCGCCGCCCGGCGGCGGTCACGGACCCGCCTGGATCGGCGTCGTCACGTCGAGCTGCCCGGTGCAGAGGTCGCTGCCGTTCTTGTAGTTGGCGACCTGGGCGGTCAGGTGCAGGCTCTTGGCCGAGGCGAAGGTCCCCGACATCGTCGTCTGGCCGAACTCCGGGTCGGCGGAGGACTGGCCGGTGAAGGTGGTCCCGGTGAGCGGCATGAGCCGGACGAGGAAGCCCACGGTCGTGGTGGGGCCGGACGGGCAGGTCAGCGGGATCCGCGCGCGCAGCGACACGTAGCGCTTGCCCGAGGTGGTGGTCACGTCGAAGGTGAGGCCGCCGGTGCCGCTGTAGGAGCCGTCGGCCGGCACGCTCAGCGGTGCCTTCGCCTTCGCCTTCTTCTTGGTGCACTTGCTGCCCTTGCGGACGTAGCCCTTCTTGCACTTCGCCTTGGTCTTGGCCGCGGCCGCGTGCTGATCGCCCGCCAGCGACGTCGACGGGGAGAGCGCCACCATCGCGACGCAGAGAGAGGCCGCCGTGGCGCACAGCCGCTGGGTGAGGGTCATGGCGGGCGACACTAGCCGCGCGGGCGCGCGACGGCCACCGCCGCTCAGGGCTCGTACGCGGTTCTGCGTAGCCGGCGATCTCAGGCTTCTCCAAGGATCGTCGGCGAGACTCCGCCGCGCGGCGCGCCTCGCCGCTCACCACTCGGAGGAGACCGATCACATGCAGGCATTCAGCATCCGCACCGGGGTCGCGATCGGCGCGGTCGTCGCGCTGGGCGGCGTCGGGGGAGCCGGGACCGCCGCGGCCGCGACCTCGGGCAGGGTCGTCAAGCTCCGCATCACCGGCGGCCACGCGACCGACCCGCGCGACCACGGCCGCCCCGTCGTCCTCGTCGCCGCCGCGCTCGGCGTCCCGACCGACGTCTTCCGCACCGCGTTCTCCGGCGTCACCCCGGCCGCGGCGGGCGCGGAGCCCGATCCCGACCAGGTGCAGCGCAACAAGGCCGCCCTGCTCGCCGTCCTCGCGCCCTACGGCGTCACCAACGAGCGGCTCGACACCGTGTCCAACCACTACCGCTATCAGGGCAGCGCGGGCGAGATGTGGACGCACAAGTCCGCCACGGCGCAGGCGGTGGTGCGCAACGGGAAGGTCGTCTCGGTCAAGCTGCTCCGCGGTGGCGCGGGCTACAGCTCGACGCCGAAGATCACGGTGCCGGGCGTGCCGGGCGCCACGGTCAAGGCCACCGTCGCCTACGGGGCCGACCTGTCCACCAACGGCGAGGTCGCGACGCTGAAGGTGGGCAAGGGCTGACGCGCCGCGACTCGCGATCACGTCCGCGGCAATCCGTATCGCCGCGGGCCGCGCGCGGACGTAGCGTCGTTCGTCATGCTCTTCTCCGAGACCGGCGAGCGCGTCACCGACGTGCTCGACTACCCGTCGCCCGACGGGCGGCGCATCAACGCGCTGCGCGTCGACTACGAGCCGGGCGGGTCCACACGCGGGACCCACCGGCATCCGGCCGGCGCGTACGTGTACGTGATCGAGGGCAGCGTGATGTTCGGGATCGACAACAGCGACCCGTTCCTGCTGAAGGCCGGCCAGTCGTTCTACGAGGAGCCGAACGCGCTGCACTCCGTCTCGCGCAACGCCAGCGAGGAGCGGCCGGCGAGCCTGCTCGCGTTCTTCGTGCTCGGCGAGGGCGAGCCCGCGATCGTGCAGGACGGCGACTGAGGGACGCGCCCCGCCTTCGGCTTCTCCGACGTGCTCACCGACTGACGCCGCGTCACCACTCCCGGCCGTCGCCGCCGAGCCGGTCGATGCCGTCCTGGATCCCCGTGAGGACCTCGCGCCGGACGCGGAGCTTGGTCGCCGCGTGGGCCTCGGGCGAGAGTGCGGCGAGGGTGAGCGCCGCGCTTCGGGCGGCGCCGCGCAGCTCGCCGGGGGCGACGACCTCGTCGAGGAACCCGGCGCCGCGCGCCTCGTCGGGGGCGAGCAGGACGCCGGTGATCGTGCAGCGATCGAACCACGGGCGCGTCAGGCGGTGCCGCGCGATCTCGATGCCGAACCACGGGAGGGTGAGCCCGATCGCGACCTCGTTGAGGCCGATGCGCCCGTCGCCCGCGCTGCCCACCCGATGGTCGGCCGACAACAACAGGAACCCGCCCATGGCGATGGCGTTGCCGGTGCAGGCGACGACCACCGGCTTGGGGAACGACAACATGCGCAACGCCAGCGACGCGCCGGCCACCAGCATCGCCGGCCAGCCCTCCGCCGGCGTGTTGAGGTCGAAGCCCGCCGACAGCGTGCGCTCGCGCCCGGCGAGCACGACGGCCTTGGCCTCCGCCGACGCCTCGGCGCGGTCGAGCTGCGCGGCGATCTCGGCGAGCATCTCGGTCGACAGCGCGTTGACCTTCCCGTCGTCGAGCGTGATCGTCGCGATCCCGTCGGCATCGTCGTACGTGGTGCGCGGTGGCATGGCGGGAAGCCTAATCAGAACGCCGGCCCCATCGATCAGCTGTTCGCCCTCGCCCAGCACTCCCGGAGCTTCATCGTGCGGTAGCCCGGACTGGCGGGCGATCATGCTCTCCCAGCCGTCCGCGCGACTTAGGGCTGCCTCGGCGCGTGGTGGCGCACGCGCTGTCCCCACGCCGCGACGCGCGCCAGGTGGCCGCAGTACGGCGCGCCCGGGCAGCGGGCGAAGGCCATCGCGACGGTGGCGGCGCGGGCGTCGCCCGCGGCCTCGCGGCGGCGGCGCCCCGGGATCACGAGCATCGCCACGACAGCCGCGACCGCGCACAGGATCGCCGACACCGTGAACGCGCCGGTGAAGCCGTGCGTCAGGGCGACGGGCACCGGCGATCCGCCGTCCAGCGCGCTCGTGCTCCGCGATGTCGAGACGGCCGACAGCACGGCCAAGCCGAGCGACCCGCCGACCTGCTGGGTGGTGTTGAGCAGCCCCGAGGCGAGGCCGGAGTCTTCGGCCGCGACGCCGGTCGTCGCGGCGATCGTGATCGGCACGAAGGACATGCCGACCCCGACCCCGATGACGATCATCGCGGGGAGCACCTGCCCGGCGTAGTCGCCCTCGGCGTCCAGGCGCGTGAACAGCGCGAAGCCCACGGTCGCGATGAGCAGCCCGCCGACGAGCACCGGCTTGGGCGTGAGCCGATCGACCACGCGCGAGGCGAGCCCCGAGGCGACGATGAGCGAGATGCTGAGCGGCAGGTACGCGACGCCGGTCTTCAGCGCGTTGTAGCCGAGCACCTGCTGCAGGTAGAGCGTGCAGAAGAAGAACACGCCGAACAGCGCGGCGGCGACGAGCAGCATCGTCGCGTCGGAGGCCGCGAGGCTGCGGTTGGAGAAGATGCGCAGCGGGACCAGGGGGTTGTCGTGGCGGCGCTCGATCCACACGAAGGCGACGAGCAGCGCGGCGGACAGCGCGAGGCCCACGAGCGTCCGGGTCGATCCCCAGCCCCAGTCGTTGGCCTTGATCAACGTGAAGACGAGCGCCATCGTGCCCAGCGTGATGGTCGTCGCGCCCTCGACGTCGTAGCCGCTGCGGACGCCCTCGGCCCGGCTCTCGGCGAGGATCCGCGGCGCCAGCACGAGCACCGCCGCGCCGATCGGCACGTTGATGAAGAACACCCAGCGCCAGCTGAGCACCTCGACGATCGCCCCGCCGAGCAGGAGGCCGACCGCGCCGCCGGCGCCGGCGATCGCGCCCCAGACCGCGAGCGCGCGGTTGCGCTCGCTGCCTTCGGCGAACGTCGTGAGGATGATCGACAGCGCCGCGGGGGAGACCATCGCGCCGCCGAGGCCCTGCGCGCCGCGGGCGACCAGCAGCGTCGCCTCCGACTGTGACAGCCCGCACGCCAGCGACGCGGCCGAGAACAGCGCGATCCCCGCCATGAACAGGCGGCGGCGACCGAGCCGATCGGCCGCGCGCCCGCCCAGCAGGAGGAACCCGCCGAAGAGCAACGTGTAGGCGTTGAGCACCCACGACAGGCTCTGCTCGGAGAACCCGACGTCGCGCTGGATGCTCGGCAGCGCGACGTTCACCACGCTCGCGTCGAGGATCACCATGAACTGGGCGATCGCGACCACGACGAGCACCACGTTGGGGCTCGCCCGGGCCGGCGGCGGGGTGTCGGTGACGTCGGGCATGGCGGTGACCCGCGACACGAAGTGTCCCGC
>DASYBY010000052.1:0-1852 GCA_036500525.1 Baekduia sp. | reverse complement strand
AGCGCGGGCGCGGGCGCGGGCGCGCGCGCGCCGCCGCCGCGGGCCCATTCGCCATCCGAGCAATCCGCCCGGGCAACGTCGGCGTTGACGATGGCGCCGTCGCTCTGCTCGCCGCCCACAAGAACGCGATCGCCGCGCTGGCCGCCGCGAACAGGCCGGCCGCCATCGCCGCGCCCGTCGCGGGGATGAGGTTCTCCTGGATCGGCGAGTCGGCCGCCGCCGGCAGGCCGTAGCGCTCGGGCGGCTCGGTCAGCAGGAAGAAGGCGCCCAGCCCGCCGGCGAGCTGCTCCTTCGCACCGTCGCCGGCGCCGTAGAGGTAGGCGCCGTCGATCCCCCGTCTGTGCAGCGTCGCGACGCGGCTGGAGGCAAGGTCGACGAGCTCGTCGTAGGGGCCGAAATGGATCGAGTCGGTCGGGCAGGCCTTCGCGCAGGCTGGCTCCAGGCCGTCGGACATGCGGTCGTAACAGAGCGTGCACTTGCCGGCGCGGCCGTCGTCAACGTCCTTGTCGACGACGCCGAAGGGGCAGGCGGGGACGCAATAGCCGCAGCCGTTGCAGACGTCCGGCTGCAGCACGACCGTGTCGTACTCCGTGCGGATCAACGCGCCCGTTGGACAGGCGTCGAGGCAGCCCGCGTTCGTGCAGTGCTTGCAGACGTCGGACATGAAGACCCACTCGCCAAGCGGCTGCGACGCGATCTCGACGAGGTCGACGATCTCCTCGGGCCGCACGCCCGCGCCCGCGTCGGCGAGCTCGGCGACCGACGGCTGCCCGGCTCCAGCCTGCGCGTTTGCACCGCCACCGGCCGCCGGGATGTTCGGGATCCCGCCGCCGTTGCCCGCGCTCAGCGCCGCATGGGCCTCGGCACGCAGCTGAGGCGTCGGCTCCAACAGCTCGACGAAGCGGACGTGGCGCCAGGTGTTGGCGGACAGCCGGCCGGTGTGGTCGTAGGAGCGGCCCTTGACGAGGCTGCCGCCGTCGGCCGGCAGGTCGTTCCACTGCTTGCAGGCGACCTCGCACGCCTTGCAGCCGATGCAGACGGTCGTGTCGGTGAAGAAGCCCATCCGCTGCGCGCCCGGGCGCTGGACGGCGGTCTCAGTCGGCGCCGCGACAGTGCTCATGCTCTCGCCTCGTTCGGGTTCTCGGCCGACGGGTCGTCGATGTTGGTCCCCAGCCGGGGGTCGCCGGCGGTCAGTGCGAACGTGCCCGCGAGCCGCACGGTCGTCTGCTGCGTGCGGCGCCCGGCGCGCACGTCGCAGGCGAACGCCTTCGACTCCTGGATCGAGACGTTCGGGTCGCCGGAGACCAGCCCGAGGTCGTTCGCCGAGTCGCCGGGGGAGGGGCCGGCGTAGCCCCAGTGCCAGGGCAGCGCGACCTGATGGAGCGTGCGCCCCTCGACTGTCAGGGGCCGGATCCGGTCGGTCACCTTCGCGCGCGCCTCGATCTCGCCGCGTGCAGAGGAGACGACCATCCAGCCGCCGTCCTCGATCCCGCGTCTGGCCGCCAAGACGGGGTCGATCTCGGCGAACATCTCCGGCTGCAGCTCGACCAGCCACGGCAGCCAGCGGCTCATCCCGCCCGCGGTGTGGTGCTCGGTCAGGCGGAAGGTCGTGGCGACGAACGGGTAGCTCGGGTCGCCGCTCGGCGCGACCGGGTTCTCCGGCCGCTGCCAGCGGATTCCCGCCGGGTTGCTGCCAAGCATCGGGTAGAGGTGGTTGCGGACCGGCGACTCGATCGGCTCGTAGTGGGTCGGCAGCGGGCCGTCGTTGAGGCCGGCGGGAGCGTACATCCAGGCGCGCCCGTCGGACATCATCATGAACGGCTCGTCGCCGGAGATCGCGTCCATCCCGAGC
>DASYBY010000051.1:0-3398 GCA_036500525.1 Baekduia sp. | reverse complement strand
CCTCGACGGCGGGCTCATGTGCACCGCCTCGCACAACCCCAAGGCCTACACGGGCGCCAAGCTCGTCAAGCGCGGCGCGATCGCGCTCAGCGGCGACGAGGGCATCCAGGACATCCGCCAGATGGTGCAGGACGGCCTCGGTGACCCGGCGCCGGAGGCGGGCTCCGTGGAGGAGGTCGACATCTACGCCGAGTTCCAGGCCGCGGCGCTGGCGACCATCGACCCGTCCAAGGTCAAGCCGCTGAAGGTCGTCGTCGACGGCGGCAACGGCATGGCCGGCCCGATGGCCGGGCCGATCCTGCGTCGGCTCGGCCTCGACCTCGTCGAGACCTACTTCACGCCCAACGGCGAGTTCCCCGACCACGAGCCCAACCCGTTGTTGGAGGAGAACCGGCGGTTCATCATGGACAAGGTCATCGCCGAGAGCGCCGACCTGGGCATCGCGTGGGACGGCGACGCCGACCGCTGCTTCTTCATCGACGACAGCGGGCGCTTCGTCGACGGCGACTTCCTCACCGCGATCCTCGCCGAGCACCTGCTGGCCAAGCGCCCCGAGGGCAGCGGGCCGGCCGACATCCTCTACGACGCCCGCGCCTCCCGCGCGGTGCCCTACACGGTCGAGGCCGCCGGCGGCACGCCGCACATCAACCGCGTCGGCCATGCGTTCTTCAAGACCCGCATGCGCGACGAGGGCGCGATCTTCGGCGGCGAGGTCTCGGGCCACTACTACTTCCACGACTTCTACAACGCCGACAGCGGCACGCTCCCCGCGCTGCTGGTGCTGGAGAAGCTGAGCGTCGAGGGCAAGAAGCTCTCGGAGATCCTCGAGCCCTACAAGGCCAAGTACTTCATCTCGGGCGAGATCAACTCCGAGGTCGACGACGCGCCGGCCAAGATGGCCGAGATCGAAGAGCACTACGGGGCGCTGCCCGGTGCCACGGTCACGCACGTCGACGGCGTGTCGGTGGACTTCGACGACTGGCACTTCAACGTGCGGGCCTCCAACACCGAGCCGCTGCTGCGCCTCACGCTGGAGTCGCTCGCCTCACCGGCCGACATGGAGGCCAAGCGCGACGAGGTCCTGGGCCGGATCCGCGCATGACGGACCCGCACGGGGTTCACGCCCTCGCCATCCCGACGCCGTTCAAGGTCGGCCGCGTCAACTGCTACCTGATCGACGACGACCCGCTGACGCTGGTCGACGCGGGGCCGAACTCGGGCACGGCGCTGACCGCGTTGGAGGCCAAGCTGGGCGAGCACGGCCGCCGCATCGAGGACCTCGAGCGCATCGTGCTGACCCATCAGCACATCGACCACATCGGCCTGGCGCAGATCCTGGCCGACCGGTCGGGCGCCGACGTCGTGGCGCTGGCGGCGCTCGCGCCGTGGCTGGCGACGTCGGAGACCGCGATGAGCCTCGACGACCAGTTCGCCGAGTCCGTGATGCTGCGCAACGGCGTGCCGCACGACGTCGGGATCGCGCTGCGCGCCGTGACCGAGCAGTACCACGCGTGGGGCGCGGCGGTCCAGGTCACCCAGCCGGTCTCCGACGGCGACCTGCTCGAGTTCGCCGACCGGTCCTGGCGCGTGCTCCACCGGCCGGGCCACTCGCCGTCGGACACGGTGTTCCACGACGAGGCCACCGGCGTGCTGCTGGGCGGCGACCACCTCATCAAGCACATCTCCTCCAACCCGCTCATCACCCGCCCGCTGGGCGGCGGCGCGCCGGAGGACCGGCCCAAGGCGCTCATCACCTACATGGCGTCGCTGACCGCCACGCGCGTGTTGGACCTGCAGACGATCTACGCCGGCCACGGCGATCCGGTCGAGGACCACCGCACGCTGATCGACGACCGCTTCACGGCCACCGAGCGGCGCCTGGAGCACATCGCCGACATCCTGGCCGCCGACGGCCCGAAGTCGGGCTACGAGATCGCCCAGGAGATGTGGGGCAACGTCGCGGTGACGCAGGCCTACCTGACGCTGTCGGAGGTGCTCGGGCACATCGACCTGCTGCTGGAGCGCGACGAGGTCGTGCCGGTCGACGACGGCGACGTGCTGCGGTTCGCGCCGTCAAGTTGAGAGCTGGCCGAGCTGGTCCAGGAGGCCTGGCGCGCGGTCGCGCCCAAGCGCGTGGTCGCGGCCTTCGACGCCGGCGGGGCGGGCTGACGCGCGTCAGTCGTCGCCGACGGGGTCGCGCAGCGGCAGCAGGTTGTGGCGGACGAGCGTGTCGAGCGCGCGCTGCCACTGCTCGGCCAGCTCGGGGACGGCGACGACGGCCCGCAGCGCCGGCGGGTCGTGGCGGTCGCGGTAGGTGACGCGCATGACCTCGGCGACCGTGATGTCGCTGACGCGCTGCACCAGCTCCAGCCGATCGCCCGCACCGACGTCGCCCGGCTCCAGCACGCGGAAGTAGAACCCTGACTTGAGGCCGCGCGCCATCTCGGCCGGCAGCGTCCGCGCGCCCCATCGGGCGGCGAGCTTGAAGCACGGGCCGCGCGGCTGGCTGACCTGCACGGTCGCCGTTCCCAAGGTGTAGGTGTCGCCGATGCAGACGGTGTCCTCGGTGAGGCCGGCGAGCGTGAGGTTCTCGCCGAACGCGCCGTTGGTCAGCTCCGGACGCTGCAGCGACGCCGCCCAGCCCGCGAGGTGCTCGGACGGGTAGCAGCAGACGGCCTTGTCGGGACCGCCGTGGACGGTGAGGTCGGCCTGCTCGTCGCCGGGGAAGCCGTCGAAGCCGAGCGCGTGGCGGCCGTCGACGCGGTGCTTGACGATCCCCGACGGGACCTTCTTGCCGCGCCAGTCCAGGTCGGACGGGAGGCCGACCTGGATCGACAGGACGCGGCCAGTCGCGGTGGCGGTCTGCGCGCTCACGCGACCACCTCGGCCAGGAGGGCGTCCATCGCGCGGGCGGTCGCGTCCCAGGTCAGCGGCGCGGCCCGCGAGGGGCCGGCGGCGCGCCAGGGCGCGGGGTCGTCGAGCGCGTGCTCCAGCGCGGCGGCGAGGGCCTCGGGGTCGGTCGGGTCGACGAGCTGCGCGGCGTGGCCGCAGACCTCGGGGAGCGCGCCGCGCGCGCCGGCGACGACCGGGACGCCGGCGGCCAGCGCCTCCAGGGCGGTCAGGCCGAAGCCCTCGTAGAGCGACGGCAGCACGAACGCGGCCGCGCCCGCGTAGAGGCCGGGCAGCAGCGCGTCGTCGACGTGGCCGAGGGCGCGGAGGCCGGCGGTGTCGGCCTCGGTGCGGAACTGCGGGCGGTCGCCGCCGGCGGCGACCAGCGCGACGCCGCGGTCGGCGAGGCGGCGGGCGGAGAGATCGAGCACACCGAGATTCTTGCGCGCCGTGCGGCTGGCCACGGTCAGGACGTAGGGCCGGTCGCCGAGGCCGAGCGCGGCGCGCGC
>DASYBY010000050.1:0-3193 GCA_036500525.1 Baekduia sp. | reverse complement strand
TGGCCAGGCCGGTCAGCGCGTCGCGGTAGGCGGCCTCCATCAGCGCGGAGTAGCGCTCGGCCCGGCCGATGGCCAGCGAGAGCTGCGCGCAGATCTCCTGGAGGAACTCGACGTCCTCGTCGGTGAGGTCCGGAGTGCCGGAGGCGTTGGTGACGTAGACCTCGCCCCAGGTCGAGCCGTCGTAGACGATCGGGACCGCGGCACACGACTCCTTGCCCAGCTCCAGCAGCAGCTCGACCTCGGCCGGGTCGGCGTTGTCCATCGTGAGGCTGGTGACGTGCGCCTCGCCCTGGCGCAGCACGGAGTGCGCGACCGGGAACATCGCGATGTCGTACGTCTCATACGCCGGCCAGCGCTCCTCGCCGGGGCCGAGGTCGCCGACGTTGATCAGCGTCTGCAACACGCCCTCGGCCAGGTGCCAGCGGCTGATCGAGACCGACGCCACGCCCAGGGCGCCGCGGATCTGCTCGGCCGCGAGGTCGACGACCTCTTCGAGCTCGTAGGCGCCCGAGACGGCCGCGGCGACGGACGCCAGCGCGGCGAGGCGCCGCTGGACGTCGTCGTTGCTCTCGATGGGCTCGGGCGAGGGGAACATTGCTGGCTCCCCTTCTCTATCGGCAATCAGCGCCCGGAGCGCCAGCCTCGGAGGGATAGGCTGGCGCGCTCGGTCCACTGTTGGAGGAGTCGTACGTGTCGTCGAGGTCATCGGTTCGCCTGTCCCTGCTCTGCGCCGGGGCCGCTCTCGCCCTGGCCGCCGGCCCCGCCCACGCGGCCCCGGCACCCGACGATGCCTATGCATTGGCCAACGCGTGCCTGTCGGTCACGCCCGCGGGCGGCGCCGCGATCGCCACGCCGCTGACCTTCAAGGCCACCGGCTTGGGCACCTACCTGCTGCTCGGCACCGATGGACGGCTGCTCGGCGAGCAGGGCGGGACCGCGGTCGTGCGCACCGACGATCCGTCCTCCGCCGGGCCGTCCGACGAGTGGCGCGCCTCGCGCGTCGGGACGCAGCGCTTCGTCCTGCAGTCGACCGCCACGCATCGCTTTCTCGCCGCCGGCGCCGGCAGCGCGCTCACCCTGGCCGCCCACGGCACGACGCTGCGCGTCGCGCCCGCGACCGGCTGCACGCCGTTCCCCGAGGCCCAGGTCGACGCCACCGGCAAGGCGCCGCGCGCCACCAACGCCGACGGCACCATCCACGGGTTCGCCGACACCCACCTGCACATCACCGCCGACATGCGCGCCGGCGGCAGCGTCATCGGCGGCGAGCCGTTCGACCGCTTCGGCATCGTCCGCGCGCTCGGCCAGGACGCGGCCGACCACGGCGCCGACGGCAGCCAGGACTTCACCGGCAACCTGCTGCGCGACGGGGTCCCGTTCGGCACCCACGACGTCCAGGGCTGGCCGACCTTCACGGGCTGGCCGACCAACGACACCAACACGCACGAGCAGGTCTACTACACGTGGTTGGAGCGGGCGTGGCGCGCGGGGCTGCGCCTCACGGTCGCCGAGACCGTCGAGGACACCGAGCTGTGCAAGGTCGAGCCCAAGCGGCGCTACTCGTGCGACGAGACGACCGCGATCAAGGGGCAGATCCGCCGGCTCCACGACCTGCAGGACTACGTCGACGCGCAGAGCGGCGGCCCGGGCCGCGGGTGGTTCCGGCTGGTGACCAGCCCGGCGCAGGCGCGCCGCGTGATGGCGCAGGGCAAGCTCGCGGTGATCGTCGGCATCGAGTCGTCGTTCCCGCTGGACTGCCGCGACCAGGTCGGGAGCCCGCACTGCACCGACGCGCAGGTCGACCGCCGGCTCGACGCCTTGTACAAGCTCGGCGTCCGCAGCCTCTTCGTCGCGCACTGGGCCGACAACGGCTTCGCCGGCGCGGCGGTCGAGGGCGGCGTCAAGGGCAAGTTCATCAACGCGCTGCAGCGGGTCGAGGTCGGCCGCTACTTCCAGGCGGGCACGTGCCCCGACCCGAGCCAGGGCGAGGAGCTGCAGGCGCTGAGCCCGCTGGAGATCGGCGTGCTCAGCGACTTCTTCCCGGCGACGAAGCAGCTCGCCGCCGCCGCGCCGCCGAACTACCCGGCGGGCCGGCAGTGCAACACCCGCGGGCTGACCAAGCTCGGCGCCCACCTCGTCCGCCAGATGATGAGCAAGGGGATGCTCGTCGAGATGGACCACATGAGCGAGCGCGCCCGCGAGGACGTGCTGAAGATCGCTCAGCGGCAGCGCTACCCGGTCGTGTCCGGCCACAGCGACACCGGCGGCCTGTGGACGCAGAGCGAGCTGCGGCGCTTGACGGCGCTCGGCGGCGTCGCCTCCCAGCGCCTCGACACGCCGGCCGCGCTGGCCAAGGAGATCGTCGCGCGCAAGTCCTACAAGTCGAGCAAGCACTACTTCGGCGTGGGCCTGGGCACCGACACCGGCGGCTTCTCCTCGCTGCCCGCCGCGCCGGCCGACGCGAAGACCAACCCCTTGTCCTACCCGTTCCACGTGGACGGCGGGTCGGTCAGCTTCGCCCGCCAGACCACGGGGGAGAAGACGTTCGACCTCAACACCGACGGCGTCGCGCACTACGGGCTGCTGCCCGACCTGCTCGCCGACATGGCGCGCCGGCCGCAGGGCAAGGAGGCGACGGGCCTGCTGTTCCGCTCGGCCGAGTCCTACCTGCAGATGTGGCAGCTGGCACAGCGCCGGCGGTAGCCGGCGGGGAGCTCCGCTAGGCCGGCAGCGCGTCGTCGCCGTCGGCCAGGGCGGCCGCGCACGACAGCGCGTCGTGCGCGGTCGCGGACTCGTTGGCGGCCGCGGCGCAGTCGGCGACCTGCCCGCTGGTGGCCCGCTGGAGCAGGCGGTAGAGCGCCTCGCGCTCGCCCACGTCCAGCGCGCCGAGCACGTCGTCCTCGGCCACGGCCAGCGCGCACTCCGCGTCGGCGAGCCGCTGCGCCCCGGCCTCGGTCAGGTCGACGAGATGGCGGCGGCGATCCTCCGCGGACCGGCGGCGCTCGACCAGCCCGTCGCTCTCCAGGTCGTTGAGCAGCCCCACCAGGTTGGTGCGATCGATCTGCAGCGCGGCGGCGAGCGCCTGCTGCGTGCTGTTGCCGTGGTCGCGCAGGATCGTCAGCGCGACGAGATGGCGCGGGCGCAGGCCGAGCGGGCCCAGGGCGGTCTCGGCCCGCATCCGCATGATGCGCGC
>DASYBY010000049.1:0-2726 GCA_036500525.1 Baekduia sp. | reverse complement strand
GTCGGTCGGTGACGACGTCGTGCTCAGCCATCGCAGTGCGGCGCGGCATTGGGGGCTGCGGCCGTGGAGCGGCGCGTTCGTCGAGGTGACCGCTCGCTCCCACGGTGGGCAGAAGCCCAAGCGAGACCTCCGCGTTCACCGTTCCTCCGACCTTCACGGCTGGGAGATCACCGAGGAGGACGGCATCCCCATCACCTCGGTGGCCCGGACGCTCCTCGATCTCGCCGCCGTCGTTCCGGCGCACCACCTGCGCCGGGCGGCGGAACGTGCCGTGCAACGCGAGCTCTACGACCACGGCGCGATGCTCCGCGTCCTGGCGGCCCACCCGCGAAGGCCCGGGCGGCCGGCCGTGCTGGCCCTGCTCACGGATCTCCACAACCACGGGACGACGAGCACGACCCGCAGCGACCTTGAGGCACTGTTCCTGCAGCTCTGCCTCGACCACCACCTGCCGCGGCCGCAGGTCAATCACTATGACAACGGTCGGGAGCTGGACTTCCGCTGGCCGGCGCAGCACGTGGTGGTCGAGACCAACGGCTTCGCCTTCCACCGCACGCGCACGGCGTTCGAGGACGACCACGACAAGCGATTGGCGCTGGAGGACGCCGGTTGGCGGGTGATCTCGCTCACCTGGCGCCAGCTCACCGAGCGCCCTGAACAGGTGATCGGGCACGTGCGGCGCGCGCTACGCGACGTGGATGGCACCTAGACGTCGAGATACAACAGCCAGGTGCCATCGATCGCCGAAGGGTGGGCGGCTAGGCCGCGCCGCGCCGCCGCAGCACGTAATCCCCCGCCAGCGACCCGATCGGCCCGCCGGTGATGAGCACCGCGATCGGGAACCACCAGCTCCAGAAGGACTGCATCGCGCCGTTGGCGGTCAGCGCGAGGAGGGCGAGGAAGCCGAGGCCGTGGATCGGGCCGAGGATGTGGACCGCGGTGTCGCTGCGGCTCACGAAGGCGAAGAAGACGAGGACGATCAGCAGCGCGAGGTCGGCGAGGCCGACGATGAGCACCTGGTTGAGCAGCTTCTTGCGCGCGGCGGGGTCGACGGCGAGCGGAGCGTCGGGGGCGGAAGGGGGTGCGGGGGTGGACACGGTGCACATTCCAGCAGGCCGCGCCTCCCGAAGCCCCCGTTGCGTATCGGTCCGTGCTCATCCACCATGGGTACTACCGACCATGGTGACCACCGAAGCCTTCGTACATCTCCTGGACGTCGAGCCCGATCTCGCGGTCCGGCTGCGCGACGACGACCGTGCCGAGGCCTTCGAGCAGCTCCGCATGCCGGTGCTGGAGGTCCCCGCCGGCGAGTGGGCGATGGACGCCGGCGACGGCCCCGCGCCGCTCGGGTTCATGGTGGTGTCGGGCCTGCTGCTGCAGGAGGTCCGCCTCGCGTCGCGCAGCGCGATGCAGCTGCTCGGCCCCGGCGACGTCGTCCTCCCCAACTGCGCCGCCAACGAGGTGCTCGACGCCGAGCTGCGGTGGTCGGCGGCGGTGACCAGCCGCGTCGCGGTCCTCGACGAGCGCATCCTGCAAGCGTGCTTCAGCCAGTGGCCGGGTCTCGGCCTCGGCCTCGTGCAGCGCACCGGCTCGCAGCTGATGCGCTCGGCGACGCAGGCCGCGATCGCCCAGCTGCCGCGCGTCGACCAGCGCCTGGAGGCGATGTTCTGGGACCTCGCCGGCCGCTGGGGCCACGTGACGCCGTCGGGCATCCACCTGCCGCTGCCGCTCTCGCACGAGGTGCTCGCCCGCCTGGTCGGCGGCCGCCGCCCCACGATCACGCTGGCGCTCAAGGCGCTCGCCGACCGCGGCGTCGTCGCCCGGCGCCCCGACCGCTCGTGGCTGCTCGTCGCCGACGCGCCGACGCTGCCGAGCGCTCGGGCCGTGCGCGAGCCGCCACCGCTGCCCGCGCTGCCGGTCGTCTCGATCACCGCGACCGAGATCGAGCAGCCGGCGTGGCAGCCCGACGCCCGGCGCGAGCTGCTGGCCACCGCGAGCCGGATGCGCGCGCGCCACGGCGAGCAGGGCCACCGCCACGCCGCGAACCTGCGCCGCTACGAGGAGGCCCGCGTCCGCAGCCGCGAGCTGCGCGAGGCGATCGCCCGCCAGCGCGAGCTGCGCCTCCTGGAGCGCGACGCCACCAGCTAGTGTCGTGAGTCGCTAATTCGGGCTGCCCGCGAATTAGCGACTCAGGACACTAGGCCGAAGCCGCCGGCGCCTCGGCGCCCGTCCGCTCCATCAGCAGGATCACGCCCGAGACCTCGTCGCGCCCCACCGTCAGCGGCAGCGCCGTCACGCGGCAGCGCAGCGCCCGGCCGCGCCGGTCGTTGGCGTCGACGACGATCATGCCGCCCTCTTCCCCCGCCAGCGCGCCACGCACGCAGGCGCGCAGCTCCTCCATCGGCAGCCCGATGTCGAGGCTGAGGAAGTGCTGGCCGAGCGCCTCCTCGGGCCGCACGCCCCACAGCTCCTCGGCGTGGCGGTTCCAGACCCGGACCGTCTGGGAGCCGTCGAGCACCACGACCGCCACGCCCATGCTCGCGAGGATCGTCTCCAGGAACGCGTTGGCCTGGTCGAGCTCCAGCGTCCGCGTGCGCAGCTCGTCGTTGATCGTCTCGAGCTCCTCGTTGGTCGACTGGAGCTCCTCGTTCATCGTCTCGAGCTCCTCGTTGGTCGACTGGAGCTCCTCGTTGGTCGTCTCCAGCTCCTCGTTGGTCGACTGGAGC
>DASYBY010000048.1:0-4351 GCA_036500525.1 Baekduia sp. | reverse complement strand
CCGGACGATGCGCGTGCCCTCGACGCGGTAGGTGAAGTGGCCGTAGGGCATCGTGACGTCGATGGCGTCGCCGCGGCGCAGGGCGTCGAGATGGCGGAACGGCGCGCCGTAGGTCGTGCGATGGCCGGCGATCCCGACCGTGCCGGCCTCGCCCGGCAGCGGCGTGCCGGGATAGTGGCCGGGGCCGCGGCGCAGGCTCGCGGTGCCGGTGCCCTGGACGACGACGTAGTGCGCGTCGATGCGCGGGATGCGGATCTCGCCGAGCGGGTGACCGCCGGTCGTGCGGCGCTCCAGGGCGGCGGCCAGCGTGCGCATGCGGTCCTGCGGGGTGGGCGCGGGCTGCGTGGCGGAGGCGGCGGCGGGCGGGGGGACGGTCGCGTTGAAGGTCCGGTCGAGCTGGGCGAGGTCGCTCTCGAGGCCGTGCTGCTGGTGAGCGGCCCAGAGCGCTGAGATCGGCTCCTGCCACGTGACCGTCGCGACGGCGTCGGAGAACGCGAGCGCGCCGGCGGCGACGAGGAGGACGGGGAGCGTGGGACGCAGCGCGCGGAGAGGGTGGAGGCGCGGGCGGGGGACGGGGGTGGCGCGGGGGGTGGGCGCGGCAGCGGGCGCGCGGGCTTCGCGCGGCGGGTCGGCGGCGTGGCGGGCGGCGGCCGGCGGCGCGGCAGGGGCGCCCTGCGGCGGCGGCGATGGCGCGGCCGTGCGACGGGCGGCGGCCGGCGGCACGCCGACGACGCTCCCCGCGGCCGGCTCGCGCTCCGCCCGCTCCCGCAGCGCCGCGACCTCTTCGCCCAGCGCCGCCACCCGCGCGGCGAGCCGACCCACGCGCGCGGCGTCCTGCACCGGCGGCCCCGGCTCCAACCACCAGGCGCCGCCGTCGATCGCCAGGTGCAGCGGGACCTCGAAGTCCACCGCGAACGCGGGCGCCTCGGGGCCGGCGGCCAGCAGCGGCGTCCCGGCCACCGCGGCGAGCCGACGCCACGCGGAACCGTCGGCGATCAGCAGGGCCGGTGGGGCGAGGCGGCAGGACGTCGTCGTGCGCGCACGGCCAGACAAGCGGACCACGGCGAAGCCGGGTCCACCACCCGCGTACTCCGCATGTGCGACGTCCAACGTCATGGCAGGTCCGGCGGCCGTCCGGGCCGCCGGGCCGGAAGTGTACGGCCCCGAACCGACGGCGCCCAGGGGCGGACCCTGGCCGTCAGGCGTGCTTGGCGATCAGGAAGTCCGCGACGCGCTGGGACGCGGAGCGCAGGCGCCGGAAGTACGTCGCGCGGCTGACGTGCAGCTCGTCGGCGGCCAGCTCGTGGCTGCCCGACGGGTCCAGGTAGCCGCGCTGGATGACCCGGCGCAGCAGTTGCTCGTCGGGCGAGTCGCCGAACGCGTTGGCCACCGCGTCCTCGATCTCCGCCCGCACCGACGCGTAGCGCTCCTCCGTGGTCTTGCCGCGCGCGAGCGGGCTGGCGGCGACCTCCAGGGGAAGGTCGAGGCTGCGCAGCGCGTCGCGGACGACCTGCACGGTGATCGGCGGCGGCGGGGCGGGCGACGCGTCGTCGGCGGCGGGAGCCGCGGCCTCGGTGGTGGGGGCGGGCGCCAGCGGCGACGGCGCCCCCAGCCCCAGCTCCGCGTAGACCGCCGCGCGCACGCCGCCCAGCAGGCCCGCCTCGCCATGGTCGATCTGATGGCACTGGATGGTCTTGCCCTCGCCGAGCTCGACGTCCAGGTGCGCGAGGTGGTTGGTGTTGACCGCCTGGGCGAACGCGACCGCCGCGGCGTTGTCGGGGTCGATCGGGATGTAGGACCACCGCGGGTTCACGAGGCCCGACCGCAGGATCGCCGCGGTGTTGAGGATCGAGAGCACGGGCGAGGTTGCGTCGCCGTGGGCGACGAAGTCCAGCGAGTCGCGCCAGATCAGCACCTCGACGTCGGCCGTGTGCGCCGCGCGCGCGTGCGTGATCCAGGGGCCGAGGCACGGGTCGGCCTCGGCGACGGGCGGCGCGTTGTGCGGGACGACGGCGATGGCCATGCCGCAGAGCACGTCGCGCGCGTCGCGGACGGTGACGACGCGGTCGGGCGCCTGCTCGAGGATCGGCTGCGTCGCGGCCCACCAGAACTCCCCGCGCGGCTTGGCGACGATCTGCTCCTCGGCGACCGCCGCGTCCTCCGCGCGCCAGAGGTCGGGCCGGTGCGTGGTCGAGCCGTCGGCGCCGAAGCCCCAGCGGATCGCCGGGTTCTCCACCAACTCGGCCAGGTCGACGACCGTGCGCGACCCGATCCGCGACCCGCGCGCGTGAAGATGATCCGCGATGCGCCGGCGCAGCTCGCGCTCGCGCTCGGGCGTGCGCGCGCGCAGGTCTGACCGCATCGCCTGGCGGACGATCTCGTGCAGCGCGACGCCGCCGCCGACGCGCTCGGAGAACGTCCGCTCGCGCAGCCACTCGTAGGCCTCGTCGGGATCGACGTCGGGGAGGACGTCGCGCAGCATCCGTGCGTCGCAGGTGCGGGCGATCGCGGCGACGGCCGCGACGTCGAGGTTGCCGCCGTCGAGCTCGGTCCGCGCGATGCGGTGCAGGATCGCCTGGACCAGGTTGGGGTGCTCGTGGATGCGGTCGGCGGCCCAGGCGCCGCCGTCGCGGCGGGCGGCGTCGGCGGCGAGCGAGAGGGCGAGCGGCGAGCCGTCGGCCCACGCGACCAGCTGGCGGCTCAGCTCGCCGTCGGGCAGGCCGTGGGCGCGGACGAGCTTCAGCGCGGTCTCGGCCGGCAGCGGCTCGAGCTTGAGCTCGACCGTAAGGCGCTCCCAGCCGTTCTGGAACCACCCGGGCTCGGGCGCCGTGCGGCCGGCGAGGACGACGACAGATCGCGCGGGCAGGGTCGGCAGCAGGCGGCCGCGGAGCCAGCCGTCGGCCGCGGCCATGCGCTCGTAGGTGTCGAAGAGGATGAGCGGGCGGGCCTCGCCGTCGAGGTCGCCCAGCGCCGACTCGATCTCGCCGGGGAGCGGGGCCAGGTCGCGACCTTCGACGACGTGGCTGGTCCAGCCGCGCGCGGTGCCGCGGCGCACGACCTCGCGCAGCAGCGTGCTCTTGCCGATCCCGCCGGGGCCGTGCACCAGCACGACCTGCGCGGGCGGGTCGTCGACGAACAGCGAGTCGAAGAACGCGAGCTCCTGCTCACGGCCGACGAAGCGCTGAGCGTCGCGGGCATCGAGACGTTCGGCAAGGGTGCTGGACACGGTTTGCTGTCGGACAGGGTGCCATGGCTGTCCAGGCTCAGACAAGCCTCCCTAGACTTCCCGCCTATATGGGTGGTGTTTCCAAGGTCTTTCGTGACGGGTTGCTGGCGGGGCGCGTGGCGATCGTCACCGGCGGTGGCACGAACCTCGGGCGCCAGGCGGCGGCCGAGCTGCTGGCGTGTGGCGCGCGGGTGGTGATCGCGGGGCGGCGGGAGGATGTGCTGGCGGACGCTGTCGTGCAGCTGGGCGAGGGGTGCTCGTGGTGCAGCGGGGACATCCGGGAAGCTGCGGATGCCGCGCGTATCGTGGAGACGATGCTGGAGCGGCACGGCCGGCTCGACGTCCTGGTCAACAACGCCGGCGGCCAGTACTTCGTCCCCGCGGAGGCGATCGCCGCCAAGGGGTGGCGCGCGGTGATGCGGCTGAACGTCGAGGGGACGATGACGATGACCGCGGCGGCGGGGGACGCGCTGCGGTCGGGTGGCGGCGGCGGTGTCGTCGTGAACGTCACGGTGTCGCCCCACCACGGGATGCCCGCGATGGCGCACACGGGCGCGGCGCGGGCGGCGGTCGAGGCGTTGACGGTGGAGTTGGCCGAGGAGTGGCGGGACGACGGCGTGACGGTCGTCGCGGCCGCGATCGGCCGCTTCGACACCGAGTCGTTGCGGAAGTACCCGGAGGTCGTGTGGCGCGGGGCGGCGCGCAGCGTGCCGCTGCAGCGCCTGGGGACGATGGAGGAGTTCGCGTGGCTGGTCGGCATGCTGGCGTCCCCGCTGGGCCGGTCGCTGAGCGGCACCACCGTGACGTTGGATGGCGCCGCCGACAACTGGTGGGGCGCCTGGCCTCCGCCGGCCATCAGCGACGACACCGGCACGGTCCCCACCGAAGCCCGCCAGGCCGCACCCGGCAGCTGAGCCCTCCGGGCGAGTACAATCGCCGGAGGCTGGCGGGCGAGGTGTCAACGGCTGCACGGGAGCCTTCCAAGCTCTAGGAGCGGGTTCGAGTCCCGTCGCCCGCTTGACGCTGAAGTCAAAAGTCGCAGTGCCACGGGGAGTGGCGCAGTCTGGTAGCGCACCCGGCTGGGGGCCGGGCGGTCGCAGGTTCAAATCCTGTCTCCCCGATGAA
>DASYBY010000047.1:0-3088 GCA_036500525.1 Baekduia sp. | reverse complement strand
CGCGCCCGCCTCGACGCGGCCGGCGCGTAGGTCGCGCAAGCGCACCGCAACCCCGCGCCGGATGCGGTGTTCTGTACCCCAACCTGTCTGACCAGGCCGAGTCGCGCCCTCTCCGGAGGGCGCGAACGGGGGAACCATCGGGTCGGCACTGCCGGCCCAGGGGCGAATCGCCGCCGTCCAGCGGCGTAGCGCACAGCGCGAGCCCGTCAGCTCACCTCGTAGGCCGCCAACCACCAGAGGAGCAGCTCTCATGGACGCGCGTGCCCAGATCACCATGGACGGCCTGTTGCGGACCGCCGACGACCGGTTCGCCATCTTCGCCGAGCCGCCCGGCCTGCGCGACCTCGGGGCACTGGAGCACTGGGAACACTCGCTCGCGCGATCGCACCGCCGGCGTCGCGCGGCGGCCGCCCGGCTGATCGCGCTGCCCAAGGCGGCGACCGCGCGCATCTCCGCGGCGCTGATCGCCGCCGGGATTGTGAGCCAGGCCGGGCCGATGATCGGCGCGGCGCAGGCGGCGCAGACCACGCACCTCGACCTGCGCTCGGGCTCGCGCGGCGCGCGCGTCGCCGCCGCCCAGGCCGCGCTCGGCCTCGCCGCCGACGGCGTCTTCGGCCCGCAGACCAAGCGCGCCGTCCGCGCCTTCCAGCGCGCACACGGCCTGACCGTCGACGGGCGCATCGGCCCGATGACCTCCGCGGCGCTCGGGCTGGGCAGCAGCGCTTCCACGCGCACGGCGCACAAGGCCGACGCCGAGCCCTCGACCGCCACCAAGGGCCCCGCGCCGTCGGCCTCCGTGACCCGCGCGGTCCAGTCCGCCCTCGGCCTCACCGCCGACGGCGTCTTCGGCCCGCAGACCCGCGCCGCGGTCGTCGCCTACCAGCGCTCCCACGCGCTGACGGTCGACGGCATCGTCGGTCCCCAGACGCTCAGCGCCCTCGGCGTCTCCGGCGCGACGACGACCTCGACGACGAGCGACACCACCAGCACCCCGGCCACCGACAGCGCCGCCGCCACCACGACCTCCACCGCCTCCGGCGTCCAGGCCGCCGTCGCCGCCGCGATGTCCAAGGTCGGCTCGCCCTACGTCTCCGGCGCCACCGGTCCCAGCTCGTTCGACTGCTCGGGCCTGACCAGTTGGGCGATGCGCCAGGCCGGCATCGCGATCCCGCGTACGAGCTTCGCGCAGTTCGGCAGCGGCTCGTCGGTCAGCCAGGGAGCGATCCAGGCCGGCGACCTCGTGTTCTTCGACACCGCCGGCCCCGGCGCCTCGGACGTCGGGCTCGCCACCGGCCCGACCACGGCCGTCTCGGCGACCACCCACGGCGTCATGACCCACGCGATCCTCAGCGGCTACTGGGGCGACCACTTCGTCGGCGCCCGCCGCGTCGGCTGACCGCGAGCGGCCTGGTCCGGCGGCCAGCCTGATTGCACGCGCAACCCCTCCGGTACTACGATCACGCCCAGCGAAGAACTGGCCCTCCGCGGCGACTGAACCTCAGAAGTTCCAGCACCTTCCGTATCGATCACGCACTGCCTGCCGTAGCCGCGCACCACTGAGCGCGACCGGCACCGCCGGACCCGAAACTCCCCGTCCATCCTCGCCTGGTGGCCCGGTCTCTCGCTCCCTGATCGCAGCATCGGAGACCAGCCGTACGCCCTCCATCGGCGGCTGGGGAGAGGACACCCAATGGAAACCCTGATCGGCGCGGCCCTCATCGGCGTCGCCATCGTGGTCGCCGCCGTCCTGTACGGCCGGACGCGACCCGCCGTGGCAGGCCTCCCGGCGGCGGTCGCCGTGGGCGTTCCGGCGCCCGAGGAGATCGAGCTCGCCCGGCGCGCGGCGGAGCTGGAGCGCAGCGCCGAGCGCACGCACGCGCTCGAGGCGGCGCTGGATCGCCGCAGCGCGGATCTCGACCGGCGCGAGGCCGAGCTCGAGCGTCGCGGTCAGCACGTGCAGGACAGCGAGGCGCAGCTGGAGCGCCTGCGCGTCGAGCGCGAGCGGGCGCTGGAGCGCATCGCCGGCCTCAGCGCGGGGCAGGCCAAGCAGGCGCTGCTCAAGGACGTCGAGGACGACGCGCGCCACGAGTCGGTCCGCGTCCTGCGCCAGGTCGAGGAGGAGACCAAGCGCGACGCCGAGCGGCGCGTCCGATCGATCCTCAGCGTCGCGATGCAACGCCTGGCCGGCTCGCACGCCGCCGAGACGACGGTCAGCGTCGTGCAGCTCCCGTCCGACGACATGAAGGGCCGGATCATCGGCCGCGAGGGCCGCAACATCCGCGCGCTGGAGAACCTCACCGGCGTCGACTTCATCATCGACGACACGCCCAACGCGGTCGTGCTCAGCGCCTTCGACGGCGTGCGCCGCGAGATCGCGCGCATGACGCTGGAGAAGCTGCTGCAGGATGGGCGCATCCACCCGGCGCGTATCGAGGAGACCTTCTACCAGGCCAAGTCCGAGCTGGAAGGGCACATGATGGAGGCGGGCGAAGAGGCCGTCTTCGAGGCCGGCGTGCAGGGGCTCGACCCCGAGCTGGTCAAGGTCCTCGGCCGGCTGAAGTTCCGCACCAGCTACGGGCAGAACGTCCTCGCCCACTCGGTCGAGTGCGCGCACCTCGCCGCGCTGATGGCCTCCGAGCTGGGCGCGAGCACGAAGACCGCCCGCCGCGCCGCGCTGCTGCACGACATCGGCAAGGCCGTCTCGCACGAGGTCGAGGGCCCGCACGCGCTGGTCGGCGGCGACCTGGCCCGCCGCCACGGCGAGTCCGAGGCCGTCGCGCACGCGATGGAGGCCCATCACAACGAGGTCGAGCCCCAGACGGTCGAGGCCGTGATCGTCCAGTCCGCCGACGCGCTCTCGGGCGCCCGCCCCGGCGCCCGCGGCGAGTCGCTGGAGCAGTACGTCAAGCGCCTGCGCGACCTGGAGAAGCTCGCCACCCGCCACGAGGGCGTCGACAAGGTGTACGCCATGCAGGCCGGCCGCGAGATCCGCGTGATCGTCGAGCCGGGCGCGATCACCGACGACAAGGCCGTCGCGCTCTCCCACACGATCGCCCGCGAGATCGAGCAGGAGCTCGAGTACCCGGGG
>DASYBY010000046.1:0-5690 GCA_036500525.1 Baekduia sp. | reverse complement strand
GCTGGCCGGCGGCTGGCTGTCGGGCAAGTACCGCAAGGGCGCCGAGACGCCGTCCTCCACGCGCGCCGACCGCCTCCCCGGCCGCTACGACCTGTCCAACCCCGACAACCAGCGCAAGCTCGACGCCGCCGACGCGCTCGGGCAGCTGGCCGACGAGGCGGGGATCCCGCTGATCCACGTCGCGATCGCGTTCGTCATCCGCCACCCCGCGGTGACGTCGGCGATCATCGGCCCGCGCACGATGGAGCAGCTGGAGTCGCAGCTCGGCGCGGCCGACGTCGTCCTCGACGACGCGATCCTCGACCGCATCGACGAGATCGTCCCGCCCGGCGTCAACGTCAACCCGGCCGACGGCGGCTGGCAGAACCCGGACCTCGAGCCGCAGGCGCGGCGCCGGCCGGCGTAGTCGCCGCGGCCCGCCTCAGGGCCGCGAGCCGAGGCCGTGCGCGTAGGCGTAGCGCACGGCCTCGGCACGATCGCGCGCGCCGGTCTGATCGCCGCCTCGATCTCCTCGGCGCTGGTCTCCGCCTCAACCCTGGGGTTGACCCGGCCGCCCTCAGCGCAGCGTCGCGCGCTGCGGACCGAGCACCGCGGCGCCCGTCAGGAACGCCGCGCCGGCGACCACGAACGTCCACGACGGCGTCAGCGCGCCGGCCACCGTCCCGGCCAGCGCCGAGCCGATCGCGATGCCGCCGGTGATCGCCGAGGTCTCCCACGTGAACGCCTCGGTCAGCGTCGCCGAGGGCGCGACCTCGCCCATCACCGCGTAGAGCACGCCGAACAGCGGCGCGATCGCGGCGCCGGCGACGATCAGGCACGCGCCCAGCGGCCACACGCCCGGCACCGCGACCAGCGCGGCCGACGTCACGCCCAGGAACACCAACAACACCAACATCGAGCGGACCTGGTCGCGGCCGTGATGGCGCGCCCACCACAGGCCGCCGGTGAAGCTGCCCACGCCCCACAGGGCGAAGAGCACGCCGGTCGTGCCGGACGCGCCGTGCTCGTCGGCCACCGTGATGATCCCCAGCTCGGTCGCGCCGAACGCGATGCCCATGAGCCCGGCGTTGATCAGCAGCGTCCGCACGCCGGCGGAGCCCAGCGGGCCGGCGCGCCAGCCGCGCGCCCGACCGGACACGTGGGGCTCGGCGCCGCCGAGGCGCCGGGTCACGGGCAGCAGCGAGAACAGGGCGCTGGTCGCGCCCAGCAGCGCGCCGGTCACGATCAGCGCGCCCGCCGCGCCGGCCAGCGAGGCGACCGCGATGAGCAGCAGCGGGCCGGTCATGAACGCCAGCTCCTGCAGCGACGCGTCGAGCGTCACGAGCTTGGAGAACGCCGCGTCGTCGAGCAGCCGGCGCCACAGCACGCGGGCGCACGAGCCGACGGGCGGCTGGGAGAGCCCGAGCACCATGGCGAGCACGAGGAACGCCCAGCCGGGCGCGCCCGCGGGCAGCAGCGCGAACGCCGCCGAGGCCGCGGCGACCGCGCCGCCCGTGACGAGCAGCACCGGCGCCTGCCCGATCCGGTCGATCGTGCGGCCGAGGATCGGCGAGCCGATCGCGATCCCGACCGCGCACGCGCCGTTGCACACGCCGGCCAGCGCGTAGGAGTGCCCGAGGTGGCGGACCTGCAGCACGAGCAGCAGGCCGATCGCGCTCAGCGGGACGCGCGAGAGCAGCGCCAGCGCGAGCGTGCGCGGCACGCCCGGGGAGCGCACGGTCGCGGTCGTCGTGATCGTCGTCATCGGGCCTATCCCGTCAGCGCCGCGACCAGGCGCGTCAGCTGCGCGGCCACGAGGGCGCGATCGAACGGCCCGGCGGCGACGAGGTTGTGACTGGTGAGGCCGTCGATGGCGGCGCCGAGCAGGCGGGCGTCGGTGTCGGTCCCGGGCGCGCCGACGTTGCGCAGCACCTCGGCGAGGAAGCCGGCGTACTCGTCGATCCAGCGCTGGGCGACGGGCCGCAGCTCGGGGCGCCGCAGCGCCTCGACCCACAGCGCGCCGTCGACGACGGCGTTCTCGCGGCGCACCGTGCACGCGTCCTCGATCAGGCCGGCCAGCTCGTCGGGGAGCGTCGCGAGCGTCCAGTCGCGCGACGCGGTCCGCACGGCGTCGAAGTGGCGCAGGTCGCGCTCGGCCGCGTGCTCCAGGGCAGCGCGGACCATGTCCTCCTTGGAGGAGAACCAGTACGTCGTGGCCGCGACCGGCAGCCCGGCCTCGGTGGCGACGAGGCGGTGCGTCAGGCCGTCGGGGCCGACGCGGGCGATGACGGCGAGCGCCGCCTCGGTGATGAGCGAGCGGCGGGCCTCGCCACGCGGCGGGCGATCGAGCGTGGGCGTGGTGGAGGCCATCAGTACAACTGTACCGAAAGCGGTACGTCTGTTCCGTTCGTGCTCGGAGCGGGCCGCGGGCCGTAGGCTCCCGCCCGTGGACGCAGACCTCCCCGCCCCCGCGCACGGCGTCGACCGGCGCCTCGGCTCGGGCGCCGAGCCGGTCCTCGCGGCGCTGCTGCAGAGCGTGGCCGACGCGGTCTACGCGGTCGACCCCGAGGGCCGCGTGCGCTACGTCAACCCGGCCGGGCTGGCGATCCTCGGCTACGACGACGAGGCCGAGCTGCTCGGCCGCCCCAGCCACGCGACCATCCACCACACGCACCGCGACGGCACGCCGTTCCCCGAGGACGACTGCCCGCTCCTGCTGCCGCGCATCACCGGCGAGACGGTGCGCGTCGACGAGGACTGGTTCGTCCGCCGCGACGGCACCTTCGTGCCGGTCGCCTACTCCTCGGCGCCCGTCGCGCTGGAGCACGGCCGCGGCGCGGTCATCGTCTTCCAGGACATCGCCGAGCGCCGCCGCGCCGAGCAGGAGCGCACCCGCGCGGAGGCGCTGCACGCCTCCCGCGCGCGCATCGTCGAGGCGACGCTGGAGGAGCGCCGGCGCCTCGGCCGCGACCTGCACGACGGCGCCCAGCAGCACCTCGTCAACGTCGCGATGACCCTGCAGCTCGCGGCCCGGCGAGCGGACGAGGGCGAGTTGCAGCACTTGCTCGACGGCGCGCTGGCCGAGACCCGGCAGGCGATCGCGGAGCTGCGCGAGCTGGCCGCGGGGCTGCACCCGTCGGTGCTGACCAACCGGGGGCTGCGGGGCGCGGTCGAGTCGCTGACCGCGCGGGCGCCGCTGCCCGTCGCGCTCGACCTGCCCGAGGGGCGCTTCGCGCCGACGATCGAGGCCACCGCCTACTTCGTCGTCGCCGAGGCGCTGGCCAACGTGGGCAAGCACGCCGGGGCGACCGAGGCGTCGGTGCGCATCGCGGTCGACGGCGACCACCTCGACGTCACCGTCGCCGACGACGGCCGCGGGGGCGCGAGCGCCGACGCCGGCGGCGGCTCCGGACTGGCCGGCCTCGCCGACCGGGTCGCGGCGGTGGACGGCACGCTCGCGATCGACTCGCCGCCCGGCGGCGGGACCCGCGTGCGCGCCAGCCTGCCGCTGGCGGTCAGCTCGCCCGCAGCAGGGTGAGCACGGCGAGCACGCGGCGGTGGTCGCCGGGCTCGTGGCCGAGGTCGAGCCGGGCGAAGATCCGCGTGACGTGCTTCTCGACCGCGGCGAGGCTGACGCCGAGCGCCGCGGCGATCCCCGGGTTGGACTTGCCCTCGGCCATCAGCGCGAGCACGTCGCGCTCGCGCGGGCTCAGCGCCCCCAGCGGATCGTCCTTGCGCCGCCGGCCGACCATCAGCGACACGATCTCGGGATCGAGCGCCGAGCCGCCCGCGGCCACGCGGCGCACGGCGTCGGCGAACGAGTCGATGTCGGCCACGCGGTCCTTGAGCAGGTAGCCGACGCCCTGGGCGTCGTCGCCGATCAGGTCCATGGCGTAGCGCTCGTCGGAGAACTGCGAGAAGACCAGCACGCCGACGTCGGGGTGCTCGCGCCGGATCGCGATCGCCGCGCGCAGGCCGTCGTCGGTGCGATCGGGCGGCATCTGGACGTCCACGATCGCGACGTCGGGCCGGTGGGCGGCGACCTTGCGCAGCAGGTCGGGCGCGTCGCCGGCCTGGCCGACGACCTCGAAGCCGCTGTCGGTCAGCAGCCGCGCGAGGCCTTCGCGCAGCAGGACCTGATCCTCGGCGATGACCACCCGCAGCGGCGCCACGCTGCGGCACGGTACTAGCGGTCAGGCGGCGACGTCGCTGTGGCGCCGCTCCTCCACGAGCTCGCGGAGCGCCGTGGCGGAGTCGGGCTGCCCGTCGGGCGGGAGCCAGCCGGTGGGGACCTCGTCGGGCCACATGCCGTAGCGGTCGAGGAACAGGCGGCCGGCCTCCTCGACGTCGCGGTCGGCGTCGCCCTCGATGCCCATGCGCATGAACTTGTTCATCAGGTACAGCGCGCCGCCCGCGCCGAACAGCGCGGCCACCGCGTCCGGGCCGTAGCCGCCGACGCCCGCGACGAGCAGGATGACGACCCCCGCGACGCACACGACGGCGGGCACGAGGTAGCGCATGGAGAAGAGCAGGCGGCGCCGGGTCGTGGCGCTGGGGTGCGACAGGGAGGACATGGACATACGTAAAGGATCGCGTACGCGCGCGGGGATCGCGCCCCGGCCCGCGGCCCGACGATGTCCGGTTTTCCCTACCCCCGCACCATGCCCTAGGATTCGCCGTCGCGAGCGTGGTTCGAGGAAGCCGGTGAGAGACCGGCGCGGTCGCGCCACTGTGACCGGGAGACGGCGATCCGCCGCCATCCTGGGAGCCAGACACTCGATCCGCGCGCGCCTTCCGCATTCACGACCGGGACGCGTCATCCCGAGGAGGACCATCACATGTCCGAAGTCGCCGTCGATCGGCGGGCCGGCACCGCGCCTGCCCCCATCGCCTCCGCGCGCGAGCTTCTCCCCTTCGCGCTGTTCGCCGGCATCGTCCTGATGCTGTTGATCTACTTCGTCGGCGCCGAAGAGGGCGCCACGTCGATGATCGCGGGACACGACGTGCACGAGTTCGTGCACGACGCCCGGCACCTGCTCGGCTTCCCCTGCCACTAGGCGGGAGCCAGGGCACATGATCCGCTCTCTGCTCATCCGCGGGATGCTCGTCGGCGCCGTCGCCGGGCTGCTCGCGTTCGCCTTCGCCTTCGCGTTCGGCGAGCCGCAGGTCCAGCACGCGATCGACTTCGAGGGCTACCTGGCCCGCATCCACCACGAGCCCGAAGGGCCCGAGATCGTCAGCCGCGGCGTGCAGCGCACGTTCGGGCTGCTGACCGGCACGCTCACCATGGGCATCGCGCTCGGCGGGCTGTTCTCGCTCGTGTTCGCCTGGGGCTACGGGCGCATCGGGGCGTTCACCCCGCGCGCCACGTCGGCGTTGCTGGCGCTGGCGGCCTACGTGACGATCACGCTGGTGCCGTTCACCAAGTACCCCGCCAACCCGCCGACGATCGGCAACCCCGACACGATCGGCCGCCGCACCGTGCTGTTCGCGGCGATGATCGCGATCACGATCCTGGCCGCCGTCGCAGCGGCGCGGATCCGGCGCCAGGTGCTCCCGGCGCTCGGCGGCTGGAACGCGGCGATCCTCGCGTTCGCGGCGTTCGTCATCGTGGTCGCCGGGGCCGAGCTGGTGCTGCCCGCCGTGCACGAGACGCCGTCCGGGTTCCCGGCCGACGTGCTCTACCGGTTCCGGCTCGCGTCGCTGGGGAT
>DASYBY010000045.1:0-3194 GCA_036500525.1 Baekduia sp. | reverse complement strand
CATCGCCGGCGCGGTGCTCGCGCGCGAGGGCACCGCCAGCCTCGGCGCGCACCAGATCGCCTTCCAGCTCTTCATCTTCCTGGCCCTGGTGCTCGACGCGATCGCGATCGCCGGGCAGGTGCTCGTCGGCCGGATGCTCGGGGCCGGCGACGCGGGCGGCGCGCTGGCCGCCGCGTGGCGCATGTGCCTCTGGGGCCTGGTCGCCGGCTGCGCGATGGCCGTCGCGCTGCTGGCGCTGGCCGACGTCCTGCCCCGCGCGTTCACCGGCGACCACGCCGTGCTGGACCGCGCGCAGGACCTGTGGCCGCTGTTCGCGCTCATGCAACCGATCGGCGCCGTGGTCTTCGCGCTCGACGGCGTCCTGCTCGGCGCCGGGGACACGCGCTTCCTCGCCTACGCCATGGCCTTCAGCGCGCTGGTCGTGTTCCTCCCGATCGCGCTGCTGTCGCTGCACGAGGGCTGGGGCGTCGTCGGCGTCTGGTGCGGCCTCGACGCGCTGATGGTCGCCCGCCTGCTCACCGTCGGCGCCCGGTTCGTCGGGCGCCGCTGGGTCGTCGTGGGCGCGACGGCCTGAACCCGACCGCCGCACCCGCCCCGCGGCCCGCTACCCCGCCACCGGCGGCGCCGCCACCTCGGCCTCGAGCTTCGCGCGCAGCTCGTCGGGCAGCACCGCCGCGCGCTGCGTCTCGTAGTCGAACCCGACCAGCACGCCGTAGCCCTCGGCGGCCAGCCGCGTGCCGACGCGCATTTCGAACTCCACGCGGAACGCCGAGCGCTTGACGTGCGCGATCGAGCACTTCACGTCGACCACCTCGTCGAAGACCACCGGCGAGCGGTAGTTGATGTGGCACTCGGCGAAGATGACCCCGAACGCGTCCTGCTCCGGGTTGGCCGGATCGTGGCCCGGGACGATCTCCCGCAGGTACGCGATCCGCGCCGTCTCGAAGTACCGCAGGAACACCACGTTGTTGAGGTGGCGCATCGCGTCGAGGTCGCCGAACCGCACGCGCTCGGTGTGGGTGTAGCTCATACGTTGGTCTCCGGATCCAGGGGGTCGGGGAGCGCGAAGCCGCGCGCGGCGGCCCCGCGCTCGATCTGCTCGATGACGGACTCCATCACCTTCACGCGGGCGTAGCGCTTGGACTCGCCCTCGACGAGGATCCACGGCGCCTCCAGCGTGTCGGTACGAGCGAGCATCTCCTCGACCGCCTCGGTGTACTCGGCGCGCTTGGCGCGGTTGCGCCAATCCTCGTCGGTGATCTTCCAGCGCTTGAGCGGATCGTGCTCGCGGCGCTTGAAGCGGGAGAGCTGCTCCTCGTCGGAGATGTGCACCCAGAACTTGACGATGATCGCGCCCTCGGCCACCAGCGACCGCTCGAACGACGCGATCTCGTCGTAGGCGCGGCGCCACTCCTCCTCGGTGGCGAACCCCTCCACGCGCTCGACCAGGACGCGGCCGTACCAGGAGCGATCGAACACGGTCATGCCGCCGTGCCCCGGCAGCGCGCCCGTGAACCGCTGGAGGTAGTGATGGCGCTTCTCGTCGAACGTGGGCGCGGCGTAGGACGCGACGCGCACGTGGCGGCTGTCGAGCGGTGCGACGAGGCGCTTGATCGCCCCGCCCTTGCCGGAGGCGTCCCAGCCTTCGGTGACGACCGCCAGGCCCGGTCCGAGCGCGCCGCCGGGGTCGAGCTTGCCGCCGAGCGCGAGGCGCAGCTGCGCGAGCCGGCGGCCGCCCGCGAGCAGGCGCTCGTCCTGCTCCCGGCGCTTGAGCTTCAGCGTGAGATCCAGTTCATCGAGACGTCCCATGGCGCCAAGATGCTCGCAGACCGCGCACAAAGGGCATGCCCGCGGGCCGAAACCTGCGCAAAGCCGCGCGGAACGTCCAGAAGCGGTGCGTGGAGGACTAAGACTGCAGTTCATGACGCGGTCCACGCATACAAGTCGGCTCGGCCTCACCACCTCGGAGGCCGCACGTCACCTCGGGGTCTCCCTCTCCACCGTGCGCCGGTGGTCGGACATGGGCTACCTCCGTGGCTACCGGACGCCCGGTGGCCAGCGGCGGTTCCCGGTCCAGGAGCTCGACGAGTTCGTGTCCTCCCTGGAGGACCGCACCAGCGGCACGGGCCGCTTCGTGCGCGAGAGCGACACGGAGGCCGGCGTTCCGCCGGAGGCTCCGGTCGCGCCGGAGACGCCGCAGCCCTGATGGGCTTTCGCGCGGGTTCGGTGCGGCCGCTCGGCGGCCCGGCCGGCGCCTGACACCACCCGATCGCTTGCCGATCCAACCAGGATCGGCTGCGCGATCGTGCGGCGTCAGCCATCCGCCCGGACCACCGATCGCCCGGACCGCCTCGCGCAATACCCCATCTAGCCCCGCCGTGAGCCGGCGGGCTCCCGCGGCGCGGCTGGCCTAGCCGCCCGCCGCCTGGTTCATCCGCCGCTCGATCCCGAGCTCCTCGTCGTAGTCGGCGGCGTCCGCGTGCCGGTAGTCGGTGCCCTGCCCGGCCAGTAGGCCGGCGAGTGCCTCGACGTAGTCGGCGTCCAGCTGCGTGCCCGCGACCCGCCGCAGCTCGGTCAGCGCCTCGAAGGAGCTCAGCCGCGTGCGGTAGGTGTCCGGCGCGGTGAGCGTGTCGTAGACCTCGGCGACCGCGATGATCTTGGCGATCTGCGGGATGTCGTCCGCGGTCAGCCGCTTGGGGTAGCCCTTGCCGTCGGGCCGCTCGTGGTGGGCGACGATGATCTCTGACAGCGGTCCGTAGACCCCGATGTCGCGCAGCATGTCGGCGCCCAGCTCGGGGTGGCGACGGATCGCCGTCCAGTCGTCCTCGGTCAGGACGACGCCGCGCTCCATCACGCGGTCGCTCAACGCGAACCGCCCGATGTCGTGCAGGAGGCCCGCGGTGTGGGCCAGCTCCTGGTCGCGCTCGGACATCCCCGCGAACTTGGCGATGTCGCGCGCGAACCGCGCCACGGCCGCGCAGTGGCGGGCGGCGCGCTGGTCGCGCGCGTCGAGCGTGCGGATCAGCCCGCTGAGGACGCCCCAGGAGAGGTTGGCGTACTCCTTGGTGCGCTCGCGCGCGGCGATCACCAGGCGCGCCATGTACGTGAACGCGAGGACCGCGACGAGCACGAGGCTCAGCACGGCGTAGCCCGTCTGGACGTAGAGGGCGCCGATGGCGGTGCTCAGGCCGATG
>DASYBY010000044.1:0-3130 GCA_036500525.1 Baekduia sp. | reverse complement strand
GTCGGCCGCCAGCTCGGCCGCCGACGCCGGGCGCAGGCCCGCCTCGACGGCCTGGCCGCGGGCCAGGTAGGAGAGCGGGAGGCCCGAGTCGATCGCCAGGCCGATGACGGTGCCGAGCATCTCGGTCTCGTCGGTGTGGGTCAGCACGAGCGCGCCGACCCCGAGCTCGCGCACGCCGCCGACCAGCTCGCGGGCGGCGTCGGGACCGATCGTCGCGGGGACCGCGAGGTGCAGCTCGTCGGGGGCGAGCGAGTCCAGCTCGAACCCGAGCGAGCGCAGCTCGCCGGCCGACCGCGGGCTGACGCCCGGCGTGTCGACGACGACGAGGCCCTCGCCGCGCAGCGTCGCGATCTTGGCGGCGCCCTCCGCGCCGCTCTCGACCGCGTGCAGGGTGACGCCGTAGGGCGCCAGCAGGCGCCGCAGCTCCGCGCCGCCATCGGGCGAGCGCAGGGCGACGACGGCGACGGGCAGCGCGCCGTGGCGGGCGTGGGCGGCGGCGAGCCGGGCGACGCAGCGCGTCTTGCCGGCGCCGCCAGGCCCGACGAAGCCGATGACGCCGGGCCCGCGCCGCAGGGGCAGCATCGGGATGCGGCGCGCGAGCGCGTCGACGACGAGGTCCTTGGGATCCGCGCCGGGGGTGAGCGGCGCGAGGCCGGCCATCGCCTCCTCGGCGATCGCCTCGGCCAGGCCGGGGCGCAGGCCGCGGCCGACCAGGCGCTCGGCCGCGGCCAGCGCGGCGGGCGGGAGGCCGGTGTACGAGGGGGTCGGGGCGTTGGGCTCGGGCTCGACCGCGGCCACGGGCTCGGCGATCGGCTCGGGCTCCGGCTCGACCACCGCAGGCTCGGGCTCCGCCTCGACGGCGGCCGCCTCCGCCGCGTCGGCCGCCGCGACCGCATCGGCCACGCCGAGGTAGTCGAAGGCGCCGGTCGGCTGGTCGATGGACGCCAGCAGCGCGTCCAGCGCGGCGGGCGGCGCCTGGGGCTCAGGCGCCTCGGGCTCCAGGAACGCGGGGGCCTCGGACACTCCGGGCTCGACGCCGGCGGTGCCCTCCGGCTCCGGCGCGTCGTCCTCCTCCTCGTCCCAGAGGTAGTCCTCGTCGTCGTCCTCGATGATCCCGTTCGGCGGGCGCGGCGGCGTCTGCGCCGCGGGCGGCTCGGGCTCCGCGGGCTCCGCGACCGGCTCGGCCGGCTCCACCGGCGCCAGGCCCGCGTTGAACAGCGCCGCGAGGTTCTGCGCCTGCGGCGGCGCGGCCTGCGGGAAGAGGTCGTCGACCGTGACGTCGGTCGCGCCGGGGAGCGCGTCGATCTCGGGCGCGGTCGCCGGGCGCAGCGCGTCGGCGCCGCCACCCTGGCCGGACTGCTGGCGCTCGTGCGCCTGCGCGAGCTGCTGGGCGAAGGCCGCGGCGACGTTCGGCGCCGACTGGCCGGGCCGCACCTCGACCTCGATCTCGCGCTTGGCGAAGAACCCGCCGACGCCGCCGGTCGAGGTCTCGCGCCGCGACACGATGACCGCGTCGTCGCCGAGGTCCTGCCGGATGCGCGGCACCAGCTCCTCGAGCGAGCGCCCGCGGTAGGTGAAGGTCTCCGGGTCCTGGGGGGTCATGCGGCCGACCGTTTGACGGTGGATTCGTTCGCTGTCCGGTTATAGGGCGTCATACGGCTACTACTCCGATCGTCTCCACGCCGATCCCGGGTGCGATCTCGTTATAGGCGCACACGGAGAGCTGGGGCAGCGCCTGCTCGCACAGCCGGCGGAGGTGCCGGCGGACGCGAGAGGAGCAGATCAGCACCGGCTGCGGGCCGCGCGTCACGGCCTGCTGCACATGGTTCGACAGGGAGTGCACCAATGCCTGCGCACGAGAGGGATCCATCGCGAGGTACTCGCCGTCGGGCGTCTGAGCGATCGCGTCCGACACCTCCTGCTCGAGGTGCGGGTCCAGCGTGATCGCCTTCAGCGTCCGCTCCGCGTCGAGGTAGGGCGAGACGATCGTGCGGCCCAGCGCCTGGCGCGCGTACTCGGCCAGCAGCTCGGGATCGCGCGTGACCCGGGCGCGGTCGCCCGCGGCCTCGACCACGGCGCCGAGGTCGCGGATCGAGACGCCCTCGCGCAGCAGCGCCTGCAAGACGCGCTGCAGCTCGCCGACCGACAGCAGGTCGGGGATGACCTCCTCGACGACGGCGGCGTTGTGCTCCTTGAGGCTGTCCAGCAGGGTGCGCACGTCCTGGCGGGTGAGCAGGTCCGCGGTGTGCTTGCGGATCGTCTCGGTCAGGTGGGTCACGACGACGCTCTCGGCGTCGACCACCGTGTACCCGAGCGCCTCGGCCTCGGCACGCGCGGCGTCCGTGATCCACACCGCGGCCATGCCGTAGGCGGGGTCCTGCGTCGGGATGCCGTCGAGCTGGCCGACCGCGTCGCCCGGGTCGAGCGCCAGCTGGTGGCCGGCCATGATGTGCCCGCGCGCGACCTCGGTGCCGCGCACCTTCACGAGGTACTCGTGGCTCTGGAGCCCGACCTCGTCGTGGATGCGGACCGACGGGATGATCGTGCCGACCTCCGCCGCGATCTGCCGGCGCACGGCGCTGACGCGCTGCAGGAGCGAGCCGCCCGAGGTGCCGTCGACCAGCGGGACCAGCCCGAAGCCGATGCACAGCTCCAGCGGATCGAGCGAGAGCGCGTCCTGCACCTGGTCGCGCGGCGAGGCGGGCGCGGGCGGCAGCGCGAGCGCCGCGGCCGCGTCGGTCGCCTCGATCGCGGCCGCCGCGTCGGCGGACTTGGCCAGCTGCCGGCCCCCGAAGAAGAACAGCGCGCCGATGATGATGAACGGGATCTTCGGCAGGCCCGGGATCAGCGCGAAGGACGCGATGACGACGCCGGCGACCAGCGGGGCGCGGCGCTGGGCGCCGATCTGCCCGACGACCTGCGTGCCGAGGTCGTCGCTGCTGGCCGAGCGCGTGACGATGATGCCGGTCGCGACCGAGATCAGCAGCGCCGGGATCTGCGCGGCCAGGCCGTCGCCGACCGACAGCAGCGAGAAGTGCTGGATGGCGTCGCCGAAGGCGCGGTGCTGCATGAGCACGCCGACGACGATGCCGCCGATGAGGTTGATCGCCGTGATCATCACGGCGGCCAT
>DASYBY010000043.1:0-17687 GCA_036500525.1 Baekduia sp. | reverse complement strand
CCGGTCTTGCCGTAGGTCAGCTGCTGCTTGCTGACCTTGTCCATGTCGAGGTCGGCGTTGACCTGGACCTGGGCCTTGTTGGGGCCCAGCGTCTGGACGAGCATGGCGTTGATCTTGGCCTCGACCTGCTGGTCCTTGAGGGACTCGGCCGCGGCCTTGGAGGTGGAGGCGTCGCCGCCGGCGGCGCCGCCCGTGACCGGCCACAGCATCGCGCCGGTGCCGTCGGTGATCGTCACCGCGGCGGGCTTGAGGTCGGGGACCGACGAGGCGACGAGGTTGGCGATGCCGCGCACCGCGCCGGGGTCCATCGTCGAGGCGTCCTGGGGCAGGAGCACCGCGGCGGTGGCGCCGCGCGACTCGTCGGCGAAGAGGTTGTCCTGCGCGAGCGTCAGGTGGACCTGCGCGCCACCGCCGCCCTGGATCTGGCCGACCGTGTTGGCGATCGTGCCCTCCAGGCCGCGCTGGTAGGCGATCTGCTGCTGCTCGCTGGAGGCGCCGAGCTTCTGCTTGTCGAGGATCTCGAAGCCCGGCTGCGTGGTGCCGGTGTTGAGGCCCTTGGTCGCGAGCGCGACGTTGGCCGCGGTCTCCTTGCCCTTCTGCACGGCGACGGCGGTGCCGCCGTTCTGCAGCTCGAAGGGCACGCCGGCCGTGGTGAGCGCGGCGGTGATCTGGGTGGTCTTGGCCGGGTCGACGCCGGTCATCACCGTCGTGTAGGACGGCGCGCCGGCCATCTTGACGATGAGCAGGGCGGCGGCGAGGAAGCCGAGGGCACAGGCGGCAAGGGTGATCTTGCCGCGGGTGCTCATGGAGTTCAGGAGAGCCATTGGAGGGAGGGGCTCCAGTCGGGGACTGAGTCGCTAGACGGCGGTGTGGAAGATTTCCTGGAGGGCTTCGACGCCCTTGGTGCGGAGCTGCGCGGCGAGCTGCATGGACAGCTGCGCGCGTTCGACGGAGACCACGGCCTGGGAGGGGTCGGTCGCGGTGCCGTCGGCCAGGGAGCGCGAGGCGTCCGCGGCGGAGGTCTGGGTCTTCTCGAGGGAGCTCAGCTGATCGCCGAGCATCGAGCCGAAGCTGGCGCCTTGGGTCGGCGCCGCGGTCGGGGCACCGTCGAGGCTGCCGACGCTGAACTCCGGGCCACCGGTGATGCCCTTGATCGCCATGGACGGGTCGATCATCAGCTCAGGATGCTCAGCGTCTTGGAGAACATCTGCTTGGCCGTCTGCATCGACGTCACGTTGGCCTCGTAGGCCCGGGAGCTGGCGATGAGGTCGGTCATCTCCGTCACCGAGTTGACGTTGGGCATGGTCACGTAGCCGTTCTTGTCCGCGTCGGGATGACCGGGGTCGTAGATGCTCTTCAGCGGCGACTGGTCCTCGACGATCCCGGCGACCTGCACGCCGCGGGCCGGGGCGGCGCCGGGAGCGGCACCGCCCATGGCCGCGGTGAGCGCCGTGCCGAACGAGTCGGCACCGGAGGCCTGCTGGAGGACGACCTCCTTGCGGCGGTAGGGCAGCCCGTCGGCGCCCTTGGTCGTCTCGGCGTTGGCGAGGTTCTCGGAGGTGACGTCCATCTGCACCCGCGAGGCCGAGAGGCCCGTGCCGGCGACGTCGATCGCGTCGAAGAGCCCCATCAGTTGCCGATCGCTGACTTGAGGATGTCGGTGCGCGCCCGGAAGACCTGGGAGATCGCCTCGTACTGGAGCCCGTTCTTGGACTCCGCGGCCGCCTCGGTGTCGATGTCGACCGAGCTGCCGTCGGCGCGCATGACCGAGCTCTGGTCGACCGCGATCGCGGGCTTGACCTGCCCGACGGCGTCGGTGCCGCCGTCCCAGGCGGACTGGAGCGCGCTCTGGAAGTCGACGTCCTGGCGCCGGTAGCCCGGCGTGTTGACGTTGGCGATGTTGGACGCGATCGCCTGCTGACGCAGGGCCGAGCCGGAGAGGGCCTGCTGGAGGCCGGTTTGGGTGGTGTCGAAGAGATCCACGGACGTACGGGGAGTTCGTGCTGCGCCCGTCCGTGGGCTTCGTCAGTCGCCGACCGTGGCGACCCACCCCTGGTTCTCGGCCGAATGGTTCGGTGCTTGAGGAGCGCGTCCACATTCCGTCCACGGAAGGTCCGCGGGAATGCTCAGCGACGCCCAGCGGCGTCGCGGCGCTCAGCCCACGTGGTCGTAGGCGCCGGCGTGCACGGGGCGCATGCCCGCGCCCGCGGCGTAGCCCTGCACGCCCGTGCGCGTGGTGCGCAGGCGGCGCAGCTCGGTGCCGGTGGCGTCGCGCGCCTGGCGCAGCGCCTCGGTGATCAGGCCCTGGAGGCGCGAGGCCTCGCGGAGGTGGTCCATCGCCTCGGGCGGCGCGACCGGCGGCAGCAGCGCCATCACGGCGTCGCGGCGCGCGACGAGGTCCGCCAGCTCGTCGTAGCGGCCGTCGGTGACCATCGCGTGCTCCTCGCGCGCGAGGTCGACGAGCGTGGCGAACAGGTGGGCGCTCATGCCGACGCGGGAGCCTGGGCGGCGGCCTGCTCGGCGAGCTTGGCCCACGCCTCCCGGAGGCTGGCCAGCAGCGCCGCGACCTGGCCGATCTTCTCGGAGTCGCGCTGGATGCGGGCCTCGATCAGCGTGCGCTTGCAGAAGACGTAGATCGCCTGCAGGCGCACCGAGATCTCGCCGGCGTCCATGTTGAGCGTCGCGAGGAGCTCGTCGATGATGTCCTCGCCGCGGCCGAGCTTCTCGAAGCTGTGCAGCCACGCGCCCTCGCGCATGGCGACTTCCGCCTGGCGCAGGAAGCGCACGGCGCCGTCGTACAACATGACGACGAGCTGCTCGGGGGTCGCCGTCAGCACGGCGGAGTTGCGGTAGGCCTGGGGGCTGGCGTACGGGTTCATGGCTGTTTCGTTTCCGAGGGGGGACGATCCGGGAGGGGGTGCGGAGCTACGAGGCGGCCGACTGGGCCATGAAGCTGGTCAGGCTGGCGCCCTGGGACTGGCTGGCCGACATGGCCTGCTCCAGCGCCGTGAACTCCTTCTGGTAGTACTCCTGCTTGGAGTCCATCCGCATGTCGAACGCGTCGAGGCGGTTCTGCATGTCGGCGAGGTCGGTGGTGGCGGACGAGACGCGCCCGGCGATCAGCCCGCCGCTGCCCTGGTAGCCCGCCAGCAGGGTGGCGAAGGACTGCGGGAGGCCGGGCGTGATCGTGTTGCCGCCCAGCAGCGTCTTGGCCGCCAGCGGGTCGGCGGTCAGCGCGGCGGTGAGCTTGGTGGTGTCGACCGTGAGCTTGCCGTCGATCGCGTCCTGGCTGAGCGTCGAGGAGCTCGCGGCGCCGGTCGAGATGCCGAGGTCGGCGAGCGAGGTGTAGGTCCCCGAGAGGCCGCTGACCGGCGTGGCCAGCAGCGAGCGCATCGACGACAGCATCGTCGTCAGCCCGGAGTCGCCGAACAGCGTGCCCAGCTGGGCGTCGGCCGTCGTCGTCGCGCCGGTGACCGGCTTCTCGGCGAGGTCGGCCTTCGTCGTGGTGACGAGGTCGTTGTAGGCGGTGACGAAGGTCTGGACCTTCTTGACGATCGCGTCGGTGTCGGGCCCGGGCACGCCGACCGAGACGCCGACGGTGTCGGTGCCCTGGGTCTTGCCCTTCAGGGTCATCGTCACGCCGGGCATGGCGTCGGTGACCGTGTTGGACTGCCGCTCGTAGGCCGTGCCGTTGATGGTGAACTTGGCGTTCTGGCCGGCCACCGTCTCGGTGTTGGCGCCGACGCCGGTGGCCGAGAAGCCGCTGCCGTCGCCCGTCGTCTTGGACGCGAGGACGAGGTCGCCGTTGACGTTGACCGCGTAGAGGTTCGCGTCGGTCTTCGAGTTGATGGCGTTGACCGCGTCGTCGATCGACGCGCCGGCCTTGAGGTTGATCGAGGCCCGCGTCGTGCCGTCGGCGTTGAGGATCGTCATCGGCCCGTCGGCGGCCGGGGACTGGTAGTCGTAGGTCTGGCGCGCGGCGGTCGCGGTCTGCTGGATGGCGACGTCGTAGCCGCCGGGCGCAGCGCCCGCGGTCCGCGCGAGCGTCACCTTGGACTCGTCGTCGCTGGTGACGGTCTGCGTGTCGAGCCAGCTGAGGACCGACTTGAGGTCGTCGTTGGCGGTCTTGACCGCCGTGAGCTTGGTGCCGATGTCGGTCAGGAGGCTCTGACGCTTGGTCGTCGCGTCCTGATCGAGCGTGATCTTGGTGCGCGGCAACTTCTCGGCCGTCATCAACTGGTCGATGATCGACTGCGTGTCCAAGCCGGACACGAGGCCGCTGAGCTGGATGCCTGCCATGGCCTAAGCCGCCGTCGAGGGGTCGGGGTCGGTGGTGCCGAAGAGCTCGTCGAGCCGGACCGGGCGGAGCATCCGCCCGTCGCTGTCGCAGAGCGACGCGACGACGCGATCGGTCAGCCGGTGGGTGTCGAACCGCACCTGCTGACCCCGGCTGGCCAGGTCGTCGGCCAGCTGGCCGGCGCGCGTGATGTCGTCCCACACTTCTTCCGGGATGCGATCCGGACCGGTCATCCGGCGGCGTCGGGCATCGGCGAGATCGAACACTTGTGCGAAATCACCGGCCGGCGCCGCCTCTGCGGGTCGTGCCCGCCCGGGGACGGCGCGTGAGCCGATCCCCTTGGTCGCGTCGATGTCCATGCCGATCCTTTCGCTGTCCGTCAGGCTCGTCCCTGAGCCATCTGCCCCTGTCCCTCCCGTCATCGGTGTCCCGGGGAGGGCCTTGAGCGCAGCCCTGGACGATCGGTCGATCGTCCGCTGGTGGCGGTGTGCGAGGGCGTGCATGGAGATCAGGCGGCCGCGCGGAGCGTCGCGGCCTCGTCGCGCATGAGGCGGGCGTCGTCGTGGAGACCCTGCAGCTCGGCCAGCCGGGCGAGGCCGAGCATCGCGCGCTCGTCGGGGCCCTGGCGCTCGACGACGCCGATCCACTCGGCCGCCGCGGACTCGTGGAACCCGCGGCGCAGGTAGACGCTGGCCAGCAGCTCGCGCTGCTCGCGCCACGGCAGGGCGAGCGTCTCGACGGTGGCGGCGAGCCGCTCGAAGCCGTCGAAGTCCTCCAGCCGCGCGAGCGCCTCGAGCATCGTGGCGATCACCGGCGCCGCGGCGGCGGGAACGCTGTTGGGCACCGTGGAGCCGGTGTGCCAGGCGGTGAAGGCGGCGAGCTCGCCGGGGTCGACCCCGGCCTCGGCGGCGTAGGCGAACGCGGCGTCGACCAGCGGCGCCTCGGCGCCGGCGGCCAGGCGGGCGAAGAGCGCGGTCCGCGCGGCGGCCTGCCCGTGCGGCGCGTCGGCCGGGACGGCGAGCGCCTCGGCGGCGGCCTCGGCGAGCCGGCCCTGGGAGAGGTGGGCCTCGGCGAGCGCGACGCGGGCGGCGTGGGCGCCGGGCTGGGCGGTCAGGACGCCGCGCAGCTCGACCTCGGCCTCGGCGATCGCGCCGGCCTCGTAGAAGGGGACGGCCAGCAGGAAGCGCTGCCCGGGCGTCGGCGCGGGCACGCTCGTGCGGATCCGCTGCACGACCTCGGCGGCCGGCGTGCCCTGGCGCAGCAGGACGCGGGCGTACGGCTCGACGGCCCCGATGAACGCCGGGTGGTGGTCGAGGATATGCAGGAGGTGGGCCTCGGCCTCGTCCAGCCGGCCAGTGGTGATGAGCACCTCGGCGAGGAGGTTGCGGGCGTGGAAGGTGCCGGCGCCGACCGTGGCGCTGTAGCGCGACGGCGCGTCGCCCATGGCGATGGCGCGCTCGAAGGTGGCGATCGCCGCGTCGAGGTCGCCCTTGCCGCGGTGGGCCATGGCCTGCTCGAGGACGACGTCGGTGAAGCCGGGCAGCAGTTGCAGGACCGTCTCGCCCGCGGCGAGCGCGTCGTCGTGGCGGCGGTTGGCGTTCAGCGCCTTGACGCGGCGCGAGGACAGCGACGGGAAGTAGCCGTGCTCCAGGCGCTCGGGATCGGACTCCAGCTTGGTCCAGGCGCGCTCGAGGTGCTTCAGCGAGCCGGCGACGTCGCCCGAGGCGGCGCGCTCGGAGCCGAGGTTGAAGTGCAGGAACGGCGTGTCGACGCCGTCGGCGATCTGGCGCTCCAGCAGCTCGACGTTGCGGCGCGACTTCTCCTTGGCGCCGCGCACGGCGCCCAGGTAGCCGTAGTGCTCGATGCGGACCTGCGTGTGCTCCAGGCGCTCGGGCAGGTTCGGCAGGCGATGCGCGAACTGCTCGTGGACGCGGCCCTCGAAGCGGTAGGCGGGACGGTTGCGGAACAGCCGCAGCGCGTTGTGCGCGACGGCGACGCCGTCCTCGATCTCGCCGACGTGGTTGGTCTCGGTGAACCAGAAGCCCTCGCGCCAGGTGCGGCCGAGCAGCTCGCGCAGCCGCGGGCCGTCGCCCTCGACGAGTACCTCGTCGGCGTCCAGGTAGAAGAGCCAGTCGCTGGTTGCGGCGTCCAGCGCGACGTTGCGCGCCGCGGAGAAGTCGCCGTCCCACTCGTGATGCAGGATGCGCGCGCCGAAGGACTCGGCGATCTCGACGGTGCGATCGGTCGAGCCGGTGTCGACGACGATCAGCTCGTCGACGTGCTCGGCGACGGCCGCCAGGCAGCGCGGCAGCATCGACTCCTCGTCCTTGACGATCATGCACAGGCTGACCGTCTGGCCCGCGACGGGCATGGCCCGCTGGGCGGCGCGCTGGGCGCGCGGGCCGAGGTCGCGCAGGGCGCGCAGGACCGGGGCCGGAAGACCTTGGGGCGTGCTGATGCCCTGCTTGCGCCGGCGGGCGCACTCGCGGAGGTTGGCGGAGACCTTGGGCAGCTCCGGGTCCAGGCGCTGAGCGCCGCGGAAGAGCGCCTCGGCGGCGACGATGGCGCCGAGCTCGTAGAGCAGCACGCCCCCGAGGTTCAGCAGGACGGGCTCGCGCGGCTCCTCCTCCAGCGCCTCGACGGCGGCCAGCGCGCCGGCGAAGAACGTCTCGGCGGTCGCGGCGGCCGAGCCGCTGCGGTGCCCCAGCGTCGACTCGATCAGCAGCCGGCGCGCCTGGTAGCGGTCGTGGACGTCGGGAAGCTCGGCGGCGGCAGCGGCGAGGGCGCGCCAGCCGGTGAGATCGCGGGCGGCGAGCAGGCCGGCGGCGCGGTTGGTGACCTGGGCCACGGCGGCAGCCCCCGAGAGGGGCGCACGAGCAGCGGAGTTCTGGGGAGCAGCCGGTCCGTCGACCGGTGCGACAAGGCGAAGCGCCATGAGACTGGAGGGCTCCTTGGAGGGAAGGGGCGACGGAACGGCCGTCCCTCCGGTCGTCGGCCACCGCCCCGAGGAGTTGAGAGCGAACGTCGCCGGGCCACCCCCAACGCCTCGCGTGAGCGTGCGCGTCAAGGCGGTTTGGCAGCCATGCACAACTTTGCGCGGGCTCGATGGAGGTTCGACCGCCCCCCTCCCCAGAAGTGGGGAGGACACGCGTGGACGCACGTCGAGGGTCAAGTACCGGTTTAAGGGGATGCGGACGGTTCGGGGGCTTACCGATACCTCCAGCGTCCCCCCCGCCCCAAGGAGCACCGTCGTGAGCCTCGCCACCGCCCAGACCTCGAAGCGCCGCCTTTCCTCCGAGGACACCCTCGCCCTCTGGAAGGAGTACCGCCGCACGAACGACCGCAGCGTTCGTGACCGCCTCGTCCTCACCTTCGCCCCGCTGGTCAAGTACATCGTGTACAAGAAGGTCCGCGAGATGCCGGCCCGCTGCGAGGTCGAGGACTTCATCTCCTGCGGCCTCGAGGCGCTGATCCAGTCGATCGAGCGCTACGACCCGGCCAAGGGCGCGACGCTCGAGCAGTACGCCTGGACCCGCATCCACGGCGCCGTCCTCGACGAGCTGCGCCGCCAGGACTGGGCCCCCCGCTCCGTCCGCCGGTGGGAGCGCGACATCGAGCGCGCCGCCGACGAGTTCACCACGCTCCACGGCCGCCGGCCCGACAACGCCGAGCTGGCCGAGTCGATGGGCACCACGCTGGCCGAGCTGCGCAAGCGCCGCGACGAGATCACGCAGTCCGACCTGACCTCGCTCAACACGCTGGTCCTCTCCGACGACGAGACGACGATCGAGCGCATCGACACCATCGCCTCGACCGATCCGTCGGCCGACCCGCTGCACGCCGCCGCCAAGGACGAGGCCAAGGACAAGTTCCGCGAGGCCTTCGCCCGCCTGCCCCAGCGTGAGCGCGAGGTCGCCGTGCTCCTGTACGTCAAGAACATGACGCTGGCCGAGATCGGCGAGATCCTCGGCGTCAGCGAGTCGCGCGTCTGCCAGATCCACGGTCAGCTCAAGAAGACGCTGCGCAACAACCTCGACGCCGACGCGCCGCTCTTCCGCGCCGTCGCGTAGCTGACGTCCCCGCGTCGTCCGCGGGGGGCCGTACGACGACGCACACGCTGCACCGACGCTCGCCCTGGATCAGGGCGAGCGTCGTCCGTTGAGGGCGTAGGCCCAGACCAGGACCTCGGCCACCGCCGCGAAGAGGTCGGGCGGGATCTCCTGGTCGAGCTCCAGCCGCGCGAGCGCCTCGGCCAGCCCGGCCTCCTCGCGCACGGGCACGCCCTGCTCGCGCGCGATCTCCACGATGCGGTCGGCGATCAGCCCGGAGCCGGTCGCCACGACCTGCGGCGCGCCGCCGCGCTCCTTGTCGTAGCGCAGCGCGGTCGCACGCTTGGGCCGCTCAGGCTTGGACATCGAGCGTCTCCTGCCGGGGATGCACGGTGACGACGACGGGCGCCCCGGCCACGCGGGCCAGCGCGTCGCGCAGCACGTCGGCCGCGGCGCGGACGGTCTCGGCGGGCTCGCCGGCGCTGACGTGCACGGCCGCCGAGGCGCCGTCGAGGCGCACGTCGAGCCGGCCCAGCGTCGGCGAGTCGTAGCGGACGACCACCGAGACGGCGGCGCCCGGGCCGGCGCGCCGGCCGCTGGTCTCCTCGCGCTCCTCGACGTGGACGCGCGCACTCATCCCGCCCGGCAGCGCCACCTGGTAGGCCGTCGCGGGGACGGTGACCGGCTCGGCCGCCTGGGACTCCGCGTCGGGCACGACGCGCAGGTGCAGCCGCTCGCGCCCCGCCTCCTCCACGCGCAGCCGCAGGTGCTGGCCGGGCGCGAGGCCCTCGGGCAGCTGCGCGGCCAGGCGCACGCCGGCGAGCACGAGCGTGCGGGCGTCGAGCACCCGGCCGTGGACCACCGTGCCGGGCGTGAGCTGGACGTCGGGGAGCATGCCCCGCAGCAGGACGAGGTCGACGGGGCCCGCCATGGATCAGACAGGTTCGCACGTCGCCCGGCACCTCAAGTCTCGCCGCCCCACGCCGAGTACCGAGAGGCATGGAACGCGGACTCTATATCGCTGCCGCAGGCATGGTCACGGAGATGGCGAGGCAGGATCAGATCGCCAACGACATGGCCAACGCTGCGACCCCGGGCTACAAGTCCGACCAGTCGCAGCAGCGATCGTTCTCGGACATGCTCCTGCAGAACTCGGCCACCGGCCAGACGATCGGCAAGCTCGGACAGGGCCCGATCATCACCAAGACGGTGACCGACTTCACGCCCGAGCCCATGCGCGACACCGGCGAGCCGCTCGACTTCGGCATCAACGGTCAGGGCTACTTCGCGGTCCAGACGTCCAACGGCACGCGCTACACGCGCAACGGCTCGTTCCAGGCCGCCGCCGACGGCACGCTCACCGACCAGTCCGGCAACCCGGTGCTCGACAGCGCCCGCAAGCCGATGAAGGTCGGCGCGGACGGCACCGTGGACGCCAAGCAGCTCGGGAGCTTCGCGCTCACCAACGTGCGCAAGCAGGGCGACTCGCTGTTCACCGGCACCACCGGCGGGACGGCCAGCGGCGACGTGCAGTCCGGGGTCCTCGAGGGCTCCGGCGTCGACGCGGGCAAGACGATGGTCGACATGATGGCGTCGCTCCGGGCTTTCGAGGCCGGGCAGAAGTCCATCCAGACCATCGACGAGACCCTGCAGCAGGCCGTGAGCCAAGTCGGCTCGCTGCCCGGCTAGCGCCGCCTCGCCGCACCCCGATTCTGCACGCGCGCAACCGCGCAAAGTCCGGGAATCGACCTCCCCCTCAAGTCCGTTCGGCCCTTGCCGATCACCGGGGAGACAGAGGACTCCGAACGGCTGGACCGCCCTATGGCGGAAGCCGGAGCTCCTATCCCCTCCTTCCAGGAGACCCGGACATAAATGCTTGAAGGCATGTACACGGCCGCCGCCGGCATGGCGGCTCAGCAGACGCGTCTGGACGCTGTCTCCTCCGATCTCGCGAACGTCGACACGACGGGCTACAAGCACGCCCGCGTCGCGTTCAAGGATCTCGTGTACGACGACGGCTCCGGCCAGGGCGCCGCCAAGGGCGTGCAGATCGGCTCCGGCTCCGCCGCCACCGTCATCGGCCGCAGCATGCAGCCGGGCGACATGCAGAACACCGGCCAGCCGCTCGACGTCGGCATCACCGGCTCCGGCTACATCCAGGTCAAGCTCTCCGACGGGCGCACCGCGCTGTCGAAGGACGGCGATCTCCAGGCCGACTCCCAGGGTCGCCTCCAGCTGCACACCGGCGAGCTGCTCGACCCGCCGGTCAAGCTTCCGCCGGGCGTCGACCCCGCCAAGGTCTCGATCGCGACCGACGGCACGGTCACCGCGAACAACGTCAAGGCCGGCCAGATCACGCTGGTCGACGTGCCCGCCCCGGGCGCCCTGCAGGGCGGCCCCAACAACACCTTCATCGCCGGCCAGGGCAGCGGAGCCACGCGCCCCGCCGGCAACGGCACGATCGTGCAGCAGGGCTTCCTCGAAGGCTCCAACGTCGACGCCAGCACGGCGATGACGGACATGATCGAGGCCCAGCGCGCCTTCCAGCTCGCCGGCAAGGCCATCACCACCCAGGACCAGATCCTGTCGATCGCCAACGGGGTGAAGAAGTGAGCACCCAGCTGCCGCCCATCGACAACAGCATGTTGCCCGCCGACGTCCGCGCCGGCACGAAGGCCGACCAGCAGCGCTACAAGACCGCGCTCTCCTTCGAGAGCGAGTTCGTGCAGCAGCTCACGCAGCAGCTCGCCGACACCACCAAGGCGAGCGACACGTCGGGCGGCGACGACGACAGCGACTCCACGGGCGACGGCAGCTCGGCGGCGACCGACTCCTACCAGCAGATGCTCCCAGGCGTCCTGGCCGACAGCGTCATGTCGGCCGGCGGCCTCGGGCTCGCCCGCACCATCGCCCAGAGCATGAAGGACTCAGGCCAGTGACCAGCATGCTCGCACCCGCGGCACCGACCGTCTTCGGCGCCGACGTCCTGCGCCACCTCGACGCGCAGCTCGCCTCCGCGCGCCGGCTGCTGGACGCCGTCCTGCGCCAGGGCCACGCGATCCGCAACCGCGACGTCGACGGCGTCCTCGCCCGCCTCGGCGAGATGCAGGCCGAGATGGAGCGCCGCTCGGCGATCGAGCGCGAGCGCAACCGCATCCTCGCCCAGGCCGGCGGCGGCCTCGGCATCCCCGCCTACACCGTCACCCTCGACGCGCTCGTCCAGCTGCTCGGCCCCGCCGAGGCGGAGGCCGCGCGCGTCCGCAGCGCCGAGCTGCGCGGCCTGCTCGCCGAGGTCCAGCGCGAGCACGTCATCAACCGCGCCCTCATGCGCCAGGAGCTCGCGTTCCTGTCGCACTTGACGCGCCAGCTCGGGATCGACACCGAGGACGTCGGCTACCGCCCGCCCAGCGAGCCCGGCGCCACGATGCGCGCCACCCTCGCCCCCGCGGCCCAGTCCGTGCGGATCCGCCGCGCGCTGGACCTGGAGGCCTAGGCGATGAGCACCTTCGGCGGCATCAACACGGCCCTGCGCGGCCTCGAGGCCCACCAGGCGGCGCTCGACACCACCGCGCACAACATCTCGAACATCGACACCGAGGGCTACAGCCGCCAGCGGGTCAACCTCGGCGCGTCCGCGCCGCTGACGGTCCCCGGCGGCCGCCAGGGCGGCGCCGGCTCGCAGGTCGGCCAGGGCGTCGACGTCCTCAGCTACCAGCGCCTGCGCGACGACTTCCTCGACCTGCAGTACCGCGCCCAGAACATGACCAGCGGCCAGGCCGACACCGCCGCCCAGCGGCTCGGCGTGATCCAGGACCAGCTCGGCTCCGACTCGCCCAACGACCTCGGCGCGCAGCTCGACGACTACTGGAGCTCGTGGCAGACGCTCGCCGCCAACCCGGAGAGCAGCGACGCCAAGGCCGGCGTCGTCGGCGCCGCCCAGGGCCTCGCCTCGCGGTTCGCCTCGCTCGACCAGGACCTCGCGACCGCCGGCGCCCAGGCCACGGCCGGCGTCGACGGGCTGCTGAGCGACCAGGGGCCGATCAAGCCGATCGCCGACGAGCTGGCCAAGCTCAACACCTCCATCAACAACGCGCTCGGCGCCGGCCAGCAGCCCAACGACCTGCTCGACCGCCGCGACCAGCTGCTGGACCAGCTCTCCAACTACGGCCAGGTCTCGGTCACCCAGGACCCGACGCTCGACGCCTCCGGCAACCCCGCCTACCCGGGCATGGTCCAGGTGTCCTTCGGCGGCGCGGCGACCCCGCTGGTCTCGCAGACCACGGTCACGATGCCCACCACGGCGACGCTCTCGGCGACGCCGGGCGGCCAGATCGGCGGCCTGCAGGACGTCGCCGCCAAGACCCAGGCCTACCGCGCGACGCTCAACAGCATCGCCGCCGCGGTGATGAGCACGACCAACAGCACGTCCTCCACCCCCATCTTCACCGGCACCGGCGCCTCCGACATGGCGGTCATCGCCACCTCGGCGACGGTCACCGCGGGCGCCGCCGGCGGCGCGGCCGCCGACAACAGCGCCGCCCTCGCCCTCGCGGGGCAGCGCGGTGGCGCGGTCGACACCGGCTACTCGGGCCTCGTCGGCACGATCGGCGCCGACGTCGCCAACGCCGAGAACGCCAGCGCCACCTCGGGCAGCGTCCTCAACTCCCTGGAGTCGCGGCGCCTGTCGGTCTCCGGCGTCTCGATGGACGACGAGATGGCCGACCTGGTGCGCTTCCAGCGCGGCTACCAGGCCGCCGCCAAGGCGCTGTCGACGATGGACAGCATGCTCGACACCCTCATCAACTCGACGGGGCTCTAGATCATGTCCATGCGCGTGACCAACAACATGGTGAGCAACCGCGTGCTCGCCGATCTGCAGTCCCAGTACGCGACGATGGCCAAGACGCAGGAGCAGGTCTCCACCAGCAAGCGCGTCAACCGGCCGTCCGACGACCCGACCGCCGCCGCCCAGGCCCGCCTGCGCACGGGCCAGCTCGCCGGCATCAAGAGCAGCCAGGACAGCGTCGACTCGGCCACCACGTGGCTGGGCGGCGCCGAGACCGGCCTGTCGTCGATCAACGACCTCCTCCAGACGGCCAACGAGCTCACGCTCGAGGGCGTCAACGGCTCGATGAGCCAGGAGAACCGCAACGGGATCGCCGACCAGATCGACCAGCTCGTCAAGTCCGCCAAGGACACGATGAACGCCAAGCTGGGCGACGCCTACATCTTCTCGGGCACCAAGTCCGACACGCCGCCCTACACCGACGCCACCGGCGACGTCTACCAGGGCGACAACAACACGGTGGCCCGCGAGGCCGGCGCGGGCGTGGCGCTCCAGGTCAACCCCTCCTTCAACGCCATCGGCTCCGGCGGATCGGCGCCGCTAACCGGCGACTCGATCCTCGGCGGCGGCGCCGCCAGCGGCGACGGCCGCGTCCTCGCGACGCTCGAGGCCATCTCGGCGCACCTGCGCAGCGGCACGCCGGCCGACCTCACCGCGCTCAGCACCACCGACCTGACCGCGCTGAAGGCCAACCAGACGGCCGTCAGCGACGCCCGCTCGATGGTCGGCGCGATGACCAACCGCGCCACCGCCGCCACCCAGCGCCTCAGCGACCTGGAGGACGCGACGACCAAGTCGATCGACGACCTCGTCGGCGTCGACACCGCCAAGGCGCTCATCTCTTACACCTCACAATCAGCCGCGTACCAGGCCGCCCTCAAGGTCGGTGCGCAGATCATCCAGCCCTCCCTCTTGGACTTCCTCTCATGAGCGGCGGCCTGGGCAACCCGACACCACATGGAGGCAACGCTCACATGGCAACGACCCTTCAGTCGAGCCGCTTCGGGGAGCTCACGATCCCCGCCGAGGCGATCCTCGACTTCCCCAACGGCCTCATCGGCCTCGGCGGCCGGCAGTTCGCGCTGCTGGCCCGCAGCGACGAGAGCTCGTTCGCGTGGCTGCACTCGATGGACGACCCGGAGCTCGCCGTCCCCGTCACGAACCCGTGGCGCTTCTTCGAGCACTACGCGGTCGAGCTGGGCGACGACGAGGCCGAGCGCCTCGGCATCGCCGGGCCCGAGGACGCCTCGGTCTACGTGACCGTCCGGTCCGCTCCGGCCCTCGAAGACTTCTGCGCGAACCTGCGCGCACCGATCCTCGTGGTCGGCAACCAGGGGCATCAGATCATCAACCAGACCTCTGACGCCCCCGTCCGCGCCCCCCTCTTCGCGGGGCTCCAGGAGGAGCCATCGACGAAGGCCGCGTAGCGCTCAAGGTACGCTCGCACCTCTGACCGTCTCCAAGGAGGAGCTTCCCTCATGCTCATCATCACCCGCCGTCCCGGCGAGAAGATCATGGTCGGCGACGACGTCGTGGTCGAAGTGATCGAGGTCAGCGGTTCGAGTGTGCGTATCGGCATCGCCGCCCCCAAGTCGATTCCCGTGTACCGGGAGGAGATCTGGACGGCCGTGCAGGCGGAGAACCGTGCCGCCGCCGCGTCAGACGTCGACCAGCTTCCGGACGACGTCCCGGCGCCCAGCAAAAAGCCCTAGCGCTCCGGCGCTAGCTCCCTCACGCATCACTCCCTCCATGGAAAGGACACCTCATGTCCCTTCGCATCACCCAGAACATCGACGCGCTTGACTCGTACCGCAACCTGAACAAGACCTCGATGAACATCTCGAAGTCGATGCAGCGCCTGTCCTCCGGCTACCGGATCAACAGCGCCGCCGACGACGCGGCAGGCCTCGGCATCTCGGAGGCCATGCGGTCCCAGATCCGCGGTCTCGCCCAGGCCCAGAAGAACATCCAGGACGGCTCGTCCATGGTGCAGACCGCGGAAGGCAACCTCGACGAGGTGCACTCCATGCTGCAGCGCATCCGCGAGCTGGCGGTCCAGTACAAGAACGGCTCCAACGACGACACGGCCCGCACGTCGATCCAGGACGAGGTCAACCAGCTCGCTTGCGAGATCAACCGCATCGGCAGCTCCGCGTCGTTCAACGGCGTGAGCCTGCTCTCGGGCGGCGCCACGGTGTCCTTCCAGGTCGGCGCCAACGACGGCGAGATGGTCGGGATCGACTTCCTCGACCTCGCCACCGCGGTCGGCACGTCCTACGCGACGCTGTCGATGACCGACACCAGCGACATCTCCGAGATCGACCAGGCCATCACGGCCGTCTCGGCCGCCCGCGGTGAGATGGGCGCGGTCCAGAACCGCCTCGACCACACGCTCTCGGTCTCCGCCGCCTACCAGGAGAACCTGACCTCCGCCGAGTCGCGCATCCGCGACGTCGACATGGCCGAGGAGATGGTCTCGCTGACCAAGAACCAGATCCTGTCGCAGGCCGGCACGGCCATGCTCTCGCAGGCCAACCAGGCGCCGCAGAGCGTCCTGAAGCTGCTCGGCTAGTCGCGCCGCGGGTCCCCAGTCCGGCACGAGGCCGCCCCTCCGGGGGCGGCTCGTGGCCGTTCTGCACCGGGGCTTTCGCGGCCGGGTCCGCCGGGTAGGTCGAACGGTGGTGCCCTCCGTTGACGTCCCGCACGTAGGTGAACGACACCTGGTCGGCGAACTCAGGATCAGCAGATGATCCCCTTCCCCCGTCGTCGCAGCACAATAGAGACGTGAGCTCGCAGGTCGGCACGCTTCTCAACGGCCGTTATCGCCTGGATGCCCAGATCGGGACCGGGGGGATGTCGACGGTCTATCGCGCCTTCGACACGGTGCTGGAGCGCCAGGTCGCGATCAAGCTCATGCACCGCGAGATCGCCTCGGACTCCGATCAGCTGGAGCGGTTCCGGCGCGAGGCGCGCGCCGTCGCGCAGCTCAACCACCCGCACATCGTCACCGTCATCGACGCCGGCGAGGACGACAACACCCCGTACATCGTCTTCGAGTACGTCGAGGGCGAGACGCTCAAGGACCGCATCCGCCGCCACGGCCGGCTGCCGGTGCAGGAGTCGATCGCCTACGCGATCGAGATCGCCCGCGCGCTCGGCGTCGCCCACGAGCACGGGATCGTCCACCGCGACGTCAAGCCGCAGAACGTCCTCGTCGACGAGGAGGGCTCGGCCAAGGTCACCGACTTCGGCATCGCCCGCACGCTCGACCAGGAGGGCCTGACCGCCGACGGCCGCGTCCTGGGGACGACCGACTACGTCTCCCCCGAGCAGGCGCTCGGCCATCCGGTCACCGGCCAGAGCGACCTCTACTCGCTGGGCATCGTGCTCTTCGAGATGCTCACGGGCGACGTGCCCTTCAAGGGCGAGAACCAGGTCGCCGTCGCGATGAAGCACGTCCGCGAGCCGCTGCCCGACGTGCAGATCCGCCGCCCCGAGGTCTCCAGCGCGCTCGCCGCGGTGCTCGACCGCGCGACGGCCAAGGAGACCGAGCACCGCTATCCCGACGACCGCGCGCTGATCGCCGACCTCGAGGACGTCCTCGCGATCGAGACGCAGCGCAGCGGCCAGGCGACCGGCGAGGCGACGGCCGTGCTGCGGACGCTGCCGCCCAGCGCGCAGCGCAAGCTGCCGTCGCGCGTGCGCCACCCGCTGCGCTGGGTCGGCCTGGTGGTCGCGATCGCCGCGATCGCCGTCGTCCTCGTGGTCGTGCTCGCCGACCGGACGCAGCGCGGCACGCGCCAGCGCCCGGTCCAGAAGGCCGCGCCCGGGCTGACGCCGGTCTCGCTCGGCCAGGCCCGCGCCCACGACTTCGATCCGCTCGGCGACGAGACCGAGCACCATCGCGACGTCGGCCGCGTGCTCGACGACGACCCGGGCACCTCGTGGTCGACCGAGACCTACCCCGACGGCCTGACCAAGGCCGGCGTCGGGATCTACGTCGACGCCAAGCCCGGCGTGGTCGGCCGCCAGCTCGACATCCGCACGCCGACCACGGGCTGGCAGGGCAAGATCTACGTGGCCAACGGCAGCAGCGCGCCGACCTCCCTCTCGGGCTGGAAGGACCTCGGCACGACGGTCGACGCCACCAAGAAGAAGCTCAGCGTCCAGCTCGACACGGCCGGCCAGAAGTTCCGCTACTACCTGGTCTGGATCACCAAGCTGCCGCCGTCCGGGCAGGCCTCGATCTCCGAGATCGTCCTCTACCGATGACCGAGCACGCCGTCCGCCTGACGCACCCCGAGCGGGTCATCTGGCCGGACGACGGGCTGACCAAGCGCGACCTGTATGACTACTTCGGCGCGGTCGCCGAGGCGATGCTCCCCCACGTCCGCGACCGCCCGGTCTCGATGCAGCGCTTCCGCGGCGCGATCGACGGCGGCGGGTTCTTCCAGAAGGAGATCCCCAAGGGCGCGCCCGACTGGATCGCCCGCGC
>DASYBY010000042.1:0-2411 GCA_036500525.1 Baekduia sp. | reverse complement strand
TCCGCCTCCTCCTCGCCATCCCGCACTTCATCGTCCTGTACTTCTGGGGCCTGATCGCCGGGATCGCCGTCATCATCGCGTGGTTCGCGCTGCTGTTCACCGGGCGCTACCCGCAGGGCCTGTACGACTTCGTCGCCGGGTTCCTGCGCTACACCACCGCCGTGTACGGCTACGCCTCGCTCCTGACCGACGAGTACCCGCCGTTCGGGACCGACACCGACAACTACCCGACCCACCTCCGGATCGGGCCGCCGCTGCCGGAGTACAGCCGCCTGAAGGTCCTGTTCCGGATCATCCTGGCCATCCCGGTCGCGATCATCGCCTACGCGATGTACATCGTGTTGGAGGTCGGCTCGATCATCGCGTGGTTCGCGATCGTCATCCTGGGCAAGCAGCCCAGGGGCCTGCAGGACATGATCGTGCTGGGGTTGTCCTACTACCAGCGCGCCAACGCCTACATGTGGCTGCTGACCGAGGACTGGCCGCCGTTCCTGGACCCGCAGGGCGGCTCGATCGCCGCCGGCTCGGGTGGCGGCTCCGGCCTGCCGCCGGCCCCGGCGACCAGCGCGCCGCCGGCCGCGCCCGAGGCGCCCCGCTCCAGCGGTCTCTCCGGCGGGGATCCGCTCAACCCGTAGGTGTTCATCTAGGTCTCGGCACTGCCGAGCTGCGCGGCGGCCCACGCGCGCAGCTCGGCGGTCCGGATCTTGGTGCCGTTGGTCCCGGTGGTGACCGGGAACGCGTCGATGACGGTGATGGCCTCGGGCAGCTTGAAGCGCGCCAGGCGTGCGCGGCAGAAGGCGAGCAGCTCGCCGTCGGCGACCTCGGCGGCCTCGCGCAGCGTCACGTAGGCGACTGCGACGTCCCCCTCGCCGGCCTGCACGCCGACGACCTTGGCGGTGTCGACCGCGGGATGGGTCATGAGGAACTGCTCGATCTCGGCGGGCTCGACCAGGAAGCCGCGGAGGCGCAGGGCGTCGCCGGCGCGGCAGGTGTAGGCGAAGGTGTCGCCCCCGCCCGGCTCCAGGTACCCCAGGTCGCCCGAGCGGAACCAGCCGTCGGGAGTGAAGGCGCGCTCGGCGGCCTCCGGGTTGCGCAGGTAGCCGGTGAGGACGTTGTACCCGCGGAACTGCAGCTCGCCGACCTCCCCGGCAGGCAGGGTGCGCCCGTCGGCGGGGTCGGCGACGCGGACCTCGATGCCGTCGGAGACCAGGCGCCCGCCGCCGCGGGCGCGGTCGCTCGGGTCGGTGGTGGTCCCGGCGGGCCGGACCGCGGTGAGCGCGAAGAGCTCCGAGGAGCCGTAGACGCCGCCGATGTCGGCGCCGAGGTCGCGCTGCGCCCAGGCGACCACCTCGGCGCTGCGGCCGACGAAGTCCGCGATCCCGCCGCGGCGGAAGGCCGGGAGCGGGCGGGGGTCGGCGTCCCAGGCGTCCTTGAGGCGGCCGAGGAGGTCGTCGCCGCCGATGGCGTGGGTGACGTGCGCGTCGGCCATGTCGGCGAGGACCGTGCCCGCGTCGAACATCGGCTCCAGCAAGCAGGTGCCGCCGACCGACAGCATGGCCATGGCGGGGTTGAACCCGAACACGCCGGAGAGCGGGAGCGCGCAGAGGACGGTGTCGCCGGGGGCCATGGCGAAGGCGGCGGCCGCGTTGCGGGCGTGGGTGGTGACCGCGGCCTGGTCGTGGCCGGCGAGCTTCGGCGCGCCGGTCGATCCGGAGGTGGTGAAGTAGTTCACCATGTCGGTGGGGGCGCCGGTGGGCGCGGCGGGCGCGGCGGTCCCGGCCGGCGCGTCGGGGAACGCCCACGCGCCGTCGCCGACGAACGCCGTCCACGGGTGGTCGATGTCGGGGCCGACGTCGGCGAGCGCCTGCGCGAACCGACCGGTGAAGTCGAGGCCGTGGAAGGCGCGCGGGAGCACGAGGGCCGCGGGCCGGCCCGTGCGCACCAGGTGCGCCAGCTCGTGGACGCCGTAGCGCGTGTTGATCCCCAGGTTCGCCGCGCCGAGCGAGGCAAGCGCGAACTCGATGGTGATGGCCTCGATCCAGTTGGGCAGCCAGACGCCGACGACGCTGCCGCGGCCGATGCCCCGGGCGGCCAGTTGCGCCGCGAGGTCGCCCGCCGCGGTCCGCAGCTCGGCGTAGGTGAGCGTCCGCGTCGCACCGTCCGCGCGCTCGATCAGGGCGGGCGCGTCCGGCGAGCGGTCGGCCACCGCGTCGAGCATGCCCGCCAGCGTCGCGGCCATCAGTCGGGGAGGTCGACTTCCAGGCGCCGCACCGCGAACTTCCAGCCGTCGTCCTCGCGGACCAGCTCGTCGGCGTAGGTGCCGAACATGACCACCTTGAACGCGTCGTTGACGTCGAGGTACAGCAGGTAGCAGCTCTGCTGGGCGCGGTCGCCGTCGACCGAGATGATGT
>DASYBY010000041.1:0-3903 GCA_036500525.1 Baekduia sp. | reverse complement strand
GCAGGAACAGCACCGCCAGGATCGCCCCCGCCGCCGCGACGCCGCCGGCCACCAGGGCGCCGACCGTGAGGCCGCGCAGGAACGCGTTCGTGGTGGCGAGCCGCAGCGCCTGGCCGAGGACCGGGTGGCCGAGGCCCGCGATGTCGCCCGCCGCCGCGTAGGCCGCGCCGACCGACTGGTGCGCGAGCGCCGCGGCCTGGCGGGGCACTCCGGCCGGGGTGGTGGCGGTGAGCCGCGACCCGTAGACCGACGCGTAGACGCTACCGATCACCGCGACACCGAGCGTGCCGCCGATGAGCCGGGTGGCGTCGTTGACGGCCGAGCCGACGCCCGCCTTGCTCCGCGAGATCGCGCCCATGATCGACTCGGTGGCCGGGCCCGAGGTCAGGCCCATGCCGAGCCCGTAAAGCACCATCTGCGCCGCGATGACGCCGTAGCCGAGCGTAGCGCTCGTCGTCACCGCAACCCAGCCGTAGAACACGGCCATCGCGACAAGCCCGGTCGTCACGATCAGCTTGGTGCCCGCGCGGACGGCGAGCTGCGTGCCCACGATCGACCCGACCGCGACCGACAGGGCGACCGGGAGCAGCCGGACGCCGGCCGACAGGGCGCTGTACTCGCGGACGAACTGGAAGTACTGGGTGATCAGGAAGATGAAACCGAGCAGCGTGAAGAACGACACCGTGACCGCGACGCTCGCCGCGCTGAACCGCCGGTCGCGGAAGACCCGCAGGTCGAGCATCGGGTGCGCGGCGCGCCGCTCGGCCGCGATGAACGCCGCGAGCAGCGCCAGCGAGACCGCGAAGCCCGCCAGGCTCCGGGTGGCGGTCCACCCGTAGGCGGGCGCCTCGATGACCGTGAAGACGAGCAGCGCCATCGTCGCCGACGACAGCACAAGGCCGGGGACGTCGGGGCGTGCGGTATCCGGGCTCTTCGAAGGCGGGACGGCGACCGCGGCGCCCGCGATGGCGAGCGCGGCGACCGGGGCCATGGCGACGAACACGCTGCCCCAGCTGAAGTGGGCGAGCAGCCAGCCGCCGACGATCGGCCCCATCGCGATGGCGACGCCGGCGACGGCGCCCCACAGGCCGATCGCGCGGGCGCGTTCCCGCCGTCCGGTGAAGACGTTGGTGAGCAGCGAGAGCGTCGCGGGGAACGTCATGGCCGCGCCGAGGCCCATCACGGCCCTGGCCGCGATCAGCCAGTCCGCGCTGGTCGTGAACCCGCCGGCGAGGCTCGCCGCGCCGACGACGGCCAGGCCCGCGAGCAGCATGCCCTTGCGGCCGAACCGGTCGGACAGGCTGCCGAAGGTCAGCAGCAGCGCCGCGAAGACGAGGTTGTAGGCGTCGATGACCCACTGCAGCTGGGTCGTGGTGGCGTGCAGCTCCCGGGTCAGGGCGGGCAGCGCGACGTTAACGAGCGTGGTGTCGAGGTTGACGAGGAACGCCGCGAGAAGCAGCGCCGCGAGGATCAAGGGCTTAGATCTCATGATTTAGATCCTCAAGCAGCTACTTGAAAAAGTCAAGTCATTAAGCCTGGAAATCAAGCAGCGTAGGCGGCGGCCGAGTGACCCGATGAATAGGTTCAGTTCCTGCTAATTTGCCACTTGCAACGGCGGCCTCGGCGTGCAAACATCCGATCAATAGATCCGATGTTTGTTGTTCGAGGAGCGCTAGTGACGCACGTGCAGCCAGATGAGCCCGTGACCATTTCGGCGGTGGCCGGTGCCGTGGACGGCCTAGCAGGCGCCAGAATCGTCGCGCTCGACTGTTACGACGTCCGCTTCCCGACCTCGCTCGAGCACGACGGGTCCGACGCGATGAATCCCGACCCGGACTACTCGGCCGCGTACGCCGTGCTGCGGACCGACGCGCCCGGCCTGGAGGGGCACGCGCTGTGCTTCACGATCGGGCGCGGCAACGAGGTGATGGTGACCGCCGTCGCGGCGCTGCGGCGGCACGTCGTCGGCAAGCACGTCGCCGACATCGTCACCGACCTCAGGGGGTTCAGCGCCGCCCTGATCGGCGACAGCCAGCTGCGGTGGCTCGGCCCCGAGAAGGGCGTCATGCACATGGCGATCGGCGCGGTCGTCAACGCCGCCTGGGACCTGGCGGCCAAGGCGGCGGGTAAGCCGGTCTGGCGGCTGCTCGCCGACATGACGCCGGAAGAGGTTGTCGCGCTGGTCGACTTCCGCTACCTGGAGGACGCGCTCACTCCCGCCGAGGCGCTGGAAATCCTGCGCGCCGCCCGCGAGGGCCGGGAGGAGCGCATCGCGGAACTTCAGCGGTCGGGTCATCCCGCGTACACGACGACGCCCGGCTGGATCGGCTACACCGATGAGAAGCTCGCGGCGCTGTCCAGGGAGGCGGTCGCCGACGGGTTCAGCCAGATCAAGCTCAAGGTCGGCGCCGACACCGCCAGCGACGTGCGGCGGATGGCCCTTGCCAGGGACGTGGTGGGACCGGACATCAGGATCGCGGTCGACGCCAACCAGCGCTGGGGGATCGCCGAGGCCGAAGCGGCGATCGGCGCGCTCGCGCCGTGGAACCCGTACTGGGTCGAGGAGCCGACCAGCCCGGACGAAATCCTCGGCCTCGCCAAGATCCGCGCCGCCATCGCGCCCGCCAAGATCGCCGTCGGCGAGCACGTCGCGAACCGGGTGATCTTCAAGCAGCTGCTCCAGGCGGGCGCGGCGGACGTGCTGACGATCGACGCCTGCCGGGTGGCGGGGGTCAACGAGAACATCGCGATCCTGCTGCTCGCCGCGAAGTACGGCGTCGCCGTCTGCCCGCACGCGGGCGGCGTCGGCCTGTGCGAGATGGTGCAGCATCTCGCGATGTTCGACTTCGTCGCGGTCAGCGGCACGGCCGCCGACCGGGTCCTCGAGTACGTCGACCACCTGCACGAACACTTCACCGACCCGGTACGCGTCCGCCGCGGCCGCTACCTGGCGCCGTCCGCGCCGGGCTTTTCCGCGACGCTGCGGGAGCAGTCGCTGCGCGACTACGAGTTCCCGCACGGCGCCGTCTGGCAGCAGCTGGCCGGCGCGTTCTCCCCCGACCTCACGCAAGGCCAGTAGAATCCCATCCCCCGAGGAGAGCCATGAGACTAAGAAGACGCCTCGCTGGCACCGTGGTGCTGGCCGCCGCGGGATTGCTCGCCGCGGCGTGCAGCTCAAGCGGTTCGAGCAGCACCGCCGCCGGCCCGGCCGGCGGCTCCGCTTCCGCTTCCGGCGGGGCCGGCGGCTCGGCCGCGTCGGGCGCGTCCGGCCAGGTCACGGTCGGCGTCGACCTGACCTACAACAACACCGCGTTCTGGTCCGCCTACATCAACTACGAGACGCAGTACGCGCAGCAGATGCACGTCAAGCTGATCGGCCCGCTGCTCGCCGCGGCCAACGCCAGCCTGCAGAACCAGCAGATCGAGCAACTGGTGAACGAGGGCGCGCAGGCCATCATCGTGAACCCGGAGACGGCGACCAGTCTCGGTCCGGCGATCAGCTACGCGACCGCGCACCACGTCCAGCTCGTCTCCGTCGACACGATCGTCGGCGTCGGCAAGGTCTACATGGTCGTCCGCGCCTCCAACACGCTGTACGGGCAGGACGCCTGCGCGTACATCTCGTCCAAGGTCAAGTCCGGGTACGTGCTCGACCTGGAGGGCGACCTCACCTCGTCCAACGGCGCGGACCGCACCGACGCCTTCGACGCCTGCATGAAGGCGAACGCCCCGAACGTGAAGGTGCTCAAGGAGCCGACCGTCTGGACGGACGCGACCGCGGTCACCGACGCGCAGAACGCTATCAACGCCTACGGCTCGCAGCTCAAGGCCATCTACTCGCAGTGGTCGAGCCCGGACACGGGCATCATCCCGCTGCTGAAGAGCAAGGGCCTCGGCCCCGGC
>DASYBY010000040.1:0-3342 GCA_036500525.1 Baekduia sp. | reverse complement strand
CCGGCCCGCTGTGCGTCGCGCTGTGGGGCGTCAAGGACCCCGGCAACGTCGGGACCGTCCTGCGCAGCGCGCTGGCCTTCGGCGCCGCGTCGGTCGTCCTCGGTCCCGGCACCGCCGATCCGTACGGACCGAAGGCGGTCCGCGCGTCGATGGGCGCGATCTTCGAGGTGCCGGTCGCCCGCGCGACGTCGATCGACGAGCTGCCGGGCGTGACCGTCGCGCTCGACGCGCGGCGCGGCGACGCGCTGCGCGGGAGCGCCTGGGACCGCTCGTCCGACCTCACGCTGGTGGTCGGCGCCGAGCGCGCCGGCCTGGCGGCGGAGGTCCTGGAGGCCTGCGATCGCGCCGCCCACATCCCCATCGCCAACGAGTCGCTGAACGCCGCGATGGCCGCCACGCTGGCGGTCTACGAACTGACTAGGGTCCCGGAGGCCTGATGCTCGACCGCATCGAAGAGATCCACGCCGAGGGGCTGGCGGCCGTCGCCGCGGCCACCAGCACGGAGGCGCTCGAGGAGCTGCGCGTCCGCCTGCTGGGCCGCAAGGCCGAGCTGCCCAACCTGCTCCGGGGCGTCGGCGAGCTGCCGCCCGAGCAGCGCGGCCAGGTCGGCAAGCGCGCCAACGAGGTGCGCAAGGCGCTGGAGGCGCAGATCGACGGCGCCCGCGAGCGCCTCGACACCGCCGAGCTCGACAGCCGGCTGATCGCCGACCGCGTCGACGTCACGCTCCCCGGCGACCCGCTGCAGCCGGTCGGGCGCCTGCACCTCATCACCCAGACCTGGCGCGAGCTGGAGGACGTCTTCCTCGGGCTCGGCTTCACGGTCCTGGAGGGTCCCGAGGTCGAGACCGTCACCTACAACTTCGACGCGCTCAACCACGAGCCGACCCACCCGGCCCGCGGGCGCACCGACACCTTCTACGTCACCGACGACACGGTCCTGCGCACGCACACCTCGCCGATGCAGGTGCGGGCGATGCAGGCCGCGCCGCCGCCGCTCTACGTCGTGATCCCCGGCCGCGTCTACCGCCGCGACAACGACGCGACGCACACGCCCCAGTTCCACCAGGTCGAGGGCCTGGCCGTGGACGAGGACATCACGCTCGCCGACCTGAAGGGCACGCTGCTGGAGTTCTCCCGCGCGATCTTCGGCGACGAGCGCGACGTGCGCCTGCGCGGCCACTTCTTCCCGTTCACCGAGCCGAGCGTCGAGGTCGACGTCTCGTGCTTCAACTGCAACGACGGGTGGATGAAGGACGGCTCGCGCTGCCCGCTGTGCAAGGGCGAGGGCTGGATCGAGATCCTCGGGGCCGGCGAAGTCGACCCCAACGTGTACGCCTACGTCGACGACGATCGCTACGACCCCGAGAAGGTCCAGGGGTTCGCGTGGGGGATGGGCATCGAGCGCATCGCCTTCCTCAAGCACGGCGTCGCCGACCTCCGGTTGTTCTATGAGAACGACCTTCGCTTCCTGGAGCAGTTCGGATGAGAGTCCCCTACGCGTGGCTGCGCGAGTACTGCGCGCCCGACATCACCCTGGCGCAGCTCGAGCAGCGCCTCACGCTCACCGGCACCAAGGTGGAGGCCATCCACCACCACGGGGTCGGCGCGACCGAGGGCTTCGTCGTGGGCAAGGTGCTCACGCGCGAGAAGCACCCCGACGCCGATCGGCTGAGCGTCTGCACGGTCGACGTCGGCAACGGCGAGGAGATCCAGCAGATCGTCTGCGGCGCGCCGAACGTCGACGCCGGCCAGACCGTCGCGGTCGCCCGGCCCGGCGCGATCATGCCCGACGGCACCAAGCTCAAGAAGGCCAAGCTCCGCGGGCTCGCGTCCGCCGGGATGATCCTGGCCGAGGACGAGGTGTCGATCGGCGGCGACCACGACGGCATCATGGTCCTCGACGACGCGCTCGTCGCGGGCACGCCGCTGCTCGACGTGCTGCCGATCTCCGACGAGGTCATCGAGTTCGAGATCACGCCCAACCGCCCGGACTGCCTGGGCGTCTACGGGATCGCGCGGGAGGTCCACGCCGCGACGGGGGCCGACCTGGCGCCCGCGCCGTGGAGCGAGGACCCCGGCACGGCCGGCCCGGTCCCCGGCGTGACGATCACCGTCGATGTCCCCGAGCTGTGCCCGCGCTTCACCGCGCGCGCCTTCGAGAACGTCACGATCGCCCCGTCGCCGCGCTGGCTGAAGGCGCGCCTGTCGGCCGCGGGCATGCGCCCCATCAACAACGTGGTCGACATCACCAACTACGTGATGCTGCTCACGGGCCACCCGCTGCACGCGTTCGACCTCGATCGCGTCGCCGGCGGGCAGCTCACCGTGCGCCGCGCCCGCGACGGCGAGCAGGTCGAGACCCTCGACGGCCAGACCCGCACGCTCGACGCCGAGATGGTGGTCATCGACGACGCCGACGGCCCGACGTCGATCGCCGGCGTCATGGGCGGCGCGCGCTCCGAGGTCGCCGACGACACCACGCGCGTCCTGCTCGAGGTCGCGTCGTGGATTGGCCCCAACATCCACCGCACCTCCAACCAGCTCCAGCTGCGCAGCGAGGCCTCCGGCCGCTACGAGAAGGGCCTCGCTCCCGAGCAGGCCGCCGACGCGCAGGCGATGGCGACCCGGCTGCTGCTGGAGCTGACCGGCGCGTCGCTGGTCGGCGGCACGATCGACGCCGGCCCGTTCGCGCAGGACCCGTGGCCGACGCCGACGCTGCGGCTGCGCGAGGCGCGCGTCGAGGGGCTGCTCGGCCTGGCGATCGCCCGCGAGGACCAGCGCGCGACGCTGACCGCGCTGGGCTTCGGCACCGCCGACGCGGACGATGGCCTCGACGTCACCGTGCCGGCCTTCCGGCGCAACGACGTCACCCGCGAGGCCGACCTCGTCGAGGAGGTCGGGCGCTTCAAGCTCGACCAGCTCCCCGCGACCCTGCCCAAGCGCCGCGGCGCCGCCGGGCGCCTGAGCACCGACCAGCGCCTGCGCCGCCGCGCGGTCGACGCCATCGTCGGTCGCGGCGCCTACGAGATCGTGGGGTGGAGCTTCACCGAGCCCGGCGTCGCCGATCGCCTGCGGCTGCCGGCCGACGATCCGCGCCGCGGGTTCGTCGCGCTGGAGAACCCGATGAGCGAGGACCACGCGGTCCTGCGCACGACGCTGCTCGGGTCACTGCTTGACGCCACGCGCCACAACGTCGCGCGGGGCAACGTCGACCTGCGGCTGTTCGAGCAGGGCGCCGTGTACTTCACCGATCCCGACGCGCCGCTGCCGCGCGAGCGCCGCAACCTCGGCGCGCTGCTGCACGGCCGGCTCGTGCCGCCGTCGTGGGGCCCGGGCAACGAC
>DASYBY010000039.1:0-3163 GCA_036500525.1 Baekduia sp. | reverse complement strand
GCCGGTGTCGACGCGCGGCGCCGCGGCATCCTGGATGCCCCAGTAGGTGCCGCTGCTGTCGGCGACGTAGTTGAAGGCCGCTGCGGGACCGGCGAGCAGCAGCGCGAGGGCGAGCGTGGCGAGCCCGGCAAGGCCGGCGCGCGCGCGGGAAGGGAGGGACAAGCGTGGTCTTTCGGCTGGAGATGGAGGGCGCCCGGCGGCGAGCGGCGGGGCGCCAGCGCATCTCATCGGCCGGTGCCGGTCGCCACCATCGACCGCCGGTCCACGGCTCGCCGAGCAGCTTGGGACCGGCTGGCCCTGTGCTCAGGAATGCGGCGGCATGGCGAGGGTGCGCGGCCCGATCGGGCGCGCGACGCCATGGATCCTGCGCACGAAAGGGCTTCGGCGACCTACCCTCTGGGTCGTGGCGCTCCGTACTGCTCCCTCTTCCTCCCCTGCGTCACCGTCCGCCTCACCGCGACGCTCGCGGATCCCCCGGCGGCGCTGGCCGCTGCTGCTGCTCGTCCCGCTCGCCCTCGTGATCGCCGCCGGCGCGGCGGTGCTCGAGTGGTCGGGCGCGACGCTGGCCGGCGACTCCACCGCGCTGGCGCACGTCCACGTCCAGGCCCTCGGCGGCACGCTGCAGTCGGCGCACGCGGTCGCGCCCGGCGGCAAGGTCGTCCCCGTCACGGTCGTCGACGGGCGCGTCACGCCGAACATCCGCGTGACGCCCGGCGAGAACATCTCCGTCGACGTGGTCATCAAGCGCCCCGGCGCGCTCTCGTGGCTGCTGGGCAAGACCCGGCACGAGACGCTGACCGTGCGCACCCCGACGGTGAAGGTCACGTCGCCGTGGCTGAACGTCGCGCACGGCGCGCCGGTCTCGGTCGGCTTCGACGCCCCGGTCGCCGGCGTCGCCTTCGGCACCGACAAGCCCGGCGCGCGCCAGACGGTCGCCCACCCGCTGCGCACGATCTCGCTCGGCGACCGCGCAGCCGCCGGATCCGTGCGGATCGCGGTCGCCGCGCGCGGCTGGGAGCGCCTGGAGCCGGCGACCAAGGTCACGTGGTTCCCGCAGAGCCAGGACACCGCGATGATCAGCTCGCCGGCCAACGGCGGGAAGATCTCGCCGGTCGGCGCCCTGCGCTTCACCTTCGCGACCACGGTCAAGGACGCCCTCGGCGGGAAGCGGCCGACGCTGTCGCCCAAGACCGACGGCAAGTTCACCGAGCCCGACAGCCACACGCTGCTCTTCACGCCGTCGGGCTCCGGGTTCGGGATCGGCGGCGGGACGGTCCACCTGCAGATGCCGAAGTCCGTCGGGCTCGCCAGCACGGCCGACGGCACCGTCAAGTCCACGCAGCAGCTCACCTGGACCGTTCCCCCGGCCTCGACGATGCGCCTGCAGCAGCTGCTCGCCCAGGCCGGCTACCTGCCGCTGGACTGGAAGGCGTCGGGCGAGGACGTCAAGAACACGCGCGCCGCCCAGGCGAGCGCCGCCGTCGACGCGCCGGCCGGTGACTTCACCTGGCGCTACGCCAACACGCCGCCGGAGCTGAAGAAGCAGTGGATCGCCGGCCAGGCCAACGCGATCCTGCGCGGCGCGGTCATGATGTTCCAGGACAACCACCACCTCACGGTCGACGGCTTCGCCGGGCCCGCGGTGTGGACCGCGCTGCTGGCCGACACGGTGGCGGGCAAGAAGCGGACCGACGGCTACTCCTACGTCTACGTCCACCGCGACACGCCGCAGCTGCTGACGCTCTGGCACAACGGCCATGTCGTCATGACGTCGCCGGGCAACACCGGCGTGCCCGCGGCCCCGACCAAGCTCGGGACGTTCCCGGTGTTCGAGCACATCGCCAGCACGACGATGAGCGGGACCAACCCGGACGGGTCGCACTACAACGACCCGGGCGTGAAGTGGGTCAGCTACTTCAACGGCGGCGATGCGCTGCACGCGTTCAACCGGGCGTCGTTCGGGACGCCGCAGAGCCTCGGGTGCGTCGAGCTGCCGGAGGCGTCGGCGAAGCGGGTCTGGCCGTACACGCCGATCGGCACGCTGGTGACGATCGAGCATTAGGGGCGCGGGCGCCGCGGGGCGCCGCGCTCGCTGATTCCTGGACCGAGCGGTCCATTCCGCTGCTACGGTGTCTGGACCGCGCGGTCCATTCGGTCGCGTGGACCCCACCACCGAGCGAGGCATCATGGGCACCCGACTGCAGGGCAAGACGGCGCTGGTCACCGGCGCGACGAGCAACATCGGGCGGGCGATCGCGGTCGCGTTCGCCGCTGAGGGCGCGCACGTCGTGGTCAGCGGACGCAGCGCGGAGCGCGGCGCCGAGGTGCTCGCGGAGATCCGCACCGCGGGCGGCCGCGCGGACTTCGTCGCCGCCGACCTCGACGGCTCGGCCGCCGTGTCGCACGCGCTCGCCGCCGAGGCCACGCGCGTGCTCGGCGGGCAGATCGACGTGTTGGTCAACAACGCCGGCATCTTCCCGGGCGCCACGACGGCCACCGTCGACGAGGCGATGTTCGACGAGGTCTACGCCGTCAACGTCAAGGCCCCGTTCTTCCTCACCGCCGCGATCGCCCCGGGGATGGCGGAGCGCGGCGACGGCGCGATCATCAACCTCGGCTCGTGGATCGCCCGCCTCGGCATCCCGGTCGGCGCGCTCTACAGCTCGACCAAGGGCGCGGTCGAGACGCTGACGCGGGCGTGGGCGGCCGAGTTCGGGCCGGCCGGCGTGCGCGTCAACGCGATCTCGCCGGGCGTGGTCCACACCGCCGATCCCGACGCGACCGAGGAGTACCCGGGCGAGATCATGATGCGCGGGACGCCCCACGGCGGCAGCGGCACCCCGGACGCCATCGCCCACGCCGCGGTCTACCTCGCGGCCGACGAGTCCGCGTTCGTGCACGGCACCGTGATCGACGTCGACGGCGGGCGCGTGGGCGTGGCGGTCATCGCGGCGGGCTGAGCGGCGGCCATGGTCACCCCCGGCGGGTGAGGCGGTGTCACCCCAGAGGCGCCGACGCTGCGGCGGTGACCATCGGCGCCAGCCTGTTCCTCATCGCCGTCGGCGCGATCCTGAAGTTCGCCGTCACCGCGACGGTCGCCGGCGTCGACATCCAGACCGTCGGCGTGATCCTCATGATCGTCGGCGTCATCGGGCTGGCGCTC
>DASYBY010000038.1:0-2356 GCA_036500525.1 Baekduia sp. | reverse complement strand
CTCGCCCGAGCACGCGGGCATGCTGTTCTGGCCCGAGTTCGGCCTGGCGTTCGTGGCCGCGCTGATCTTCAGCCGCCTGTACTTCACGCGCTGGACGCCCGTGCTGGCGTTCAGCGGGCTGGCGCTGCTGGCGGCGGGCGGGGTGGTGCTGACGGGCGTGGCGCGGGGGTCCGACGCGCTGGTGCTCCTCGGCTCGGGCCTCGTCGGCTTCGGTGTCGGCGCGTCGGTCTCGCCCGCGCTCTTCCTCGCGGGGTTCTCGCTGCCCTCTGACGACCTGCCGCGGGTGTTCGCGTTCATCGAGCTCCTCCGTGGGGTCGCGGCGTTCCTGGTCGGCCCGGTCCTCCTGCAGCTCGCCATGACCGCGGCCCAGCCGCTCCCGGTCGGCCTGCGCACCGCGACCTGGATCGCGGTGGGCGTCGCGCTCGGCGGCCTGCTCGTCGCGGGTGCGATCGCCGTGGCCGGGCGAATGCGCCTCCACGAGCCGCAGGTGCAGCGGTGGATGGACGGCGACGGCACCGCGATCCCGTCGGAGCCGATCGGGGCAGCGGTGCGCCGAAGGGGTGCGGGCGTGTCAGGTGATGCGTCGCGGCGGCCATCGGCGGGCACGTCGTCGAGATGAAGGTCGCGATCGTCGGGGCAACGGGGAACGTCGGTTCGGCGCTGGTGCGCGCGCTGCAGGGCGACGAGCGCGTGCGCGAGGTGGTCGGGATCGCGCGACGGCGGCCCGAGGGCGCGCCGCCGCCCAAGGTGACGTGGGTCGCCGCGGACGTCGCGCGCGACGATCTGGGTCCCGCGCTCGCCGGCGCCGACGTGGTCGTCCACCTGGCGTGGCTGATCCAGCCCGATCGCCATCCGGAGACGATGGAGGCCGTCAACGTGGAGGGCTCGCGACGCGTCTTCGCGGCGGCGGTGCGCGCCGGGGCCGGCACGATCGTCTTCGCCTCGTCGGTCGGCGTGTACGGGCCGGGGCCCAAAGACCGCGCCGTCGACGAGTCGTGGTCGACGACCGGCATCCCGACCAGCACCTACTCCCAGCACAAGGTCCGCGTCGAGCGGATGCTCGACGCGCTGGAGGCCGAGCACCCGCACGTCCGCGTCGTGCGACTTCGCCCCGGGCTGATCTTCCAGCGCGACGCCGGAAGCGAGATCCGCCGCTACTTCCTGGGACCGCTGGTCCCCAACCCGCTGCTCCGTCGGGCACTGCTGCCGCTCGTCCCCGACGTCGACCGGCTGAGCTTCCAGGCGGTGCACGCCGACGACGTCGCCGACGCCTACCGCCGGGTGATCGCCGAGCGCGACGTGCGCGGCGCGTTCAACGTCGCCGCCGACCCGGTGCTCGACACCGGCCAGCTCGCGCGACTGCTCGACGCGCGACCGGTGAGGGTTTCACCGCGGGTGTTGCGCGGCGTGGTGGGAGCGACCTGGCGCGCGCACCTACAGCCGACCTCGCCCGGCTGGATCGACCTCGCCCGCGGCGTCCCGGTGATGGACACCGCGCGCGCCCGGACCGAGCTCGGCTGGGAGCCGGAGCACACCGCCGGCGCGGCGCTGCTGGAGCTGTTGGACGGCCTCAGCCACGGCGCCGGCGGCACGACGCCGCCGCTGGCCCGCCATGCCGGCGGCCGGCTCCGGCGGCGCGAGCTGCAGTCCGGGATCGGGTCGCGGCCCTGAGCGACCGCGCGAGTCGGGCCGGCAGGAGCCGACGGACGGTTGGCGTTCTCGCCCGGGGGAATCCGAGATCCATGTCCTCCCACACGCACGCGACCGTAGAACTCGACTGGAGCGCCGCCACGGTCGAGGACGGCACGCTCACGCTCCCGTTCTCGGAGAAGGCGTCCAAGCGATGGGTCCGGGAGATCACATCGGTCCTCGACCGGCTCGCCCCGAGTGCCGGCGCTGAGGTCGGCCGCGAGGACCTGACGATCGCGGTGACCCTCGGCGAGGAGCGGGACGTGCGCCATCTCCTGGCGAGCGCGGTGTTGGAGGCCAACTCACGGCTTTCGGCCGACGACAGCACGGACGAGAGTGACCGCGATGCCGACGACGCGGCGATGACGCAGACGTTCCGCTCATTCGCGCCGGACGGCTGAAGCGCCGACGCTCAGGGCTTGAACACCACCTTGAACGCGCCGTCGGTCTTCTTCTGGAACATCTCGTAGGCGGCGGGTGCGTCGGTGAGCGGGACGTGGTGGGTGGCGAAGGTGTCGACGCCGAGCGGGTCGTCGTCGCCCGACAGGAGCGGCAGGATGTCGTCGATCCAGTGCTTGACGTTGGCCTGGCCCATCTTGAGCGTGAGCTGCTTGTCGAAGATCTGCAGCATGTTCAGCGGGTCGGCGGTGCCGCCGTAGACGCCCGA
>DASYBY010000037.1:0-2491 GCA_036500525.1 Baekduia sp. | reverse complement strand
GGAGCACGTCCCGCAGCGTCTCGACGACCGCGTCCAGCGGTCCGACCGAGGCGACGAGGTCGATCTGTTCGTCGGCGTCGTCCATGACCCCCAGGATGCCACGCGCTCCGCAGACGACGGTCCTTGACCCACCCTCCGAGGGCTGTGCAAGGATGCCGACCGAAGAGTCCGAGGGCATGGAACGCCTGCACACAGCCGCCGAGTCATCGTCGGTCGCCCCCGAGGCGATCGGTCACTTGACGCGGTTGTTCGCCATGTCGCCCGATCTGCTGGCCGCGGCCGGGTTCGACGGGCTGCTCAAGCACTTCAACGACGCCTGGGAGCAGCAGCTCGGCTGGACGCGCGCGCAGCTGGAGGCCCGGCCCTACCTGGAGATCGTCCATCCGGACGACCGCGCGGAGACCGAGCGCCAGATCGGCCTGCTGGCCCAGGGCGAGACGATCGCCGAGTACGTCTGCCGCCTGCTGTGCGCGGACGGCTCGGTGCGCTGGATGGCGTGGAGCGGCGGGCCGGGCGAGGAGGCGTTCTACATCGTCGGGCGCGACGTCAGCGAGCGGCTGGCGATGGAGCACGAGCTGGCCCAGCGCGCCGATCGCCTCCAGGGCACCAACGCCGAGCTGCAGGAGTTCGCCTACACGGCGTCGCACGATCTGTCGGAGCCGCTGCGGATGGTCGCGAGCTTCCTGTCGCTGCTGGAGCGCCGCAGCGCCGGCGGGCTCGACGACGCCGGGCGCGAGTACCTGCGCCAGGCCCTCGACGGCGCGGGGCGCATGCGCCACCTGATCGACGACCTGCTGCTCTACTCCCGCGTCGCCAACGAGGAGCCGCGGCGCCAGCAGGTCGATCTCGACGCGACCGTCGCCGAGGTGCTGCAGGTGCTCGGGCCGGCGATCGAGGAGGAGGGCGCGACGATCGAGGTCGGCCCGCTGCCGACCCTGGAGGCCGAGCCGACGCAGATGTCGCAGCTGCTGCAGAACCTCATCGGCAACGCGCTGAAGTTCCACGGCGCGGGCAGGCCGCCGGTGGTGCGCGTGAGCGCCCGGCGGACGATCGGCGGGACGGTCGTGACCGTCGCCGACGACGGGATCGGCATCCCCAACGCCGACCAGGAGCGCATCTTCGCGATGTTCACGCGGCTGCACGGGCGCGACGAGTTCATCGGGACCGGCATCGGGCTGGCGATCTGCCGCCGCATCGCCGAGCGCCACGGCGGCCGGATCTACGTGGAGTCCTCGGTGGCCGACGGCGGCGCGGCGTTCCACACGCTGTTGCCCGACGCCCCAGCCGTGCCGGGGACGCCACGGGGCGTCGCGGCGGCCTGAGCCGCCCCGCGGCTCACACGTCGAAGCGCGCCTGCTCCAGCCGCCGCCCCGTCCGCACCGTCCACGCCTCCTCGATCTCCGCCAGCGCGCGCCGCGCCGTCTCGTAGTCGTAGGTCACGCGGTGCAGCCCGACCTGGCCGTCGTCGTCGAGGGTCGCGTACGCGGCGCGCTCGTCGCCGTCCCACGGCAGGCCGACGCTGCCGGCGTTGACCAGCTCGATCCCGGAGGCCGAGCGGCGGGCGAACTGGCGGTGCGTGTGGCCGAAGACGACGCGCCGCTGCGCCACGCCGGCCAGGAGCTGGTCGTCGCCGTCGGGGTCGGCCTCGGGGCTGAACGGCTCGATGTCGGAGCCCGGCGACGCGTGGCAGAAGAGCGTGTCGTCGAGGACGACCGAGGCGGGCAGCGCCGCCAGCTCGGCTACGAGCGCCTCGCCCAGCTGCTCGTTCACCCACGCCGCCGCGCCCTGGATGGTCGCGTCGTCGGGCAGCGCGCCGGGCTCGGCCTGCCACCGCTCCCAGTTGCCGCGGATCCACGTGGCGTCCGGCAGGGCGCGCAGCACCGTCACGCACTCCACCGGCCACGCGCCGAAGGCCGAGTAGTCGCCGCCGAGGAGGAAGCGGTCGGCTCCCTGCTCCTGCGCGTGGTCGAGGACGGCCTCCAGCGCGGGTCGGTTGCCGTGGATGTCGTAGAGGATCGCCAGCATGATTCGCCATGATGCCCGCGATGGAGCTTCGCGGACCAGAGATCACGCTGCGCCTGCCGGCCCCGGACGACGCGCCCGCGCTCTTCGCGCTGGCCCGCGACGCCGAGGTCACGCGCTGGTTCTCGTGGGGCCCGTACCGCACGGTCGAGGAGCCGGCGCGGTGGATCGCCGCCCAGCACGCCCACCGCGAGGCCGGCGAGCAGCTCGACTTCGTCATCGAGCACCGCGACCACGGCCCGATCGGCGTCACCGGCCTCGGCGAGCTGAGCCGCCGCGATCGCCGTGCGATGGTCGGCACGTGGATCGGGCGTGAGCACTGGGGGACCGCCGCCAACGCGGAGTCCAAGGCGCTGATCGCCCACCTGGCGTTCGACGTCTGCGCGCTGGAGCGCCTCGGCGCCTACTCCAACCCCGACAACGCGCGCTCCACCCGGGCGCTGGAGAAGGCCGGCTTCGCCCGCGAGGG